>JALRCR010000144.1 GCA_023257255.1 Gammaproteobacteria bacterium | reverse complement strand
ATGCAGGATTGTTCGGCAGAAAAGCTGGCCGCGGCCGCGCTGGCCAACGCGCGCCGGGACGCCGAGCAGGCAGGGCGCGCGAAGTCGGCGTTTCTGGCGGCCATGAGCCACGAACTGCGGACGCCCCTAAACGGCGTGCTCGGCATGCTCTCGCTGCTGGAGCGCGAAACGCTGCCGGCTGAAGCGCAGGACTGCGTTCAGATCGCAATTCAGTCCGGCAACGCGCTGTTCGAGTTGATCAATACCATTCTGGATTTCTCGCGGCTGGATGCCGGCGGCCTGCAGGCGGAGCGCAGCGAATTTGAACTGCGTCCGGTCATCGAGGATGCGCTCGACCGCGTCGCTGACGAGGCGCAGCAGAAAGGTCTCACGCTGGCGCTGCGGGTAGCCGCCGACGTGCCGGCGATCATCGACAGCGACCCGGGCCGACTGCGTCAGATTTTGCAAAGCCTGCTTGGGAATGCGGTCAAGTTCACGGCGCAGGGCTCGGTGGTGTTGCGCGTCGCGCGCGACTCGGTGGGTGGTGGCTTGACGGTCTCGGTCACAGACACCGGCATCGGCATTGAGCCCGCGCTGCATGCCAGCGTCTTTGAACCCTTCACCCAGGCCGACGGCCGCGTCAATCGTGCCTTTGGCGGGACCGGGATTGGCTTAAGCCTCACGCGACGTCTGGTGCGGCTGCTGGGCGGGGAGATCGCACTCGATTCGGCTGCGGGCGAGGGCGCCTGCTTCACGGTTCACCTGCCGCTGACCGTGCTGGTCAATCCGCTTACGCCCGCCACGGTGGGTGAATTACCGTTCGCCGGTCGCCGCTTGCTGGTGTTTGTCGAAAACCCGGTGATTCGCGACGCGCTTAAAGAATTGCTGGTCGGCTGGGGCGCGCAGGTCGACGCCGTGACCGATCCCCAGACGCTGGCAGACGATACGCACGATGCACTGCTGCTGGCGGACCAACCCAGGGCCGCGGCGCGCGCCGTGTTGCAGGCGCTGGGTTCGGGCCGTCGCACGCCCGCGATTGTGTTGTCCGGGCTGCGCAAGCGGCCGGCCGGCGATGAGCTGCTGGCCTTGGCGGATGATGCCCTGCATTGGCCGGTACGTGCTGGCGCGCTGCTCGCGAGTCTCCGCGCCTGCTTCAGCGTGGATCGGCGCGAGGCAAGACCCACGACGGCCGAACCGATGCAGGCGGCATCTGGCACGCGCAGGGTCTTGGTGGTGGATGATGTGCGGACCAATCTCACGGTTGCCGCTGGCATGCTCAGAAAGCTCGGTATCAGCGCAGATCTGGTGGATTCCGGCGCTGCGGCCGTGGACGCCGTCGGGCGCGTCAGTTACGACCTGATTCTCATGGACTGCCAGATGCCAGGTATGAGCGGGCTGGAGGCCACCCGAC
Organism: Gammaproteobacteria bacterium; assembly: GCA_023257255.1. Taxonomy (GTDB): domain Bacteria; phylum Pseudomonadota; class Gammaproteobacteria. The sequence goes on along the minus strand of JALRCR010000144.1, from coordinate 7,508 downwards.
ACATCAGGGCCCGCTATCCCGCAGGCGACGGCCCCCGCATCGTCGCCATGACCGCCAATGACGGACGGGCCGACCGCGAGGCCTGCTCGGCGGCCGGGATGCACGATTTCTTGTCGAAGCCACTGTTGATGAGCCAGCTGGAGCGCGTGCTCTCCAAGTGGACCGGCATGGAGATTGCCGCCGGGACGCGCTCTCAAGCTGCCCCATCACCGGTGGCGACCGACACGGCGAGTTTGCCGGAAAAACTCGCCGAACTGCTGGCGGTACTCGGCACGCAGGAAATCCTGCCGATTCTCGATCGCTATGAATCCGACGGCATTGCCCGAATCGCCCGCATGCGCGAACAACTACGCAATGATGCGCGTAGCGAACTGCTCGCGGAGGCACACGCCCTTAAAGGTTCCTCAGCCAATCTGGGCATTCCCCGGGTGGCCGAACTCAGCGCGCAGCTGGAACGGGCGCTCAAAGCCGATGATGCGTCCGCCACCGCCGCGACGATGGCGGATCTGGTAGATGAGTTTCCCGGTGAATGCATGCGCGCACGCGAACTGGTTTTAGCCCCGGGGACTTGAACCCGGCACGCCGGGGACGCAAGCTTCGGCCGCTGTGCGACTGATCCACCTGAAGCTGATTCTGGCGGCCTCTTTCTGGGCCACGTCACCTATTTTTGGGCGGATGCTCGCGCATTATCACGCCCCCTACGCGCTGGCCGCCGGCCGCTTTCTCTTCGCAACACTGGCGCTATGGCTCATCCTGCGGGTGCGGCCGCTGGCCCTGCAGCCGATTAAAAAACGCGATCTGCCGACTTTTTTCCTCCTCGGGCTGACCGGCATTTGCCTGCACAACGTGCTCGTGCTGATGGGCGTGGAGTACACGGCGGCCAATCGTGCGAACGTGATTTTCGCCAGCATCTCGCTGATGGTGGCCCTGCTCGACATCGTCTGGCTGCGGCGTCTGCCGTCCGGGTGGGCGGCGTTTGGCTTGTTGGTGGGCATACTGGGCACGGTGGTGGTGGTGACCGACGGGCAATGGTCGGCGCTGGGCGGCGGGCATATCGGGCGCGGCGAGTGTCTGGTGTTGGCCAGCGCGGCCTGTTGGGCGCTGTATTCGGTGCTGGGTCGACGGCCTTTGACGCAGTACTCGCCGCTGACCGTGGTGTATTACGCCTCGCTCTGCGGCACCGCCCTGCTCGTGCCGTTTGCGGCGCTTGATCTCGATGTGCTGCCTGCCTTGCTCAGAGACCCCTCGGCCTGGTTGATGCTGGCCTTTGTCGGTTGCTTCAATTCGGCGCTGGGTTTTCTGTGGTACTACGAAGCCGTGGTGGCGCTCGGTGCCATGACAAGCAGCGCTTACATCAATCTGGTGCCGGTGTTTGGCATTGTGTTCTCGGCGCTGCTGCTTGGAGAAACCGCGTCGCCGGCGCTGCTGCTTGGCGGCGCATTGGTCATCGCGGGGCTGTTCCTTCTGGAGCGCAGTCCCGCGGCGAAATCTGCCTAACCCGCGCGCGGTGCGCGCTGGGCAACAAAACTAATCGGCTGTGGCCCCTTTGGCGCGCAGCCCTCTTCGCAGCACTGACCGGGTTCGGCGCTGCTCGCCGGTGCCGCGCCGGCGACGCCGCGCTCGATCAGCCGGGACACCAGCGCTTTGCGTTCCGGCACCGGATAACGGCGATAGATCTCGCGCTTCATGGCTTCCGGCGAACCGCCGCCGTGCAGGCTGATGACCGACATCCAGCCGGCGGCGTCGGAGGCGGTGAGGTCTTCAATAAAGCGCGAAACTTCCGCGCGCTGCGGCCAGCCGAAGCCGCTACGCCCGCCCAGCACCGCGGCGAGATCGGCACGGGTTTCGGGGTTGTGATCTTCGTCTGGCCCCGGCAGCGTCACGATGAGCCCGCCCGAGACCTGATGGGCAAGGCGGTGCATGTCGTAGATCTGGGTCGCCAGCAGCAGTTTGCCGATGTTGGCGTACACCGGTTCCGGCTCGAAATTGCCCGCCGGGTCCTGCACGGCATACACGGAGGCCGCGACCCCGCAGGCGTAGATTGCTTCGACCAGCTTGATCAACTCCACCATCGCATCGCGCAGATGACCGTGGCGGTTGCAGTCCAGTCCATTGCCTTCCAGCATCAGCGCACCGGCGCCGATCAGCAGATCGCCAAAGCCCGCGCGGGCCGCGATGCAGGTATGCCGATGATGCGTGGCGTAGGACTTGGTGAGGAATTCGCTATGCGCGTACTCACCGTCGAGAAACACCCGCGCATGCGGCACGAAAACGCGATCAAACAGGCAGACACCCGTGGTCTGACCGTATTGACCGCTGAACAAGGCGCCAGCCTCACCGGGCCGTCCGGCCGGGCGGGCCACGATGGTCAGGCCGGGGGCGTCGATCGGCACCGCGCAGGCCACCGCAAAGTCGCGGTCGGCAGCGGTCATCACACGGCCCGGTAGCACCAGCAGTTCGTGTACATACGGCGCCGACGTCACAATCGCCTTGGTGCCTGAAATGACGATACCGTCCGGGCGCCGTTCAACGACGTGGAGATAGGTGTCGGGATTGGCCTGCTCGTGCGGGCGCAGGCTACGGTCGCCCTTGGCATCGGTCATGGCAATGCCAACAGTGAGGTCGGCGGCGTGGACGGCGGCCAGATACTCGAGCACCCGAGGGTGATAGTCCGTGCCTTCTTCAGCGTCCAGCCGATGCGTGAGTTGGTATAGCGCGTTCAGGCCGTCCATCGTCAGGTAACGCATCGCGCAGCCCGTTTCCTGGCACACGAGACGCACATATTCGAGCTTGGTTAACAGGTCTTCACGGCTTTGCGTGATGTGCAGAAAGCGATTGACCGCTTGCCCGCTGTGATGCGCCACCGCGCGCGCGATGCGGTGATGTTGCGGGTCCAGCGCGTATTCGTAAGTCAGGCCAATGGCATTGATGCCGGGCAGGAGTCGCGGGTCGTCGGCGACACTCAGAACCTGCTCGCCGTTGACGAAAACCCGCGGCTTATAGCGGCGCAGCGAGTCGCGATATTCCAAAGCGGACATGAACATGAAACAGACTCCAAGGGTCGGGATGACGTCGGCTTAGCGGAACAGCACGGCTGACTTCTGCAAGGTAATCCACACACCGTAAGCCAGCGGCAAGCCGACCGCCAGCCAGGCCAGCGCCACGCGCACGGCACTGGCGGCAGGCGGGGAGCCGGTGGCCGCCTCGGTGACGGCCGTGGTCAGCGATTTTTCGTGGGCCAAACGCTTTTCTTCGGCAAGCTCGGTGTCGCTCATGAAGTGGCGAGGCGCGACCGGACGCACCAGCAAGTTAGCCAGCAGACCGATCACCAGCATGCCGGCCAGCGCGTGAAAAATGGGGCTGTAAACGGCTGCATAGGGCACGCCGGATGCCAGTCGCACGTCGTGCAGATAGTTCACCAGCATGGGCCCAAGAATGCCGGCGGTTGACCATGCGGTAAGCAGGCGGCCGTGAATGGCCCCCACGAACTGGGTGCCGAACAGATCGGCCAGGTAGGCAGGAATGGTGGCAAAGCCACCGCCGTACATGGAGGCGATGAGGCAGAAGCAGGCGACGAACAGCACCAGTGAGCGTGACGCCGCGGCGTGCGCGGCCAACAGATACATCGCAATTCCGAGCAGGAAAAAAACCGCGTAGACAGCTTTGCGCCCGATCCGGTCGGAAGACGACGCCCATACAAAACGCCCGCCGATGTTGAACAGCGAGATAAGCCCGACGAAGCCCGCGCCAACCGCGACGGCGCCTGCCAGCCCGGCGGGGTCGGCGCGCAATTCGGCAAAGCCAATGGCCGGCTGGTCGATCAACGCCCCACCGAAGGTTTCCTGCAACATCGGCGAGGCGGCGCCGATGATGCCTATCCCCGCTGAGACGTTCATGCACAGCACCAGCCACAGCAGCCAGAACTGCGGGGTGCGATGCGCCGTGCGCAGATGAACATGCCGTGTTGCCACCATTGACGCGGTGCTGGCCTGGGCGGGCGGTGTCCAGCCGGGCGGTAGCCAGCCGGTCGCCGGGACGCGATAGCTGAAGGCACCCGCAAACATGAACACGGCGTAGATCGCGGCCAGCACGAGGAAGGTTTGCCAGACGCCGGGGTCGTTGGCTGTGGCAAAGCGGGCCATCAGCAAGGCCGCGAGCGGTGAACCGATCATCGCGCCGCCGCCGAAGCCCATGATGGCCATGCCGGTCGCCATCCCGCGCCGGTCGGGAAACCACTTGATGAGCGTGGAGACGGGCGAGATGTAGCCCAGCCCGAGCCCAACGCCGCCGATCACGCCCGAGCCCAGCCACAACATCCAGAGCTGGTGCCAGGCGACGCCCAGCGCAGAAATCAGCAGGCCGCCGCACCAGCAGGTGGCCGAGACCACGCCGGCCTTGCGGGGACCCGCCCGTTCCAGCCAACCGCCCCAGACGGCCGCGGCGCACCCGAGGACGACGAAGAACAGCGTGTACATCCAGCCCAGATCGAACTGGGTCCAGTTGCAGTCGGTGGCGAACAAGGCGCGCCAGGTGCCGGCAAGCTTGGCGCTGAGGGTGGTGGCATTGGCCGCGCAGGCGGCCAGCGGTTTGCCGTCGGCGTCGAGCAGGGCTTGCCCCAGCGGTTTCCAGAACACCGAGAAGCCATAGGCCATACCGATGCAGAGATGAATCGCCAGCGCTGCCGGCGGCACCAGCCAGCGATTGAAGCCGGGGCGGGCAATGGTGCGTTCTTTCGCCAGCAGGGCGGTGGATTCCATGCAGCATCTCCCCAAAGCGTGTGCGAGACAGGTGGGCGGCCGCGAGCCTGACTTTGGGCTATGGCAAAGTCAATTCGCCCGCGTCGGCTGCGCCGATGACGGCAGGCGACAAGCCCCGTCGAGCTTCCCTAGAATGGCGCTCCTTAATGTGGAGCCAGATCATGAGCCAGTCCGAAAACACCGTCACCCTCGCTTTCCTTGCCAGTTTCGCCGACGCATGGAATCGGCACGATCTTGACGCCCTGATGGCACATATGGCGCCGGACTGCGTGTTTATGGCCTCGGTCGGCATGGCGGTGGAAGGCACTGAATGGCGCGGGATGGCAGCGGTACGTGAGGGCTATGCAAGCCTGTGGGCCACTTATCCGGATGCGCATTTTGAATGCCTCGGCGACTTCATTTGCGGTGACCGCGGCGCGTCGGAGTGGATCTTCAGCGGCACCCGTGCCGACGGGACAACGGTACGAGCCCGGGGCTGTGACGTGTTCACGTTTCGGGACGGCAAGATTCTCGTCAAGAACTCCTTCCGTAAGCAGCGGCCATAAACCAGATGCCCGACCAGCCTTTCGCGAGTAGCGCGAGATGAGTCGCTTGCGCAAACTCGCCGCGGTTTATCTGGTGCCGGCTGGCGTGTTTCAGTCGGTGGTGGTTGGCGGGGCTTACGGCACGGGGCGTGAGGTGGTGGAGTTCGTCTCAGGCCACGGGCCCTGGGGCGGCTTGCTGGCGATTCTGGCGATTACGCTTGGCTTCTGGGCGGTGCTGGCGGCGAGCTTCGAGTTCGCGCGGGTGTTCCGCGTCTACGACTACCGCAATTTTTTGCGCGCGCTGCTGGGCCGTGGCTGGGTGGCCTACGAAATCTGTTTCATGCTGCTGCTGGTCATTGTGCTGGCGGTGACGGGCGCCGCTGCCGGTCAGGTGCTGGCCGACACCTTCGGTATCGCGCCGCTGTCGGGCACGCTGGCGATGCTGGCCGCTGTGGTGGTGTGCAATTTTTTCGGTCGGCATCTCGTCGCAATGACCCTCACGGCCGGCGCCCTCGCGCTCAGCGGCGGCCTGCTGGCCTACGGTGCGCTGGTCTGGCATTCGGCTGGCGGGGCTATCCTCGACAGCTTCGCGGCGCATCCGCTGGCCGCCGACTGGATGACCGATGCCGCTAAATTCACCATGTACAACAGCGCGCTGGTGCCGGTGCTGCTGTATGCCAGCGCTGACATCGAGCGCCGGGGGCAGGCCGTCGGCGCGGCGCTCATCGCCGCCTGCGCCGGGGTGTTGCCAGCGCTGGTGCTGCATCTCAGCTTCATGGCCGATTATCCTGCGGTGACCAAGGAAGCCTTGCCGGCGTACTGGATGATGACGCGCTATGCCGCGCAGGGTTTCCTGTGGGTCTACGTGGCGCTGCTCTTCATGACCATCGTCCAGACCGGGGTTGGGGTGCTGCAAGGCCTGAACGAACGACTGGATGCCTGGCGCATGGAAACCCATCCGCGCGGTTTTTCGCCGGCGTTTCACGCGCTGCTGGCCGGGGTGGTCACCGGGCTCAGTCTGCTGATGTCGCAAATGGGGCTGGTCGCGCTGATCGCCAAAGGCTATGGCACGCTGGCCTGGGGATTTCTGGTGGTGTTCACGCTGCCGCTGCTGACGGTCGGGATTTGGCGGATTGGCGCGCAGCGCCGAAGCGCGGGCTAAAGGAGCTCAACATGTTGCATAAGATTATCGGTGGCGAACTGAAACTGGCGGACGGTAAGCCGTTGCCGCTTTCCAAGGGGGTGCGGGCGGGCGAGTTCGTTTTTCTCTCAGGCCAGCTAGGGCTTGATGCCAGCGGCAAGCTGGTCGGTGCAGACATTGAGGCGCAGACCACCCAAGCGCTGGCCAACGTGCGGGACATTTTGCGCGAGGCCGGTTGTTCGCTCGACCAAGTGGTGAAGTCCACCGTCTGGCTGACGCAGCGAGAAGACTTTGCCCGCTTCAATGCCGTGTATGCCGCGCATTTCCCGGTGGCGCCGCCGGTGCGTTCGACCGTGGTCAGCGGTCTGGTGCTGCCGGGCGCGCTGGTCGAAATCGAGGTGGTGGCCTACGCGCCCTGATCCCTCATGCGTTACCGAGAAACCGAACTGCCGCCGGGCTCGACGGAATACGTCGCGCCGACCACCGACGCCTTTGTCGAACTGACGGTCGGCTTGACGCTGGTCATTGGCGTCCTGCTCCTGGTTGCCGGCGTTTACGGCAAGCAACGCTGGCTTGGCTTTTGGGGCGTCACCACGCTCATTGCCTGCGCCGTGTATTACGTCTGGGTGGCGCTGCACTGAGCGCGGGCACGTCGCTCAGGGTTTGCCCGGCTCGACGCGGTGCAGATCCAGCAGGCCAGCCTTGATGGCGAGCAGACATAACTCGACGTCGGTATTCACCCCCAGCTTGTGACGCAGATGCTTGCGGTGCGTCTGCACCGTCTTGACGGTCAGGCCGAGTCGCTCGGCGATAGCCGGGATCGACATGCCGCGCGCCAGACAACTCAGCACATCGGTTTCCTTGGGTGTCAGCCGTGCCAGCCATTCGACCGGGCTGTGGACCATTTTCTGGGTGGCGAGGTAGGCCGCCACCGCCGGGCTCACCGCCATCTCGCCCTGACCAACGCGCCGCACGCCGTCGGCGATTTCACGCCCGGAACAGCGTTTTGACAGAAAGCCAACGGCGCCAAGGCGCAACAGCGCGAGCGGATAGTGATCGTGGTCGTGCACTGACAGGCCGACGATG
>JALRCR010000143.1 GCA_023257255.1 Gammaproteobacteria bacterium | reverse complement strand
GCAGCCAGTAGTTGTAGCGCTCGCCGAAAAAGCGCTTGCCGTCGTCGTCGGTCACCACCAGAAACGACCAGCGCTGCAGGTTTTGCCCGCTGGGCGCGGCGGTGCCGGCCTCGATGATTTTGCGGATCAGCGCATCCGGCACGGGGTCGGGTTTAAGCCGACGCATCGCGCGCATGCTGTGGAGGGTGTCGAAAAGACCGGGGTCCTGTTCCATGCGGGTGCCTCGCCAAGGGTGAAGGGTTAAACAGACGCTCGGCGGCACCCCAACCGTTCGCCTTGCGGGGTGACGCGCGAAGGCAGTCTACGCGCTGTCACCGCCCGCGCCCTCCCCGGCGCTGGCTTAGGCTGCGACCGGCAACTGCAGACGAACCGCCAGTTCATAAACGATGAACGCCCACAGGGCGATCGCGCTGGCGCCGGCGCCGAGGGCCACGGCCCAACTCTGGGTCTTGTCCTGCGCGTCACTGACGGGGCTAAGGGGGGACTGATTATCGGTGCTCATCTGCGTGCCTTTCGTTGGCTCGGCGGAATTGCCGGCCTTTTGCTGCGGCGCAGTATATTGAGGACGAGGCGGATTGGAATTGGGTCTTTACGCACCCGGGTATCCATAAAAGCGGATGACCCGTCCGGGCGCGCCGCGCGGCCCGGACGGTCGGCAGGCCTCAGGCCTTGGGCAAAATGCCCCGGTCGATCATGCTCTGCAGCCAGTAGCGGAAGGTTTCCTGCGTGTCGCAGACCTCGGTGAAGCCCGCTTGGCGCAGGCGGATGGTGCTGACAAACGCCGGCGGCGGCGGGGTGTTCATGCCGTAGGCAAAGCAGAAGTCCGCATAGTGGTGGGACTCGCCCAGCAGCGCCGGCAAGGCCACCTGACGCAGGCCATGCTTGGCGACCAGCCGGTCCCACACGGCGCTGTGTTCGGGCAGCCAGTGCTTGAGCTCGCGCGGCGTATCCGGCCCGGTCGCCACGCCCAGCGTGTCGGCCATCACCGGCCAGAGGTCGCGCCACTCGAAGACATCGCCGTTGGTGACGTTGAAATGCAGGCCCGCCGCCTGCGGCGCGCTGCCGGCCCACACAAAGACGTTCGCCAGCAGCCGCGAATCAACCGCCTCCCACACCCAGGAAATGCCGCCCGGATAGCCCATCGGCTGACCCAGCTCGCGGCAGATCGCGCCGTAGGCGCCAATGACCGGCGCCAGATTCATCGCCACCCCATAGGCGCTGCCGATGATCAGCTGCGGCCGCAGGATGGTCCAACGGAACCCGGCGGCGGCCGCGCGGGCTTTCAGGTAGTCCTCTTGCAACCAATAGAAGTTGGCATGCGGGTCGCGCGGATTCCGCTCGCGGGCCGGAATGGGCATGGGATGCAGATGAATGCCGTAGGCCTTGGTGCCTTGCAGAAGGCTAACGTGCGCCAGCGGGTTGCCGGCAGCTTCCAGCGGTTCAAGGCAGTTTTTGAGCATCGCCAGATTGGTCGCCATCTGGTCCTGCTCTTGCCAGCCGGCAATGAGGCCCGGCTTTTCATACAGCGCGGTGTAGACCAGATGCGTCACGCCGCTCAGGGCGCCCAGCGCCGCGCGACTGGCCGCCGCGTCCTGCAGGTCCACCGCCAGATGGGTGTAGGGATGGGGACTGTCGATTTCGGGCGCGCGACGCGACAGCGCCACCACTTCCCAGCCTTCGCGTAAAAAGGCTTCGACCGCCGCTGCCCCGACCACGCCGCTCGCGCCTGCCACCAGTACTTTCTTGCTCATAGTGCTCTCCGGAAAAGAGCCCGCAGTGTAGCGGCGACAGGGCCGCAGCGTGACCTTTGCCTGACTGTCTTCCGCTTGCGGTTACCGATCCCGGCCTTCGCTATACTGCGGCCACGCCTTCTGGAAAGCGCCCTGTGAAACCTTCGCCGCAAATCATCGCGCCCGCCGAATTCCGCCCGCCCGGCGCGCTGACCGGCGTGCAGTGGCCGCGCCTGCCCTGGGGGCTCCTGGTGGCGGTGCTAACGGTGTTGCTGACCTTGGGCGTGATGGCCTACATGGCGCTGGCGCGCTCGGTCTCGCTGACGGCCGAGCCGGCGGAGGCCGAGGTCAGCGTGAAGGGCCTGTTCGCGCCGCGCATTGGCAACCACTGGCTGCTGCTGCCGGGCGCCCACCGGGTAGAGGCGTCGGCGCCGGGGTATAAACCTTTCGACGCCGAGATCACCGTTACCCAGTCAACGCTGCAGCAGCACCAGCTGGCGCTAACGCCGCTGCCCGGTCGCCTCACCCTCACGCTGGAGCCGGTCAGCGAGGCCAGCGTGTCGGTCGACGGCAAGGAAATCGGTAAAGCGCCCGGCGTCATCGAAGAAATCGAGGCCGGCCCGCGCGAGATCCTGATCGAGGCGCCGCGCTACATGCCCTTTGTGGCGAAGCTCGAGGTGCGCGGCAAGCGCCAGGACGAAACCCTCGCCGTGCGCCTGACCCCGGCCTGGGCCGAGTTCAAACTGGGCTCACAGCCCGCCGGCGCGCTGGTGTCGGTCGACGGCAAGCTGCTGGGCCCGACGCCGCTCGCCGCCGAACTGCTGCACGGCGAACGCCGCGTCACGGTCAGCAAACCCGGCTTCAAAACCTGGTCGCGGGCGATTCAGGTGGAAGCCGGCCGCGCGGTGACGATTCCCGATGTGACGCTGGCCAAGGCCGACGGCGTGCTGGAAATCGTCACCGAACCGCGCGGCGCGGCGGTGACGGTGGACGGGCGTTACCGCGGCGAATCCCCGCTGAAAGTGGCTGTTACACCGGACGCAGATCATCGCGTGACCGCCATGCTGGCCGGCTTCGAGCCGCACAACGTAAGCGCCCGCGCCGCACCGGACGACACCACCAATCTCGCCCTGCAGCTGGTGGCCGAACTGGCGGTGATCAATCTGATGACCGAACCGGCCGACGCCGAAGTGCTGGTCAACGGCCAGCCTGCCGGCAATGCCACCCAACGGCTTAATCTGCCGACCCGCGAACACGAACTCATCGTGCGCCGCGCGGGTTACGCCAGCTATCGCACGCTGGTCACGCCGCGCCGGGGCGTCGACAAACACCTGCGTATCACGCTCAAGACCGCCGCGCAGATGGCCGCCGAGCAGGCCCCACCGCCCAGCTACGTCCCGCCGCCGCCGGCCTATCCGGCAAGCCAAACGCCGCCGCCCGGCGAGGCGCCACCGCCGCTGGACCAAGGTTCGCTGGAGGCCCAGCAACAGGCCGAGCTGATGGGCAACACCTTTGCCCCGCCGGAAGTCCAACAGCGGCTGGCGCAGACCGACCCTCGCCTGCAGGCCATCGCGCAGGCCGAAGCCCGCGGCCGCGCGCCCGTGCCCGCCCCGCCGCCCGCCACGGCAGGGCGTCTGCAAACCTCGCTGGCTCAGCCGCTGGCGCGCTTCGAAGGCGGCGATTTCGCCCTGCCGGGCCGCGCACCGACCCAGCTGTCGCGGCCGTTTTATCTGGCGCTGCGCGAAGTCAGCAACGCCGAATACCGGCGCTTCATTGCCAACCACGCCTCGCGCGGCGGCGAAGGACAGGAGCTGAACGGCGACAACCAGCCGGCGGTGGGCATGACCTGGGAAGCGGCGGCGGTCTACTGCAACTGGCTGTCCCGGCGCGACTCGCTGCCCGTGTTCTACCAAATCCGCTATGGCCGGGTGATGGGCATCAATCCTGAATCTGTCGGCTACCGGCTGCCGACCGAAGCCGAATGGGAGTGGGCGGCGGCGCTCTCACCCGCCGGCAAGCCGCTGGAATTCCCGTGGGGCAGCGCCTTCCCGCCGCCGGCGCGCAGCGCCAACCTAGCCGACGCCAGCGCCGCGCAAATGCTGGCCACCGTGATCGGCAGCTTTGACGACGGCTTTGGCACCAGCGCGCCGGTCGGCAGTTTCCCGCCCGACGGGCGCGGCCTGTATGACCTTGCCGGCAATGTCGCTGAATGGGTGCACGACGGTTTCACGCCCAGCCCGGCTGCCGGCGCCGATCCGCTGGGCCCGCCGACCGCCGCCCAGCACGTGGTGCGCGGCTCGAGCTGGGCCAGCGGCAGCCGCGAAAAGCTGCGCGCCACCGCCCGCGAAGCGGCCGCTGCCGGCCGCCCGGACCTCGGCTTCCGGCTGGCGAGATACGCACAATGAAGCGACCGCTGATCGCAGTCCTGCTGCTGGGCGCCGCCGCGCAGGCCGTTGCCGAAGACCCGCCGCCGGCGCCGGATCCGGAGCGACCCGAATACCGCGCCCGCGGCCTGCCCAGCGACACCTTCAAACCCAGCGAGAAAGTGCAGGAAGATTTTCCTGTGCCCTTCCCGGAGGACATCTGAGCGGGCCCGCGTGCCGCCAGCCATCCGCCACCCCGCGCGAGCAGAACCCAAAGAGGCCAGCATGACGACCTGCGTCATCGACTTGAACGACTACGAGCTCAGGCTTGCCCGTCACGGCGAGGTGGTAACCAGCAGCCCGGGACAGGTGGCGCTGGTCAACGGCAATCTCGAAATTGGCGCGGCCGCAATGGCGGTCGCCTGGACGCATCCGCGCACCAGCGAAAACCGCTACTGGCGCGACCTCAACACCGCCACCGTGGATCATCTGGGCCGGCGCGTGCGGCATCACGCCGATCTGGCCTGGTTGCAGCTGGAACAGCTGAAAGCCGCCGCCGGCAATCCGAGCGAGGTGCAGTTTGCGGTGCCCGGCAGCTTCCACAGCGACCAGCTGTCGCTGTTACTGGGCGTGACCGAAGCCTGCGGCCTGCGCACTACCGCGCTGGTCGATAGCGCGGTAGCCGCCGGCGCGGCGGCGCTCGGTCCGGGGCAGTGGTTGCACCTCGACCTGCAGCAGCATCAGGCGGTGCTGACGCGGCTCGAGGTCGGCGCGGAAGTCGTGCGCACGGGCGTGGACGTGCTGGCCGGCTTCGGCATCAACCGGCTGCGCGAAGCCTGCATCCGCGTGATCACGCAGGCCTTCGTCAGCGACTGCCGCTTCGACCCCCGGCACCACGCCGACACCGAACAGATCATGCAGATTAAGCTGGGTCAGTGGCTTGCGCTGCTGCGCCAGCACGCCGAGCTCAAAGTGCAAATTGAATACCGCGGGCGACGCTTTGAAACCCGCGTGCAGCGCGCGGCGGTTCTGGCAGCCACCGCGCCGCTGTTGCGACCCTTGCGCGAGGCTGTGCCGGCGGGGGTAACGCCGGTCGCCAGTCACCGGCTGGCCGCGCAACCCGGCTTTGGCGCGAGTTTTCCGGGCGTGGCGGTGCTGGGCGAGAAAGCGGTGTTTCAGGGGATGGCCGGCGTCGGCCCCAGCGCCGGCGGGCTGGCCCTGCTGACCAGCCTGCCCGCCAGCGCCAAGCCCACCGTGCAAGCCCATGCGCCAAGCGTTCGGCCCGACTCCGGCGTGACCCATCTGCTCGAGCAGCACACCGCAACGCCGCTGGGTCTGGCGCCGCTGTTTTTGTTAAGCCACGGCGGCCATGCGCGCAGCGCCGAGCCCAACAGCTTTTGCCGCCTGAGTCTGGGGCCGCAGGGCGTAGAAGCGAGCCCGCTGGAGGCCGGTCGCCCCCGGCTTAACGGTCAGCCATTGAACGCGGCGACCGTGCTGCACGCGGGCGATCAGATCACGCTGGGCGGCACGCCCGTGCTCTACACCGCGATCCGGGTGCTGAACCCCGATGCCGCTTAAGCGACGCAGCTTCTCCGTTTTCACGCTGTCGTTTCTCGACGTGATGTGCTGCGGCTTCGGCGCCGTGGTGCTGTTATTCATGATTCTGCAGCACGAGGCGATCGTGCAGAAGGAAATCGCGGCGGTGGATTTATCCACCGAAGTCGACGCGCTCAAAGCGCAGATCGCCGGCGTACAGCAGGACACCGCCAGCGCGCGCGCGAATGCGCTAAGCGTGGATGAGCGGATCGCGCAGCTGGTCAGTGAATCGGCAGCGGCGCGGCGCCTGCTGGCCCAGACCCGCGCCGCCCCGCAGGATGGCGCCGCGCCGGTGGTGACCCGCCGCGACATCGACGCGCTGGAACTGGCGCTCAAGAAAATGGAAAGCGAGAAGCAGGACCTGCTCTCATATCTCAACCAGCAGTCGCGGCAGGTGCGCCAGTTTGTGGGCACCGGCAACCGCGAATACCTGACCGGCATACGCACCGGCGGCCAGCGCGTGCTGATCCTGCTCGACAACTCGTCGAGCATGCTGGACGTCTCGGTGGTCAACGTGCTGCGCAAACGAAACATGGACGACAACGCCAAGCGTCGGTCCGAAAAATGGCGGCAGGCGCTGGACACGGTGGACTGGATCACTGCGCGCTTGCAGCCCGGCACGCAGTACCAGATTTACACCTTCAACAGCCGCGCCGAACCCGTGGTGCCGGGCAGCGCCGGCCAGTGGCTGAAGGTCGACGACGCGCGGCAGTTCAATCAGGCGGTGATGAGCCTGAAGGCCACCGTGCCTGACGGCGGCTCAAACCTCACCCGCGCGCTGCAGGTCATCGCAAACTTCAATCCGCGCCCCGACAACGTCTTTCTCGTGACCGACGGCCTGCCGACCCAGGGGCTGGCCGCGCCGAGCGGACAGAAGGTTTCAGGCGACCGCCGCAACGAATTGTTTCTGGAAGCCGTGAAGCAGCTCCCGCAGCCCGCGCCGCCGGTTAACGTCGTCCTGCTGCCGATGGAAGGCGACCCGATGGCGCCCTGGGCCTATTGGTCGATGGCGATGTACACGCGCGGCGCGTTCCTGACCCCGGCGTACGACTGGCCATGAAGCTGGTTCGCCGCGAGCCGCCTGAGATCGGCATTTCCTTCCTCGACACCATTACCTGTGGCGTGGGCGCCATCATCCTCTTGATGACGGTCACCACCACGCGCCCGCACGAACAGGGTCCGTCCGACAGCGACCCGCGCGCGGTCGCGATTAGCCAGCTGCAGCGGGAACTCTTTGCCGCGCAGGCAGAACTGGGCGAGGCGACCGCTGAAGCCGCGCAGAAAGCCGACGCGGCGAAGCTGTCGGCGGCGGAGCTCGCGAAGATCAAGGCGCAGATCGCGGCGATCCTCGCCGCGCGCGAGAAAGCCGCCAAAGCCGACCAGCAGGCGGCGCAGAACGCCGAGATTTTCGGCAAGCTGAAAACCGCCCAGCAGCAGCTGAGCGAAGAAATGGAGCGGCTCTACGCGCAGAAGAATCGCGCGAAGCCCAAGGATTTGATCGGCGGCATTCCGATCGATTCAGAGTACGTCTGCTTCATCATCGACACCTCGGGCAGCATGTTCAATTACGCCTGGCCGCGGCTCCTGAACCAGATCATGGAGACCTTGAGCGTCTACCCGCGGGTGAAGGGCATCCAGGTGATGAACGATCAGGGCACCTACATGTTTCCTGAATATGCCGGCGACTGGATCCCGGATTCGCCCGAGCGCCGGCGCATGGTGATCGACAAACTCAGCACCTGGAACGTGTTCAGTAAATCGAGCCCCGGCGAAGGTATCGAGGCGGCGGTCACGCAGTTCTACCGGCCCGACCGCAAGATCAGCCTCTTTGTGCTGGGCGACGAATTTACCGGCCCGTCGATCAAGACCATTGCCGACGCCGTGCGGCGGGTTAACCGGCCCAATCAATCCGGCGAGCCGCTGGTGCGCATTCACGCCATCGGCTTTCCCACCCAGTTTGCCAATCCCCCCAGCATGCAGGCCACGGGCATCCGCTTCGCGGCCCTCATGCGCGAGCTGACCCGCCAGAACGGCGGCAGCTTTGTGGGACTTAATTCATTCCGCTGAACGCGCAGCGCCAACCCCCGAGAACCCGCATGAAAAAGACTTTCCCTTTCGGCTTCTTCTACGCGCTGATCACGCTGCTGCTCAGCTTCACGCTCGTGCACGGCGTGTACACCATCGTCGTCAGGCCCAGCGCCGAGGCCACGCTCCAGCATCAACAGGAAGTCTGGGCCAAGGACCCGCTGGCGCGGATGCCGCGCTCGGTCATGGTCATCCTCCACGAATACGAGCCCGAAGGCTGTTTCGTGCTGGCCGTTTGGGCCGGTTTTATTCTGGGCTGGCGGCAGTGGCTGGTGTCGCGCGAGCACCGCGCGCTGGGCAGCAGTTTCATCAGCCTTAAAGAAGGCGAAGTCGTCTTTCCTGACGACGTGCGCGAGTTCACCCGTCAAATCGAACGCCTGCCCGACGCCACCCAAAGCCGCTTCCTGCCGCGCGCGCTCCGCGTAGCGCTGGACCGCTTTGCCGCCACCCGCAGCGTGCAGCACGCCGCCGACGCCGCGCGCGAGGAATGCGAGTTCGAAGCGGCGCATCTGGACGCCGAACTGTCCATGATTCGCTTTACCGTGTGGGCCATTCCCGCGGTCGGCTTCGTCGGCACGGTGCGCGGCATCGGCAACGCGCTGCAGGAAGCACAGCGTGCCGCCGCCGGCGACGTCACCGGCGTTACGCAAGGTCTGGGTATTACCTTCAACGCCACGCTGGTCGCGCTAACGCTGACCATCCTGGTGATGTTTTTCCTGCACCAGATTCAGCTTTCGCAGGACCGGCTGGTACTCGATACCAAGCGCACGGTGGACGAGAGCTTGATTCGGCATTTGCGGGAGCGGTGATGGGGGCGGCGGCGTAAGCGTCAACTATCCCGGTCCGGATGCCCTTCACACGAATATCGCGCAAGGCCTTCGCTGCATCTGTAGGCGCTGCGCTCGCGTCGCGATAGCCGTCAGCACAGGCGCTAAATCTATCGCGGCGTTGTCGCCCCTAAGGATTTTGTGGGAGGGGCTTCGCCCCGACTGAGGCTATCGTTGAATTGGCGCTCGCGTCGCGGCGTTGCCGCTCCCACGGGTTTCGTGGGAGGGGCTTCGCCCCGACTGAGGCTTTAGTTGAATTAGCAAGCGCTGTGGGAGGGGCTTCGCCCCGACTGAGGCTGTCGTCGAATTGGCGCTTGCGTCGCGGCGTTGCCGC
>JALRCR010000142.1 GCA_023257255.1 Gammaproteobacteria bacterium | reverse complement strand
GTCATCGATTCCGCGCTGACGCAGGCCACGCAAGGCGCGCCGCGTTACTTTTGTTGCCCCGGCTGCCTTGCCGCCACCGAAACGATCGAAGCACTTGGGCTGGCGCCCTACTACCGTCAGCGCGAGGGCACTGCGTCGCGCCCTCTGGGCCTCGCCGAACGCGATGCCGCGCTGGCCTTGTTCGATGACCCGATTCTTACCCGTGACTGCGTGCAGTCCCACGACAACGGCGAGCGCACCGTGCGCCTGCTGCTCGAGGGTTTGCGTTGCGCGGCCTGTGCGTGGCTGATTGAACAGCGACTCGCTCGCGTCGAGGGCGTGGTGTCGGTGCGCGTCGATTTTGCGAATGCGCAGGCGTTTGTGCGGTGGGACCCGGCGCGACTCGCCCTGCCGGCGGTGCTGCATGCGGTGTGGGCGCTGGGCTATCGCGCCTGGCCTTTTGATCCCTTGCAGCAGCAGGAACAACTGCGACGCGAACGCGTGGACTGCCTGCGACGCTTCGGGATCGCCGCGCTCTGCGCGATGCAGGTGATGATGGTGGCCAGCGCGTTTTATTTCGACGCAGGGCCGCTGGCAGCGGACGAACAACGCCGCTGGCTGGAGGGCCTCAATCTGTTGACCACGCTGCCGGTGGTCGTCTGGTGCGCCGTCCCGTTTTATCGCGGCGCCTGGCGCGCGCTGCGACATCGTCTGGCCGGGATGGATTTGCCGGTTTCGGTCGGCATTCTGCTCGGTTTTGCCGGCAGCCTCTGGCATTTCCTGAGCGGCGTGGGCCCCACCTATTTCGACTCCGTCACCATGTTTGTCACCTTGTTGCTGGGTGCACGCTATGTCGACCTGAGGGGGCAGGAACGTAGCGCCGTCCAACTTGGCCGCTTGCATCAGGTGCAGCCGGTGCTGGTGCGACGATTGGACGACGACGGTGATGGCGCGCGGGAACAGCAGGTGCTGATGCAGCGATTACAGCCGGGCGACCGCGTGCGTGTGCTGCCCGGCGAGTGGCTGGCGGTCGATGGGATCGTGCTGGCGGGATGCTCCAGCGTAGACGAGCATGTGCTCACCGGCGAGAGCCGGCCGGTGTCGAAGACGCCGGGTGCGCGCGTGCTTCAGGGCAGCGTGAATCTGGATTCCCCGTTAATCCTGCAGGTGACGGCGGTGGGCACAGACGCGTTTGCCGCGCGCATGGCTGCGGCCGTGGCAGAAGCTGCGCGCCGTCGACCGCCGGTGGCGGCACTCGCCGCGCGGGTTGCCGTGTGGTTCACCGGCGGCGTGCTGTTGCTCGCGCTGGCTACGGCGCTGTTCTATGCCTTCGCGACGCGCCTGCCCTGGCTGCCGGCGACGGTGGCGGTGTTGGTGATTTCCTGTCCCTGCGCCTTGTCGCTGGCGACGCCTGCCGCGCTCGCTGCCGCAACCGATGGCCTGTTAGCGCGCGGCGTGGCGCTGCTGCGCGGGCCGGCGCTGGAAACCCTGGCCGACGTGACGCACGTGGTCTTCGACAAAACCGGCACGCTCACTCTGGGCCAGCCCGCGCTGATCCGCACCGTTTGCGCGGCGACCGCGCAGCCGTCGCAGGTGTTGACGCTGGCCGCCGCGCTGGCCGCGCATTCTGAGCATCCGCTGGCGCGGGCCCTGATGGCGGCGGCGCCCGAGGGCAGCAGGCCTGTCGCGGAAGCGCCGCTTGCTACGCCGGGCGCTGGACTGGTCGCAACGGTCGACGGCGCGCTCTGTCTGTTGGGCTCACGGCGCTATGCGCAGACCATGTTTCCTGCGCTACAGCTGCCGTCGGCCGCGCTGCCCCTGCAGGAGGTTTGTCTGATTCGCAACGGTGAATGGCTGGCGTTTTTCTATCTCGCCGATGTCCTGCGGCCGGAGGCCAGATCCGTGGTAGACGCCCTGCGCGCGTCCGGTGTCAGGCTCGCCATTTTCAGCGGCGACCGTGCCCCGGTGGTGGCGGCCCTGGGCGCGGAACTGGGCATTACCGATGCGCGCGCCGGTCTGTTGCCGGCCGAGAAGGCGACGGCGATCGCGGCGCTGCAGGCCACGGGCGCCAAGGTGGCGGTGGTCGGCGAAGGCGTGAACGATGCGCCCATGCTGGCCGGCGCCGCGGTGTCTTTTGCGCTCGCGAACGCGACCGAGCAGGCGCGACTCGCCGCGGACTTCAGCTGCATGACGCCGGGGCTGGCGCCGATTGCGGCCAGTTTTGAGCTGGCCCGGCGGGCGCGCCGCGTGCTCTGGCAAAACCTGGCTTGGGCACTCGGCTACAACCTGCTCGCCCTGCCGCTGGCCGTGTGTGGCTGGGTCCAGCCCTGGGGGGCCGCCCTGTGCATGTCGCTCAGTTCGCTGGCGGTCACGATCAACGCCCAGCGTCTGCGGCGAACAGACGCCCCTGGCCGCCGCTGAGAGACCGTCGTGGAAATCATTTTTTTGCTGATAGTGGTCTCGCTGGTGCTCCTCGGACTGATCGCCTGGGGATTCCTGTGGGCGGTGAGCGCCGGGCAGTTTGAAGATCTGGAAGCGCAGGGGCGCGCGATTCTGATGGATGAAGACGAGCCGCCGCCGTAAGTCTCGTCAGGGCCCCGGATGATCGTGCTGGCTGTGCGGGTCAGACGCGGCGTGATGATGATGGGCGCCGTTCAGTCCCTGCAGCGTCCACCAGACGAGCGCCGTCACGACCAGCGCGGCGCCGGCCGTGCGGCGTACACCGCGCTGACTGACGGCCGGCGTCAGGCGGCTGGCCAGCAGGCTGGCGCCGAGCATGCCGGGCAGGGTCCCCAGCCCGAAGGCCAACAGGGTCAGAGCGCCGTTGGCCGCGCTGCCGGTGGCGGCGGCCACGGGCAGCATGGCGTAGACCAGTCCGCAGGGTAACAAGCCCCACAACAGCCCACTGGCGAGGGCCCGCCAGGGGCGGTCGATTGGCCAGAGCCGGCGGGTGATCGGCGCAATGTAGCGCCACAGCCGTAATCCCAGCGCTTCCAGCCAACTGCCGCGTCGCCAGCCCGCCAGCCGCAGTCCCGCCAGCACCAGCGCCAGCGCCGCCAAAGTTTGCAAGACGCGATAGGCGGCGGTATGCGCGCTGACCGAGAGCGGGAGCACGCTGCCGCCAGCGGCCCCCAGCAGGCTGTAGCAGGCTATTCGACCGCCGTGATAGAGCGCAGTTAGCCTGTGGCGCGCACTTGCCGGCAAACCGGCCGCAGGCGCGCCGCTGTGCAGGGCCGCGATCAGGCTGCCGCACATGCCCCAGCAGTGCAGCGTGCTGAGCAGGCCGGTGCCCAGCGCCAGAAGAAGGGTCGAGATCATGCGGTGCCTGCGGCCTCTGCTGGAGGATGTGCGGTTGTCAGGACAATGCGCCAGACGGCGGTGGAGCCGGGCAGGGCGGCCACTTATAGTACTCACCGGCGCGCCCGCTGCGGCACGCGCTGACCCTCAGCGAACAGGACCGGAGACCGTCAACTCATGAGCAGTAGTAAACATCGGGTAGTGGTAGTAGGGGCGGGCGCCGGAGGCGCCGGGGTGGCGGCCCGACTGCAGCAGTCCGGTCAGGCCGACGTCACGCTGATTGACCCGGCCGAGTCGCATTTCTATCAGCCGCTGTGGACTTTCGTGGGCGGCGGCGTATTTCCGCGCGAGCGGAGCAAGCGCCCGATGCGGGAGATCATCCCGGCCGGCGCGCGCTGGCTGCAGACCGCCGTCACCGAGTTCAAGCCCGAGGCCAACCAAGTGGTCACCCGTGACGGCGCGGTGGTGGACTACGACTTCCTGGTAGTGGCGCCGGGGATCCAGATTAACTGGCAGGCGATTGCCGGGCTGCAGGAAACCCTGGGCCGCAACGGGGTGTGCAGCAACTACAGCTACGACACCGTGCCTTATACCTGGGAAACCCTGCAGCGGCTGGAAGCCGGTCGTGCGGTGTTCAGTTTCCCGACCACGCCCATCAAATGCGCCGGCGCGCCGCTGAAGATTATGTTTCTGGCCGAAGACCACCTCCGCCGAACCGGCCGGCGTG
The DNA here is from genome assembly GCA_023257255.1 of Gammaproteobacteria bacterium. Lineage (GTDB taxonomy): Bacteria > Pseudomonadota > Gammaproteobacteria. The sequence goes on along the minus strand of JALRCR010000142.1, from coordinate 4,957 downwards.
CGGCCTGCGAAGTCGTCTACAACTGCGGCGTGGGCGCTATTTTCCGCGCCCCGAAATACGCCGCCGAACTGGTCAAGATTTGCGCCGCGCGGGATGTGCAGGTCAATTACAAGCAAGACCTTGTGGCGGTGCGCGGCGAGTCGCGCGAAGCGGTATTTCGCGATGCCGACAGCGGCAACGAGCGCATCGAGAAATTCGACATGCTGCACGTGGCGCCGCCGATGGGGCCGCCGGAATTTCTGCGCCACAGCCCGCTGGCCGACGCCGCGGGCTGGGTCGAGGTCAACCGCGCCACGCTACAACACACGCGTTTTGCCAATGTGTTCAGTCTGGGCGACGCCAGCAATTTGCCCACGTCAAAAACCGCTGCGGCGATTCGCGCGCAGGCGCCGGTGCTGGCCGCCAACCTGTTGGCGGTGGCCGCCGGCCGTGCCCCGGCGGCGACCTACGGCGGCTATACGTCGTGCCCGCTGGTCACCGGTTACGGCCGCCTGATGCTGGCCGAGTTCGACTACGACCTTCAGCCCTGCGAGACCTTCCCCTTTGACCAGGGCAAGGAGCGTCTCAGCATGTACTGGCTGAAAAAGCATTTCATGCCGACGCTGTACTGGCAGGCGCTGGTGCGCGGTCGCAAGTGGCCGTGGCCAGTACCCGAAAGCGCCCCGCCGGGCGCCTGAGCCGGCAACGGCCGGAGGCGGTTCAAGCCTCCTCTGGCTGCCGCATCTGGTCCACCGCCTGTCGGTGGTCGGGGAAGTAGCGCAAGAGCTCCATGCACTGCTTGCGCGCGGCCGACGGATCGACAGCCTGATGCTTGCCGGTGGCGCGTTTGGGTTTGCGCGGAAAGCGCCCCATGCCGCCCAGAATGCAGAACCATGAGGTCGGGCTGTAGGCCATCCGGTCGCGCTGCCGGGTGATCTCGGCCAGCAGATCACCGCCGTTGTCCCAGGTCTCGAGAATGGCGGCGACCGAATCCGAGACGTTGGGGTTCTCACGCGCCGCGATCCAGTACGGCGTGTCTTCCCGGGTATTCAGTTTGTAGTGCATCTGGATGTAGTCGCGGATGCTGTCGTAGATACGGTTGATCTTGTCGTTGAAGCCCGCGCGCTGCCGCGCCGCGTCGCGGGCGCCGGCGAAGCTGGCAATGAAGTGTTCGACCGTGTCCTGCACGATCATCAGCGCCGTCGCTTCCAGCGGTTCAATAAAGCCCTGCGCCAATCCCACCGCCAGGCAATTGCGCTCCCAGCTGCGTTCCAGTCGACCCACGCGCATTTTGAGGTGACGGGCTTCGACCGCGTCGTCCCGCAGTTGCAAATGGCCGCGCAGCTCGCGCTCGGCGGTGGCTTCGTCGATGAAGTCCGAGGCATAGACGTAACCGTTGCCGTAGCGATTGGTCAGCGGAATCTTCCAGGCCCAGCCGCACTTCATCGCGCTGGAGACGGTTTCGGAGGGCAGCGAGTCGGGTGATTCGAGCGGCGTGGGCATGGCCACCGCGCGGTCGTTGAACAGCCAGGGCTTGTAGCTCAGGAAGGGCACGTTCAGCGTTTTCCCGGTCAGCAAATTCGCGAAGCCCGTGCAGTCGACGAAGAAGTCGGCGCCGATCGCGCCGTGCGCTTCGGTCTCGACGCCGCCAATCTCGCCGTTCTCAAGCTGGGTCACGCGGGTCACGGTATCCACCACGTGGTGCACCCCGCGCGCCGTCGCCCACTGGCGCAGGAAGTCGCCAATCAGGCGCGCATCGAAGTGGTAGGCGTAGTCGGCCTGATAGTGGCTGCGCGGGTCGGGCAGCGGGGCGCAGCGTTTTTTGGCCACCCAGTTCGACAAAAAGAACCAATCTGGATTGGCCTGTACGTCGACGTTGTGCTGGCGCAGCGTCACGTTGTGATGAAACGCCCGGATTGAGGCGTCGTCGCTCATCGTGAAAAACGGGTGGTAGTAGCTCTCGTAGCCGGGGCGCGTGGACCACTGCGGAAAGCGAATGCCGCACTTGTAGGTGGCGTTGCAGGCGGGCATCCAGACTGATTCGGCGATGCCGAGTTGCTGGAAAAATCGCCGCATCTTGGGCGTGGCGCCCTCGCCGACCCCGATGATTCCGATCGCGTCCGATTCCAGCAGTGTGATGCGCGTACCGGTAGCGCCCCAGGCGTGAACCAGCAGGGCGGCCGTCATCCAGCCGGCGGTGCCGCCGCCAACAACAAGGATATGTGCGGGGTGCGCGAGATTCTGGCTCATGACGGCGCGGGTCTCCTGGCCGCTGCGGGCGCGCAGGGCGGTTAGGGGTGGGCAGGCCTGCGGGTGTTCGTCGACCGGACGCCGGTACGATGAACCCGCCTGCGAATGACCAGATGCTAGCGTGAAAAATCCCGCTCCGGCGACCCGTGTTTGAGATGAATGGACGGGCGCGATCAGCGGTGGTGGAAGAAGCGGCGCAGTGGTCCGGACCACGCCCTCATACGGCTTCCCAAGAAGGCTGCTATGGCAGTGACCTGTTGCGTCGCAGCAGAAAAACTTCCCCTAAATCAGAGAATTGACACTCTCCGGAGGCGTCCATATAGTCCGGCGAGGTCGCGATTTTCGCCCGCTTTCCGCGTGGAAGTTGGCAGGACGAGACCGGGCTTCGCTCGACGGGGGACGGACGGATTCCACCTGGAATTCGCCGGGCAAGTGGGCGGCGCCCTCAATAACAAAACAGCTTTTCGTTTCACCAAAGGGATCCCCGATTCGTAACGGACAAAGCGTGGTTGCCGGCGCAAGGCCGGTCTCCGTGAGTGTCGTTGTGCGCCTCGGCCCTAATTTCAGGTTGAAAGAACAATGGGACTGAGACATAGATTTGCCGCGTGGGTCATCAATAACCGGCTCCTGTCGGTGGCCATTCTGATGGCCATCACCGCGTTCTTCGCGGTGGGCTTGACCAAGGTTCAGATTAAGACCGTCTTCTCTGACCTCTTTCCCAAAAACCACCCGTTCGTGCAGACCTACAAGGCGCACGGCAACTTTGGTAACCCGCTGACCGTGGTCTTCATGGTCAAACGGAAAGACGGGGACATTTACAACAAGGACACCCTGTCTAAAGTCTGGGACATCACGCGCGAAATCGACCTTGCGCCGTCGGTGGACCACGACCAGATCCTCTCAATCGCCACCGAAAAAGCCCGGTACTCCGAAGCAACCCCCGACGGCGTGGAAGTAAAGGCGCTGATGGACGCCAAGGCGCCAGAAACCGCCGAGGAACTCGCCGACTTCCGCTCCCGGGTAGACCGCGCGAACAACGTGCGCACTTTCCTTATTTCGGGTGACGAAACGGCGACGCTGGTGTCTGCCACCTTCATCGAGCGTACGCTGGACTATGGCGAGACCTTCAAGTACGTCCAGAGCTTGGCGGAAAAAATGCGCGACGAGCACCACGAGGTGCACGTCGCCGGCCAACCCATGCTGACCGGCTGGGTTTATCACTATCAGGTCCAGATGCTCACCATCTTTGCGATCACCGCCACCGCGCTGGTGCTGTCGCTGGTGTTCTACATGGGCAACATCCCGGGGGTGGTTGCGCCGGTCACGGTTAGCATCATCGGCGGTATCTGGGGCTTCGGGCTTACCGGCTGGCTGCAGCAGCCGATTGAACCCCTGATCATGGTGGTGCCCATGCTGCTGGTCGCGCGCGCCTTCTCGCACTGCGTGCAGTATCTGGAGCGCTATTACGAAATCCTCCACGAGGTGAAGGACAAGAAAAAGGCCGCCACGCTCTCGCTGGGCGTGATGATGGCGCCGGGTATTCTCGGCATCATCACCGACTTCGTCTGTCTCTACCTCATCGCTATCGCGCCAATTCCTGTTATGCAGCGCTTCGCGATTTTCACCGGCACCTGGGCGGTTGCGCTGATCCCGACGGACGTGTTCATGTCCGCCTTGCTGGCCTCCTACCTGCCCACGCCAAAGAACGTGGACGTGCTGATCGGCAAGTCCGACAAGGTCACCTGGCACAACAGCCTCATTAACATGCTGGGCAAGGTGGCCAGCCTGTCGCACGGTTCCCGCGCCCCGGCCACGACGGTGGTGGTGACGATTATTTCGGTCATCTCCATCTGGATGGCACTGCAGCTGCGCATCGGCAACCCGGTAGAAGGCAGCAACCTGCTGTTCGACGACTCCGAGTTCAACACCGCGGTGCGCGCCATCAACTCGCACTTCCCGGGCCTGATGACGCTGGAAATCGTGTTCGAAGCCAAAGGCAAGGACGAAGCCGCTGGCGAGTCCTTCCAGGGCGAAAATGCGCCGCGCATCCTGCGGCAAGCGGAAACGCTGGCGACCATGCTCAAGGTGCAGCGCTTTATTGAGTCCGAGCCCACGCCGCCAGAAGCGACCTTGTCCTTCGGCGACTACCTGCCGGAAGCCAGCCGCCTCATCAGCGGTGGTAATCCGAAGATGGCGCCGCTCGACAATACCGATGCGGCGGTGGACGGCTCGGTGACGGCGCTGCTGATGGGTTCGAATGCCAAGAACTACGGGCATGTGTCCGACTTCACCATGCAGAACGGCACGCTGTCGCTTTGGTACAAGGACAACAAGCAGGAAACCGTGGACATGGCGCTGGATCAGGCGCGGCGTGCGGTCGAATCGGTGGGGACCGAGTTTCCCAACTTCCGCATTCGGCTGGCGACGGGCGCGATTGCGCTTCAGCAGTCGGTCAACGACGTCGTTTCCGAGAACAAGTGGCTCATTCTGGGCCTGCTCAACGTCATCATTTTCTTTGTGACCAGCTACGCCTACCGCTCCTTTGTGGCGGGCCTCATCCTGCTGATTCCCGTGAACCTCTCGAACTTCATGCTGGAAGCCGTGATGGTCATGCTGGGCATTGGTCTGGACGTGAACAGCCTGCCGATCGCGAGTATCGGTATTGGCGTGGGTATCGACTACGGTATTTATTTGGTCAGCCGTATGTGCGAGGAATACCAGGACAGCA
>JALRCR010000141.1:8729-8976 GCA_023257255.1 Gammaproteobacteria bacterium | reverse complement strand
GACTACGCCGAGGACAACCGCTTCTGGTGCCGGCCAATCGCCAACCGCCGCCACCCGGACAGCGAACTGCGAGGCGTGGCCTGATGAAGTCGTATCTCGTCGAGACCGCCGCCGGCCGCACGCAAACCCGGGTGCAGGAAGCGGGCAGCGGCACACCGCTCTTGTACCTGCATTCGGCCGGTGGGCTGGCGAAAAACGATCCCTTCGTTGCCGCGCTGGGGCAGCACTTTCATGTCTACGCGCCCTC
>JALRCR010000141.1:0-8719 GCA_023257255.1 Gammaproteobacteria bacterium | reverse complement strand
CATTACCCGGCTATCTGGACTCCGAAGGCGCGGACAATCTGCGCACGATGTTGGACTTCACCCTGTGGGGCTTCGATGTGATGGACGCCCTGGGCATCGAGCAGCCGGTGGTGGTCGGACATTCGATGGGCGGGATGATCGCGGCCGAGATGGCCGCGCTAAACCCGCGCGCCTTCAAGGGACTGGGGCTTGTCTCTGCCGCCGGGCTCTGGCTGGACGATTACCCCATGCCGGATATTTTCGCCAAGCTGCCGTTCGAACTGCCGGAGCTGTTGTTCAGCGACCCGGTGCTGGGCACGCAAATCATCAGCGAAGGTTACGACTTTGGCAGTAATCAGGATGAACTGGTCAGCTTCATGACGCGCTTTCAGGACGAGAGCTTCCTGCAGGATTTTCTGATCAAGAACGCACGTCGCCTGGGCACGGCAGGCAAGATTCTGTTTCCCATTCCGGAACGCGGCTTGTCGGAACGGCTATACCGCGCCACCTTGCCGACGGTCATCGTGTGGGGCGATGCCGACAAGCTGATGCCCATGCCCTACGCAGCGGCCTTTCAGCGGCTGCTACCGCATGCCGCGCTGGTGACGATTCCCGGCGCGGCGCATATGGCGCCCTACGAGCAGACCGGCGCCGTGCTGGACGCCTTGCAGCGTTTTCATTAGCGCCCGCTGGCCGTCAATGCACTACCGTCACCGGGCAGGGCGCATGGTGCAGGACTTGCGAACACACGCTGCCCAAGAGCAGCGCCGAGAACGCGGAACGTCCGCGCGAGCCAATCACGATCTGGTCGACCTCGTGTTGTTTGGCGTAGTCGCAAATCATCTCCGCCGGCTGGCCCCAGATAATTTTTTCTTCCACCTGCTTGACCGCGCCCAGCGCTTTTTTAGCCTCGGTAAAGGCAGGGTCTTTGGCCGGATCGTTCATTTGCTGTTCTATGGCCGACAGGTACTCATAGTCGGTCAGGGGCGGGATCTCCGAGAGCACGCTCAACTGGTAAAGGTCGGGGCTGTGAACCCGCAACAGGACGACCGAGGCACCGGCGAGACGGGCCAAGTCACCCGCATGCGCTACTGCCCGTTGGGCGCCGGGCGAGCCATCGATCGGAACCAGCAATTTGCGTGGCGGAAAGCTCATCGGGAACTCCAGCAGCTGAACAGGGTCGCCCAGTCTTGCGGCTCGGACCAAGGCCTGCGCGGCGCCCGATCAAGCGCCGGGTAGCTTGGACATGATGGCGATCAGTCCGAACGCTTTTCCGTCTACTTTTGGGGCTGGTTGTGCAGGTAGCCTATGGAGAGGCTTGCCCGTCGAGCGGCCGCCGCGTGCCCGCTGTGGCCCGAAGCGGTTTGACGGGCTTCAGTCATAAGGACAATAGGATGTCGCTAGCCAAAACGGTTCCCCTGGATCCCCTCCTTCCGAACGGCGCCCCGCGTCTGTTGGCTACACCGCGACCGCTGCCTGGCGGTATGTTTACCGCTGAACTCGGCGGGACCCTGCTAGCCGTCACGCCGCCGTTGGCCAGAATGCTGGGAAAAGACCCGTCGGCCCTGTGTGGCACGCCGATCCAGCGCCTGCTGACGGCGGCCGACGGCGCGCGCCTTGGGGCCTTGATCGACGAGATTGCCGCCGGCCATGACCGAGGTCTGCACCTTGAGGTGCACTTCGCCACCGGCGCAGGCCTTTCACTACCGGCGTGGGTCTATCTAAGCCTGCTGCTGCGGCCCGGAGAGCAGCCGCTGTTGCAGGGCTTGGTGATCGACCAGAGCTTTCGGGTGCAACAAGAGAACGAAGACGCCGCGTTGCGCGAGCAGATGACGCGGGTCAGCAGCCTGATCGCGCTGGGCGAGATGGCGTCTTCGATCGCGCATGAGGTCAATCAGCCTTTGACCGCCATCACCGCGCTGGCCCAGACCTGCGCGGTGCTGTTGAAGTCGGGCAAGGAACTCGACCGCGACCGCTTGCTATCGCTGGTCGGCAGCGTGGTGGACGAGGCGGTCAGGGCCGCGCAGGTGGCGAAGCGAATCCGGAGTTTTGTGACCCTGCATACCCTGACGCGCGAAGAGATCACGGTCAGTCTGCTGGTGAGCGGCGTGCTGAATCTGGCGACCTATGAACTGCGCATCGCCAGCGTGCGGGTGAGCACCGCAATTCCCGAAGACTTGCCGCCGGTCAGCGTGGATCTGATCCATCTCCAGCAGGTCATGCTCAATCTGCTGCGGAATGCCGTCGATGCGATGGCGACACTGCCTGCCGAGCAGCGCGTGCTGACCATTTTCGCGCATCACTCAGGCGCCACCGTGAGCGTAAGCTTTGACGACCGCGGCGCGGGTGTGCCGGTGGCGGAGCAGGCCCGATTGTTCGAGCCGTTCCACACCACCAAGCCCCGGGGCACGGGCCTTGGGCTGTCGACCAGTTTGCGGATCGTGCAGGCCCATGGGGGTAGGCTCGACTACGAAACCAACCGCGACGGCGGCGCGCGGTTTGTCCTGAGCCTGCCTGTCGCGGTGGGCGACGCCGCCTCCACACCCACTGGCTAAGGGGTCGAGCAGCATGCAGGTGCGCGAGCACGCAAGACGCAAATCGGACCAGTCCGATGCCACGCTGGTCGAGAACCAGACGGTGTTTATCGTGGATGACGATGCCGCCGTGCGGGAGGCTATTTCAATGCTGCTGGGCTCGGTCGACCTTCGTACCGAGACCTACGATTCCGGCGCGGCGTTTCTGGATGGCTACAGCCCGGAACGTAGCGGCTGTCTGGTGCTCGACGTGCGGATGCGCGGTCTGGGCGGGCTTGAGCTGCAGCAGGTGTTAAACCAGCTCAATTACGACATTCCCATTATCTTCATCACGGGTCACGGCGATGTGTCACTGGCCGTACAGGCGATGCGCGCCGGCGCCTTCGACTTCGTCGAAAAGCCGTTTCGCGACCAGTATCTGCTGGAGCGTGTGAATCAGGCGCTGCAGCTCGATCTCGACCGTCGGCGCGGACGCGTGGAGCGCGCGGTGATCCAGAGCCAGTTGGCGCGCCTAACCCCGCGTGAACGTGAAGTGATGGAGCGCATCGTGCAGGGTCAACCCAATAAGGTGGTGGCCATTGAACTCGGGCTCAGTGAGCGCACCGTGGAAATCCATCGCGCCAAGGTGATGGCCAAGGCCGGCGCGCGTTCGCTGGCCGAATTAATCGGCATGCTGGCCCGCTGCGAGCGTCCGTGAACGTTTATCCGATAGGTACTTCCCCGTAGGGGCTTGCCGCAATCGCCTAGGTTTAAGTCCCAATATCCCGCCCCGCCGACATTGCCTAGATTGACCTCCACAATCGACGCACATCAGGAGGGGATAGAAATGGACGGAAACATCGTTACTTTTGCGCCAACCAGTTCCACTTGCGGCACCTGCCGCTGGTCGAAATTCTGCGTGGCACGCCATGCTGAAACCGAACAACGCAGCGGTGCGCCCAAGGGGCCCCTGTGCGGTGCGCCGCTTCGACGCGGCACGCATTTGTTCCGCCAGGGCGATGAACTCAAGTCGCTCTACGTGGTGCGCGCCGGATCGGTGAAGTGCTACACCGACAGCGAAGATGGCTGCGAGCAGACCATTGCCTTTCAGTTTCCCGGCGACCTGCTGGGTTTCGACGGCATGGGCGGCGGCGCCTATCAAAGCTCGGTGGTGGCCCTGGAAACGACCGCGGTCTGTGCCTTGCCCCTGCCGCGTGGCGCACAGGCGCTGGTTGAATCTGCGCAGGTTTCGGCCGACTTGATGCGCGCCGTATCCTCACAGCTGATCGACCGTCAGAACCACGCCCTGCTGCTGGGCCAGAAATCAGCCCAGGCCAGAATGTCGACCTTCCTGCTCTCGCTGTCGGCGCGCTTCGCGGCGCGCGGCTGCTCGCGCACGGAGTTCAATCTCAGCATGTCGCGTCAGGAAATCGCGAACTATCTGGCGGTGGCGGTCGAAACCATCAGCCGCTTGTTCAGCGACCTGCAGCGGCGCGGCGTGCTCGCGGTAGACCGCCGCTTCGTGCGCATTCTGTCCTTGCCCAAGCTGGAACTGATGGCGCACGAAGGCAAGGGCGCGAGTGTGGCGCATGCCTGAGCAAACCCCGGTTGCCCCGGGGCCGGGATTGGCGACCGTCATGATCGTCAATCCCGACGCGAAGCGCCGTGCGCATTTGTCGTCGGCGCTGGTGGCGCAGGGGCATCAGGTCGAAACCTTCAACACGGCGCGCGCGGCCATCGACAGACTTGCACCCCCGCGCCAAACCGTGGTGCTGGTGGTGCATCACGAGCTGGACACCATGACCGCGCTCGACTTCATTGATGAGGTGCGGGCGCGGGGCGTCTATCTGCCGACCATCGTCACCGTGCCACCGCATGCGGTGGACGCAGCGGTTGAGGCGATTCGTCGCGGCGCGACGGATGTTCTTGAGGAGCCGCTGGATGACGCCACGCTGCAGGAATCGGTGGCCCACGTGCTCGCGCAGACCATCAGGCCGGCCGGCCCTCTGCTGATGTAATCAGGGCAGCGCAACCCGCTGTGAGAGGCGCCAGTCGGCGTGTTCGATCAGGACATGCCAGCGGCCGGCAGGCAGCGGCGTCAGCGGGCTTGCGTAGTGCCCGGGTGCAGTGGCGTTTAGCAGGAGCGTGCGGTCGAGTCCGCGCCGGGTTGGATGGAGCAACTGTACTTTGAGCTGCGCGGGCAAGGTGCTCGTAGTCGCGGCGGACAGTTGCAGATCAAACCGGGTCGCCGTGAGCAGGATGCTGGCCTCAAGTCCCAACGCCGTCGCGCGATCATCGCGCGCCAGTTCGCGATTGATGGCCAGACCTTCCCGGTAATAGTCGTCTACCACCAGCCCGTCGGCCGAGCGCACGGCCAGCCACAGCGTATAAAACCCCGCGACCACCGCCGACAGCGGCAGGCTGATCACCAACCAGACCAGAGGTTCCTGAAACCAGCGGCGCGTCGCCGGCGCACTCATGGCGCGGGCCCCAGAAACCTGGCATCGGCCGTCACGCGCACCGTGGGTGCGTCTGCAGTGACCAATTCAAAGCGCACGCCGGTGCTGCGCTGTTGGAGCGCAGCTTCCTCGGCCAGCAGCGAGACCGGCAGATTGAGCAGGGTGCCGGCCGGCACGTTGATCTCCGGCTGATCCAGCTTGACGCGGAGCCCGTCGATACCCGATGCGTTGAGGGTGTAGCGGTGGTCCAGCGCGTCCTTGTTCATGACCTTCAGCAGATAGACGTTTTCGATCCGCCCCGCCGTTTCCCGGTACAGCTGATTGCGGTCGTGGAGTACGTCTAGCGCCAGCGGTACGCGGGTGGCCAGTCGCCAGCTGAAAACACCCGCGAGCAGCAGCAGAACGACCCCATAAAGGATGATTCTGGGCCGCAGCACCCGCACGCTGCCGCCCTCAATGGCATTTTGGGTGGTGTAGCGGATGAGGCCGCGCGGCGTGTTCATTCGATCCATCACGCTGTTGCAGACATCGATGCAGGCCGAGCAGCCGATGCACTCGTACTGCAGTCCCTTGCGGATATCGATGCCAGTAGGACACACCTGCACGCACAGCGTGCAATTGATGCAGTCGCCCTGACCGCGCACGCCCGACGGCTCGTCGCTGCGGCGGGCGCCGCGCGGTTCACCGCGCTGTTCGTCGTAGGCCACGATCAGCGTGTCGCGGTCAAACATCGCGCTCTGGAAGCGGGCATACGGGCACATGTACTTGCACACCTGCTCACGCAGGAAGCCGGCATTGCCATAGGTTGCGAAGCCGTAGAACAGGAGCCAGAAGGTTTCCGCGCCGCCAAGTTGAAGACCGAGCACCCGCGCGGCCAGATCGCGCGCCGGCGAGAAGTAGGCCACAAAGCTGAAGCCCGTATAGAGCGCAAAGCCAATCCACAGCGCGTGCTTGGTGAACTTCAGGCGAAATTTGCGGAAGTCGAGCGGCGACTCGTCGAGCTTCATCTGCTGCGCGCGATTACCTTCTATCAGGCGTTCGATCCACAGAAAGGACTCTGTCCACACTGACTGCGGACAGGCGTAGCCACACCAGAGTCGTCCGGCAATCGCGGTAAAAAAGAACAGGCTGTAGGCCGCGAGCATCAGAAAGAAAGCCAGGAACAGAAAGTCCTGCGGCCACAGTGTGATGCCAAACAAATGAAAGCGGCGGGCCGGCAGATCAAACAGCACCGCCTGCTGACCGTTCCAGCTCAGCCAGGGCAGCAGGTAAAAAATGCCGAGCAGCGTGCCGGCCGCGCTGATGCGCGCGGTCGCAAAGCGCCCGCTGACCTGTCGCGGATAGATTTTTTGATGTCGCTCGTAGAGCGGGTTTTCGGTGGGCGGCGACGCCCCGTTGTCTGCGTTCACGGTGGGTCTTGGGCGTCCGGCGCGGGCTGTTCAGCGGGATAGACGAAGGCGACCGACAGGAGCGCCGAACTGGCCGTCAGTACCCAGAAGAGCAGAAAGCCGACGGTGTAGGCCGTGGTGCGGCTGACCTCGGGAAAACTCACGCAGTAGCGCAGTTCCAGCGGATCGATGGCGGAGAAAAACACCCCGGTGGCGACGGTGGCCAGCAGGAAGCTGATCCACAGCACCGCGCCGATACGCTGGGGCGCCGGCATCCAGCGGGTCGGGGCGAGCAATTTCATGGCGCCTGATTAATGCCGTAGACATACGCCGCCAGCAGGTGCACGCGGGCCGGGCCCAGCAGGTTGCCATGCGCGGGCATGTGGCCGTTCCGACCGTCTTGAATGCTCTCTGCGATTTTCTTGGTGCTGCCGCCGTAGAGCCAGATGTCGTCGCTCAGATTGGGCGCACCCATCAGCGGGTTGCCTTGGCCTTCGGGCCCGTGGCAGGCCGCACAATGGGTCTGGAAGACGGCCTGCCCTGCGGCAGCTGCGGCGGAATCAGTTGTGCGCCCGGCGAGCTGCTCCACGTGGGCCGTGACTTGGGCGACTTTATCTACGCCAAGAATGGCACCCCAGGCCGGCATGGCGGCCTGCCGACCGTTGGTGATCGAGGCTTCAATCGCCTCCGGCGTTCCACCATAAAGCCAGTCGCCGTCGCGCAGGTTGGGAAAGCCGCGGGCACCCCGCGCATCAGAGCCGTGACAGCCCGTGCAATAGGTGGCGTACAGACGCTCGCCAATCTTGCGCGCCTTGGGGTCGGCGGCGACCTCTGCGATCGGCTGGTCGGCGTAGCGGGCAAAAATGGGCGCGTAGCGGGCATCGGCCTCGCTCATCTCGGCCTCGTAGGCGTCTTGCTGCGACCAGCCAAGCAGCCCCTTGAACGTGCCCAGTCCCGGGTAGGCCAGCAGGTAGAGCAGGCCCCAGACGATGGTCAGATAGAGCATGTTCAGCCACCAGCGCGGCAGCGGGTTGTTGTACTCGGTGAGGTCTTCGTCCCACACGTGGCCCGAGGTGCCCGTGCTTTCGCCCGCCGCGGGACGTGAAGACAAGCGCCAGGCGAGACAAAACACGCCGACCAGTCCAAGCACGGTGGGAATTGCGATGTAAAGGCTCCAAAAGCCCTGGATGAAGTCAGCCATGGGGCATGCCCTCCTCAGTTTGATCTGCGTCCTCTTCCAGCGGCAGTCGCGCGGCGGCGTCGAAATCTGCCTTGCGCACGCCGCTGAACGCCCACCACGTAATGCCTGCAAACAGGATGCAGGCCACCACCGTCCAGGCTGAAAACACGGTGCCGAGCAGCTGTTCGTTCATGGCCGGTTGCTCAGCACGGTACCCAGACCCTGCAGGTAGGCGACCAGCGCGTCCTGCTCGGTCTTGCCTTTGAGGGCTTCCGGCGCGGCCGCAATTTCGGCATCGGTATAGGGCACGCCCACCTTGCGCAGCGCGGTCATCTTGGCCGCGATGGTGTCGGCGTCGGCCGCTGTGTTTGCGAGCCAGGGATAGCCCGGCATGATCGATTCCGGCACCACGTCGCGCGGGTTGACCAGATGCACGCGATGCCATTCATCGCTGTAGCGTCCGCCGACCCGCGCCAGATCTGGTCCGGTGCGCTTCGACCCCCACTGGAAGGGGTGGTCGTAGACAAACTCACCGGCCACCGAGTAGTGGCCGTAACGCTCGGTCTCGGCGCGGAACGGACGAATCATCTGCGAGTGGCAGGTGTAGCAGCCTTCACGCACGTAGACGTCGCGACCCGTGAGGCGCACCGCGTCGTAAGGCTTCAGGCCTGCGACGGGTTCGGTCGTGGAGTGCATGAAGAACAGCGGGACGATTTGCACCAGCCCGCCAATGCTCACCGTCAGCACGATCAGCACCATCATCAGCCCGATGTTTTTCTCGATTTTGTCGTGAAAGCTCGCCATGTCCTGCTCCTCAGTGCGCCAGTACGGGCGCCGGGATGGGCGCGGTCACCGGCCGCGCGCCCGCCACGGTCCGATAGAGGTTGAAACACATCACCAGCGTGCCGCCGAGGAATAACAGCCCCCCCAGCAGGCGAATGACGTAGAACGGATGCATGCTCTTCACCGTTTCGATGAAGGCGTAGGTCAGCGTGCCGTCGTCGTTGACCGCCCGCCACATCAGCCCTTGCATGATGCCCGCCACCCACATCGAGGTGATGTACAGCACGATGCCCAGCGTCGAAACCCAGAAGTGCACTTCCACCAGCGGCAGGCTGTGGAGCGCGCGGCCGTAGAGGCGGGGGATGAGGTAATACATGCAGCCCATCGAAACAAACGCCACCCAGCCCAAGGCGCCGG
>JALRCR010000140.1:8809-9071 GCA_023257255.1 Gammaproteobacteria bacterium | reverse complement strand
GCATTGGTACACGCGGAAAATGCCGCCTCCGCAGCGAGATATTTGGCAGCGTTTGCCGCCACGCCACAGTCTTCGCCCGCCTCATGCTGGGCGGCCGCCTTGAAGGCCAGCAGGTTGGCCGCTTCGAGCTCCGCCCAGTTTTTGGCCAGCGGATGCTGAATCGCCTGATTCATGCCGATCGGCCGCCCGAACACCACACGCGACTGCGCGTATTCGGTGGCCCGGCGTAGCGCCACGCGACCGAGCCCGATCAGGCCCGCGG
>JALRCR010000140.1:0-8799 GCA_023257255.1 Gammaproteobacteria bacterium | reverse complement strand
GCAATCAGAATGCGCTCGGCGTTCAGGCCAGTCAGGAGATAGCGAAAGCCTTTGCCTTCCTCGCCAATGCGGTGCTCCACAGGCACCGGCATGTCTTCGAAAAAAATCTGGTTCGAGTCCACGCAGTGGCGGCCCATCTTGTCGATGACCCGCACGTCCGCGTAGCGGCGGTCGAGATCGGTATAGAACAGCGACAGCCCGTCGACCGGCCGCGCGCAGTCCTCAATCGGCGTGGTGCGCGCGATCAGCATGATCTTGTTCGCTACCTGCGCGGTTGAAATCCACACCTTCTCGCCGCTGACGTAATAGCGGTCGCCGCGCCGCTCGGCGCGGGTCTTGAGGCGCGTGGTGTCGTGGCCGGTGTTGGGCTCGGTCACGCCAAAGCAGGCGATGTCGTCGCGCGCCACGATGCGCGGCAACCACTCAGCGCGCTGGGCGTCGGAGGCGTACTTGATGATGGGGCTTAGGCCAAAGAGGCCGATCGCAATTGCCGACACGCCGCTGTTGGCCGCACCGGATTCGGAGATCGCCTGTACCACCAGCGCCGCTTCCGTAGTCCCCAGTCCGCTACCGCCGTAAATCTCCGGCACCGCCGTTCCCACCCAGCCGCCGTCCGCAATCGCGCGGCAGAACTCCTCCGGAAATCGCCCGTCCTTGTCGCGCGCCAGCCAGTAGGCGTCGTCGAATTGCGCGCAGAGTTTCAGCACGCTGTCGCGGATCTGCTGCTGTTCGGCGGTGAGTTCAAAGTTCATGCGGGCTTCCTTGTGAATCAGGCAGGGGCCAGTCGCGGCAGCGGGCGCGCTTCGCGAATCGGCAAGTGACAAAGCGCCGCCAGCACGGCAAGCACCATGTCGGCGTACCACATCCAGCTGTAGTCGCCGAAACGACTGAGGCTGATCCCGCCCAGCCAGGCGCCAAAAAACGCGCCCAGCTGATGGGTCACCAGCGTCAGCCCGAACAGCGTGGCCAGGTGCTGCGGGCCAAACAGCTTGCCGACCAGACCGGCAGTGGGCGGTACGGTCGCGAGGTAGGTCAGGCCCAGCGCGGCGGCGAAGAGATAAAACGTCCATGGCACTTTTGGCGCCAGCAGAAACGCCGCGATCAGCGCCGCGCGGGCGAGATACATCGCCATCAGCACCGACTTCATGCGGTAGCGCTGGCACAGGGCGCCGGCGCCCAGACTGCCCGCGATATTGAACAGCCCGATCAAGGCCAGCGCGGCGGCCGACACGGCGGACGCAAGCCCGCAGAGCGCGACCTGACCGGGCAGATGCGTCACCAGAAACGCGACGTGAAAACCGCAGGTAAAAAACGCGAGGTGCAGCAACAGGTAGCTGCGCTCGCGGAGCGCCCGGCGTAACTGGGCGCGCAGCCCTTCGCCGGTGCTGGCGCCCGCGAGCAGGGGCGCGGCTTCGAGATGCGCGGTTAGCTGCAGCGAAATCGGGATCGCCAGCAGGGCGGTCGCGGCGAGCGCGAACATCGTCGGCACCCAGCCGTAGCGCTCGATGCCCCACTGCAGCACTGGCGCGAAAACGAACTGACCCAGCGAGGCCCCGGCATTGATGAAGCCGGACGCAAACGAGCGGCGGTGTTCGGGCAGGTAGCGCGCAATGCCGCCGATGAGAATGGCAAAGCTGCCGGCCGCCGCGCCGACCGCCGCGATGATCCCGAGGCTAAGCGTCAGCGTGGCCGACGTGCGCGCAAAGGGCGTGAGGGCGGTGCCCAGCGCCACCAGCAGCGCCCCGCCGACCAGCACCAGCCGCGTGCCCCAGCGTGCGGCCACCGCCCCGAAAAACGGCTGCGCGAAGCCCCACATGAACTGCGAGACGGCAAAGGCAAAGCTGACGCTGGCGATGCCCAGCCCGGTGTCGCGATCGAGCGGCGCGACGAACAGCCCCAGCGACTGCCGCGCGCCCTG
This sequence comes from Gammaproteobacteria bacterium, assembly GCA_023257255.1. Taxonomy (GTDB): domain Bacteria; phylum Pseudomonadota; class Gammaproteobacteria. The sequence continues at coordinate 6,881 of JALRCR010000140.1, read as the reverse complement.
CGTGATCAGCAGGATGGCGGCCGCGCCGAGCATCAGCGGCCAGGTGCCGGGCGTCGCCCTGACCTCGGTGCTCACTCAGTAGAGCTCGGTGCGGTAGTTGTCTTCGATGTATTCGTCGACGGTGCGAATGACCTCGGCGGTAGGCGCTTCGTTGGCCGCCGCGGTCTGCTCCAGCACCATCTGGCCCAGCGACGGCAGTTCCTTGCGGTCGCGATGCGCAGCGGCGGACCACAGCTGCGATCGCTTCAGCGCCTTCGCGCAGTGCAGATAGGCTTCTTCCACCTGCACCCGGATGCCGATTTTCGGCGCCTTGGCGTTCACTACACAGCGCGCCATCAAGGCCTCGTCGTGAATGAGCTGGGCGCGACCGTTGACCCGCAGCATGTCTTCAAAACCCGGCACAAAAAACAGCAGCCCGACGTGCGGGTTCTCGATGATGTTGATAAGCGAGTCATAGCGCGCGTTGCCGGGGCGCTCCGGCAGAAACAGCGTGTTGTCATCCAGAATCAGCGCAAAACCCGGCTGGTCGCCGCGCGGCGAGACATCCACCTTGCCGGCGGCATTCGACGTCGCCAAGGTCAGAAACGGCGCGCGCTCAATGAAGGCCTTGCAGTATTTGTCCAGATACGGAATGGCCTTGCGGGCGGCCAGTTCCATGGGATGGCCCAGCAGGTCGCGCAGTTGGGCTTCGCTGGTAAAGACGGTAGTCGCTTGAGTCATGAAGGTGCTCCTCGGCCTGGCCGGTGGTAGACGGGATTTATTTCACCTGAAAGGCGTCATCGACCGGTACCTGCATGGTGGTGACCAGTCCGTTGGTGGAATGCGCCATGCCGATGACGGCCAGCAGTTCGCCGTACTGCGCTTCCGTCATGCCTTTGGCCTTGGCTGCTGCGGTATGCGAGTGGATGCAGTAGGAACAGCCGTTAGCCACCGATACCGCAATGTAGATGAACTCCTTCACCAGCGGATCCAGCGCGCCGGGGGCCATGACTTCCTTGGCCGCGTACCAGGTGCGGGCGAGCTGGGCGGGATTGACCGCCAGCGCCTTCCAGAAGTTGTTGATGAAATCGGTTTTGCGCGTGGCCCGGATGTCGTCATAGACGGCGCGGACTTCGGGGCTGGCGTCTTCGTATTCGATGAGGGCAACGGTCGTCATGGCGCGCTCCGGCGTGAGGGGGAATCCGGCGCGAGCCTACAGAAGCCTCTGCGGGCTGTCATGGCCGGCGCTTGCCGACTATTTCCGCCGTCGCGGTTCTTTCTGCCGCCCAGCGACGCCCAAATCGGTTGAGTCAGGCGGGGTTTACGGGCCCAATAGAAGTCCCCCCTACTTGCCAAACTCTGGAGTACCGCCCTTGAATGCCTCTGAACTGTTCATCAAAGCCCTTGAAAACGAGGGTGTGGAATACATTTTCGGCATTCCGGGGGAAGAGAACCTTGCGTTTCTTGAAGCGCTGTCGCACTCCAGGAGCATTCGCCTGGTGCTGACCCGCCACGAGCAAGCGGCGGGCTTCATGGCCGCCACCTATGGCCGTCTGACCGGCAAGACCGGCGTGTGCCTGTCGACGCTGGGGCCGGGCGCTACCAATTTCGTCACCGCCGCAGCGTATGCGCAGCTGGGCGGCATGCCGATGATGATGATCACCGGCCAGAAGCCCATCAAGTCCTCGAAGCAGGGGCGCTTCCAGATTATTGACGTGGTGGACCTGATGCGGCCCATCACCAAGTACACCCACCAGCTGGCCTCAGCCGACAACATCGCCTCCCGCGTGCGCGAAGCCTTCCGTCTGGCCGAGGAAGAAAAGCCCGGCGCCGTGCACCTTGAACTGCCGGAAGACATCGCCGAAGAAGACGCCGCTGGCGCGCCGATCCCGCGCAGCATGAGCCGCCGCGCGGTGCCGGAAGACAAGGCCATTCGCGCCGCGGTGAAGGCGCTGGAAGCGGCGAAGTCACCCATCCTCATCATCGGCGCCGGCGCCAACCGCAAAATTACCTCGCGCATGCTGCTCGAGTTTGTCGAGAAGACCGGCATTCGCTTCGTCACTACCCAGCTTGGCAAGGGCGTGATCGACGAGCGGCATCCGCTGTTCGTGGGCAACGCCGCGCTGTCGGCCGGCGACTTCGTGCATCGGGCCATCGAGGCCTCGGACCTCATCGTCAACATCGGCCACGACGTCATCGAGAAGCCGCCGTTCTTCATGCGCCCGGGCGGCACGCCGGTGGTGCATGTGAGCTTCCGCTCGGCGGAAGTCGACCCGGTGTATTTCCCGCAAATTGAAGTCGTGGGTGATATTGCGAACGCCGTCTGGCAGATAAAAGAGACGATCACCCCGCAGACCAGCTGGGACTTCAAACGCATTGATGTCATTCGCGCCGCGGGCGAGGCGCAGGTGGCCGAAGGCACAGCGGATGATCGCTTCCCGGTCTACCCGCAGCGTCTGGTCGCCGAGGTGCGCAATGCCATGCCGTCCGACGGCATCATTGCGCTCGACAACGGCGTGTACAAAATCTGGTTTGCGCGCAACTACAAGGCGCACACGCCCAACTCGGTGCTGCTCGATAACGCGCTGGCCACGATGGGTGCCGGCCTGCCGTCGGCCATGGCCGCGCGGCTGGTCTACCCGGAGAAGAAGATCCTCGCCGTCTGCGGCGACGGCGGCTTCATGATGAACTCGCAGGAAATCGAAACCGCCGTGCGCCTCAACATGCAGCTGGTGGTGCTGATTCTGCGCGACGACGCCTACGGCATGATTCGCTGGAAGCAGGCCAATATGGGTCTGACGGACTGGGGCCTGACCTACGGCAACCCGGACTTCGTGCGCTACGTCGAAAGCTACGGTGGCCACGGTCATCGCGTGGGCTCGGCGGCAGAACTGGGTCCGATTCTGAGCCACTGCCTGAACGCGCCGGGTTTCCACCTTATCGACTGCCCGGTGGACTACACCGAAAACGATCAAATCCTGAACCGGGATTTGAAAGTGCGCAGCGCCGCCGTCTGAAACGGGGAGCCCCCAACATGCAACTGAAAGCGCGTTATCCGTTCTACCTGGCCAGCAAGCCCGTCGACAGCGGGCGCGATCTGGCGGTGACCGATAAATACACCGGCGAGGTGGTGACCCGCGTGGCGCTGGCCGATGCCGGCGATATTGACCGCGCAATCGCCGCCGCCGTGGCTGCCGCGCCCGCCACCGCCGCGCTGCCGGCCTATGAACGACAGGCCATCCTGCAGCACTGTGTGACGCGCTTTCAGGAACGCGCCGAAGAGCTGGCCTACTCGCTGTGCATCGAAGCCGGCAAGCCGATCAAGGACGCGCGCGGCGAAGTCACCCGGCTGATCGACACCTTTCGCATCGCCGCCGAAGAATCGGTACGCATGCACGGCGCGCTGCAAACGCTGGAAATCTCGCCCCGCGCCCGCGGCTACCACGGCATGTGGAAGCGCGTGCCGATTGGCCCCTGCTCCTTCATTTCGCCCTTCAATTTCCCGCTCAATCTGGCCGCCCACAAGGTGGCGCCAGCACTGGCCGTGGGCTGTCCGTTTGTGATGAAGCCGGCTTCGCTGACCCCGCTTGGCGCGCTCATCATTGGCGAAGTGCTGGCCGAGACTTCGCTGCCGGAAGGCGCGTTTTCCATCCTGCCCTGCACCCGTGACGGGGCGGATTTATTCACCACCGACGAGCGCCTGAAGCTCTTGTCCTTCACCGGCTCGCCGGACGTCGGCTGGGCGCTGAAGGCCCGCGCGGGCAAGAAGAAAGTAGTGCTGGAACTGGGCGGCAATGCGGCGGTGGTGGTCGATCACGATGCGGATGTCGACTTCGCGGTCGAGCGCATCGTGTTTGGCGCGTTCTATCAGTCCGGCCAAAGCTGTATTTCGGTACAGCGGATTCTGGTGCATGAATCGCGCTACACCGAAGTGCGCGAGAAGCTCGTGGCCCGGACGCGGCAGCTGATCAAAGGCGACCCGAAGGACGAGCAGACCTTCATCGGTCCCATGATCTCCGAAGGCGAGGCGCTGCGTCTGGAACGCTGGATTAACGAAGCCGTCGCCGCCGGCGCCAGCCTGCTCTGCGGCGGTACCCGCGAGGGCGCCATGCTGGACGCCACCCTGCTGGAAAACGTGCCCACTTCAGCCAAGGTGTGTACCGAAGAAGCCTTTGGGCCCGTCGCGGTGATGGCCAGCTTCAAGACTTTCGAGGAGGCGCTGGCGCGCGTGAACGACTCCAAGTTCGGCCTGCAGGCCGGCATTTTCACCCGCGATTTCTACAAGGTTCAGCAGGCCTGGAACGAACTCGAGGTCGGCGGCGTGGTGATTGGCGACGTGCCGTCCTACCGGGTGGACAACATGCCCTACGGCGGCGTGAAAGACTCGGGTCTCGGCCGTGAAGGCGTCCTGTTTGCGATGGAAGACATGACCGAAATCCGCAATTTGGTGTATCGGATGCCTTGAGGCCGGCGCCTGCTCGGGCCGGGCGCCGCGCTGAAGTTTTGCGGGCACGGGCCTCGCCTACCGCGGATTGGCGGGGCTGCTGGAATCCTTTTCGGCGGGGCCGCCACGCCCCCGCTCCTCCCGCTCAGCGCAAATTGGGCGCTGCGGCTTGCCGCCGGGCAGAGCCGCGCAGGACAATGCGAGCCCTTCCCCGGGCACCGCGCATGACCCTACTTACTTTCGACGACCTTTCACTCGATTTCGGCGACCAGATCATTCTCAAGTCCGCCAGCTTCTCGCTGCTGGAAGGCGAGCGCGTGTGCCTGATTGGCCGCAACGGCGCGGGCAAGTCGACGCTGCTGCGCATCGTGGCGGGCGAGCAGCAGTTCGACCGCGGCGAGATGAAGCTGCGTAACGACTTGCGCATCAGCAAGCTGGCGCAGGCGCTGCCGACCGAACTCGACCAGACGGTCGCCCGCTACGTGGGCGACGGGCTTGCCGATCTGGCGGGGCACATTGAAGCCTGGCAGGCGCTGGCCGCCTCCAACCCGGACGAAGCGGGGCTGCGGCGGATGGAAGTCCTGCAGCGGCATATCGACGCGCAGGGCGGCTGGCAGCTGGAGCAGCGCGTGGCCACCGTGCTGTCGGAACTGGACCTGCCGGACGAGCGCAAGCTTGGCGAACTGTCTGGCGGCTGGCAGCGGCGCGCGGCGCTGGCCCGCGCGCTGGTCAGCGCGCCAGATCTGCTGCTGCTGGACGAACCGACCAATCACCTCGACCTCAGCACCATCACCTGGCTGGAGCAGAAGGTGCTGGGCTTCCAGGGCAGCGTGCTCTTCATCACCCACGACCGGGCGTTCCTGCAGCGTCTGGCCACTCGCATTCTCGAAATCGACCGCGGCCGCCTGACCGACTGGCCCGGCGACTATCAGGCCTATCTGGCCAACAAGGCCAAGGCGCTGGAAGACGAGGCCCGCCACAACGCCCTGTTCGACAAAAAGCTCGAGCAGGAGGAGGCGTGGATCCGACAGGGCGTGAAGGCGCGGCGCACCCGCAACGAAGGTCGGGTGCGCGCGCTCTACGCGCTGCGCGACGAGGCCGACGCGCGCATCAAGCCGGTGGCCGCGCCGCGGATTCACGTGGAAGAAGCCGACCCGTCCAGCCGCAAGGTGGTGGAAGTGCGCAACGTCGTCCACGGCTTCGGCGGCGAGCCGGTGATCAAGGGCGTGTCGGTCAAGATCATGCGTGGCGAGCGCATTGGCCTCGTGGGCAACAACGGCGTGGGCAAAAGCACGCTGCTGAAAATTCTGCTCGGCGAGATCGAACCCGAGAGCGGCTCGGTGAAGCTCGGGATGAATCTCGAGATTGGCTACTTCGATCAGATGCGACGCGATCTGGATCCGGAAAAGACCGTGGCGGAAGTGGTGGGCGACGGCAACGACTACGTGCTGATCGACGGCCGCGAGCGGCACATCATTGGCTATCTGCGCGGGTTTCTGTTCAGCGCCGAGCGCGCCAAGACGCCGATCAAGGCGCTGTCTGGCGGCGAGTGCAACCGGGTGATTCTGGCGCGGCTGTTCACCCGCCCCAGCAACCTGCTGGTGCTGGACGAACCGACCAACGACCTGGATGTGGAAACGCTGGACGTGCTGGAAGACCGGTTGGCCGAATACAGCGGCACGCTGATTGTGGTCAGCCACGACCGGGCGTTCATGGACAACGTCGTGACCAGCGTGCTGGTGTTTGAGGACAACGGAAAAATCGAGCAGTACCCCGGTGGCTACAGCGACTGGGCCGCGCGCGGGCGCAAGCTCGCCGAAACCGACAACCCCAACCGCAGCAAGCCGCGCACGGCAGCGCCGGCCAGCGCGCCCATGCCCAAGCCCGTCGCGGCGGCGCCGGCAGTGCGCCCGGCCACGCCGGCCAAACTGACCTTCAAGCTGAAATTCGAACTGGAGCAACTGCCGGCGAAAATCGAAGCGCTGGAGGCGGCGGTCAATACGCTCAACGCCGAAACCACCGCGCCGGGGTTTTATCAGCGGCCGCATCAGGACACGCAGGCCACCCTCAGCCGCCTGGCCGCGCAGCAGTTGGAACTGGACGCGCTATACGCCCGCTGGGCGGAACTCGAGGCCTTGCAGTAGCGGCCGAAATGAAGCCGCATCGGTGCCGAGGACGCTGACGATTGCACCGGAGATTATCGCGGCGCACCCGCCGCGCCTTCAGAAGGCGGTAGCACTCCGCGTGGGAGATCCGATGGACTACCACCAGCCTCAATCACCGCGCATCTCCGGTAGGAGCGGGAGTGGGAGCGGGAGTGGGAGCGGCAGCGCCGCGACGCCAATGCCAGACCAACGACAACCTCAGTCGGGGCAAGAAGCCCCTCCCACGAGCCCCGTGGGAGCGGGAGTGGGAGCGGCAACGCCGCGACGCCAATGCCAGACCAATGACAGCCTCA
>JALRCR010000013.1 GCA_023257255.1 Gammaproteobacteria bacterium | reverse complement strand
ACTGAAGATCGCGGCTACCTGGACTCGGAAGTCGCGCAGCTGGCCGAGGAAATCGACCGCATTGCCAACACCACCAACTTCAACGGCAAGAACCTGTTCGATATCACGGCGGGTCTGACCTTGAAGATCAAGGCCGGTGCCAGCGCCAGCAATGCGGCCGAAGACATCAGCATCACCTTGAAGTCGATGGATACCGCTGACCTCGGCGACGCCACCACCGATATCTCGGCGGCCAGCGTGGCCAACGTGGCTGATGCGGCGAAGGCTTTGAGTGCGGTAGACGCGGCCATCAAGCAGGTCGTTGAGCAGCGTTCGGATCTGGGTGCGGTGAGCAATCGCCTGGAGCACACGGTGTCCAACCTGACCAACGTGGTGACCAACACGGAGATGTCCCGCAGCCGGATTCAGGACGCGGACTACGCGGTGGAAACCAGCAACATGACGCGCGGCCAAATCCTGCAGCAGGCAGGGACGGCAATGTTGGCCCAGGCCAACAAGATGTCGCAGAGCGTGCTGGCCCTGCTGCAGTAAGTGAAACCACTGTAAAGGGTCTGCGGTTCAGGGGGGGCTCTGGCCCCCCTCTCTCCCAGACCCAGAGCAGTCCACCAGCAGCCATAACGTAACGATTTGAATCTCTCAATTTCTGGAGTTTTCAGCCATGACGACGATTAACACCAACGTGTCCTCCATTACGGCACAGTCCGCGCTGCGCAACTCGCGCATCAGCACCGAGAAAGCCATGGAGCGCCTCTCGACCGGCCTCAAGATCAACCGGGGTGGCGATGACGCCGCGGGCCTCGCGATTTCTTCCCGCATGACCTCGCAAATCCGCGGTCTGAACATCGCCGTGAAAAACGCCAACGACGGCATTTCACTGGCCTCGGTGGCCGATGGTGCGCTCGGCGAAGTCGAGAACATGCTGCAGCGGATCCGTGAACTCGCCATTCAGTCGCTGAACGACACCAACAGTAGCGAAGACCGCGGCTACCTGGATTCGGAAGTGAAGCAACTGGCAGAAGAAATCGACCGCATTGCCAACACCACCAACTTCAACGGCCGCGCCCTGTTCAACACGACCGGCGGCCTGAGCCTGAAGATCAAGGCCGGTGCGAGCGCGGCCAACGGTGCCGAAGATATCGCCATTGATCTGAAGTCCATGGACACCACCGAGCTTGGCGATGTGGCCAACAGCAAGTTCATTGCCACCGCTTCGGTTGAGGATGCCACCAAGGCCGCCGACGCACTGACTACAGTAGACGCTGCCATCAAGCAGGTCGTCGAACAGCGCTCTGATCTGGGGGCGGTCAACAATCGCCTTGAGCACACCGTGTCCAACCTGACCAACGTGGTGACCAACACCGAGATGTCCCGCAGCCGGATCCAGGACGCGGACTACGCGGTGGAAACCAGCAACATGACGCGCGGCCAGATCTTGCAGCAGGCGGGTACTGCCATGTTGGCGCAGGCCAACCGGATGTCGCAGAGCGTGCTGACGCTGCTGCAGTAATGGCCAGCCGGCGACCACGGGTCCGGCGCGTGGGGGCAGATCGAAGCTTCCCAAACCCGGGCCGGCGTGCCGGTGGTGTCAGGCCTTACTAAAGTTTTTTAAACGCGGTCGTCTTCACTGAAGTAGGCGGCCAGGTCCAGATGGAGGTTGCTCGTGTCAGGAGTCACCCAGATTCCAGGGGCTTATGCGCCGCCGGTCGTCGAGACGGCGGCGGCTGCGCCGACCTGGAGTACGGTGCCGCCCTCGACGCCCGTAGAAAGTGCGCGCCCGGTGGAACCGGTGGCGAGCGCTGATTTTCAGCCCACCGATCTGGCGGGCGAGACGCTGGCGAACGCCATGGTGTTTACCGCGATCGCCGCCATGGTGCGTGAGGCAGGACGTGAGGCCGGGCAGCAGGCCGAGGTGTCCGGACAGGCGGCTGAGGCGGCGCAGGCCGCGGCTGTGGCCGCTACGGCGGAAGCAGCGCCGGTGCAGCTTGCACAGGCGCGGGTGGTCGGCAATCAGGTGCGACAGTTTGAGGCGGCCCTCGCCGAGAGCGGGTCACAGGCCCTGTCGGAGGAGCAGATGTTGGGCGCTTTGCGGCGTTTGCAGCCGCAGCCTAATCCGCAACCGAACTTGCCTGGCAATGTGGAGCGACTTGCGGCGGTGGTCCGCCAGCAGATTCTGCAAGATTACCGGATTGCGTTCATGGTCCACGGCCGGTTAACCCCGGCGGTAGCCCAGCTGCTGTTCTGATTGAGATGGCTTGAGAATTGCAAATTTTTGATGCGGGACTTTTCCTTAAACACCGGAGCGCGCCATGACCTCGATTAACACCAATCTTCCTGCGCTACAGGCCCAGAATGCGTTGGAGGATGCCAAGGAGGCGCAGGAAAAGGCCATGGAGCGCCTGTCGACGGGCAAGAAAATTAATCGCGCGGGCGACGATGCCGCCGGTCTGGCCATTGCGACGCGCATGCAGGCACAGATCAAGGGGCTCCGCGCCGCGGTCAAGAACGCACAGGACGGCATCTCGCTCACCCAGTCTGCGGAAGGCGCGCTGGACGAAGTCTCGGCCATGCTGCTGCGAATCCGCGAACTGGCGCTGCAAGCGGCCAGTGGCACCAACAATCCGGCCGACCGGGTTTATCTGAACGATGAAGTCACCCAGCTGAAGACCGAACTCGAGCGGGTCGCCACCACCACGCGCTTTAACGACAACACCCTCTTCAAAGCACCGACCGGCAGTGCCGCGGGGACGCCGGGTTACGCCGAGCAACTGCAAATTGGTGCCAAATCGGATGAAACCGTCACCATCTCGATTTCGGACATGACGATTGCCACGCTCTTTTCCCAGGCGGTGGACGATGCCGGCGACCCGCTCGAGAACGCCAGCGGCGCTGTGGCCGGTGCCAGCGATGTCGACATCACCGACCCCGAGAAGGCGCAGCTCACGGTCAAGATTCTCGATGCTGCGCTGGAGCTGGTGAACAAGGAACGCTCTGGCCTCGGCGCGATGCAGAACCGGCTGGAGCACACCATTTCCAATCTGACCAACATCGCGACCAACACCGAGTTGGCGAAGAGCCGGATCATGGATGCGGACTACGCCGAAGAGGCCAGCAACATGACGCGGGGACAAATCTTGTCGCAGGCCGCGACCGCGATGCTGGCGCAGGCCAACAAGATGGCGCAAAGCGCGCTGACGCTGCTGCAGCAGCAGTAAGGGCGGCACGCCGCGGGCGAGGGCGGCGCCGGCATCACCGATTACACGGGGCAGGAATTGCAATGGTCGACGTACTTTCATCGATTAAGACGGCTTCGGGGCTCGACATCCCCAAGCTCTCTGCCGATCTGGCGACGGCGGAAGTCGCTGGGCGGAAAGACCTCGCGACCAAAAAGCAGGCCGCGGCCGACAGCGCTATTTCCGGGCTGGCCTCGCTGCGCGCCACGATGGGCAAGTTGAAGGGCGACATTGCGGGGCTGCTCAACCGCACGGATCTGGGCTGGTCCGCCACCTCGTCGCTGGCCACCGAGATCGTGCCCAGCTTTACCGCCGGCGCTGCACCGTCAGCCCTGCGCGCCGAGATTGCCGTGCAATCCATGGCGCGGGAGCAGGTCAGCGTCAGCCCGGCGAGAACGCCGGCCGGGAGCGCGGTAGGTGCCGGCGCGATCACACTCCAGTTCGGCTCGCGCAGCAGCGGCAGCTTTGTGGCGGACGCCGATAACCCCGGCGTGGTGGTGCCTATCACCACAGGGGCCAATTCGCTGGCCGGCATCGCGGCAGCCATTCGCAAGGCAGAGCCCCGCCTGCAGGCCACCGTGCTGAACACCAGTCAGGGCGAGCGCCTGTCGCTACGCGGCCCATCTGGTGAAGACTTCGCCTTTGCCTTGTCTGCCGTCGACGACAGCGGCAGCGGCTTGAGCAGTCTGGTCAGCAGTCTGGTGACGTCCCAGCAGGCGACCGACGCGGCCATCACCGTGGACGGCGCGACCGTCCGTAGCCAGACCAATACCTTTGTGGATGTCCTGCCCGGCGTTTCGCTGGATATTTCGAAGGCCGCTGTCGGTCGCATCGCGACCGTGGAAACGGCGATGACCAGCACCCAGCTCAGCGATGGCATTAACGCCTTCGTCGAGCAGCTGAACGCGCTGGGCAAGGAAATGTCCACCCTCATGGCCCGCGGGGTAGACGGCAAGCCCGGTGGTCCGCTGGCCGGCGACACCGCCGCGCGCCAGTTGGTGCAGACGCTGCGCGGGCTGTCGTCGGTCCCGCTGGTTACGCCCGAAGGGGAAAGCCTGACCCTGGCCGAACTGGGCGTGCGCACCAATCGCGATGGCACCCTGATGGTCGACTCCACCATCCTCAACCGCGTGATCGCCGCCAATCCGGCGCGGGTCGCGGCGGTGCTGCACACCGGCCTCGGTGGCAACCATCTGGGCATCACCCCGGTCCGCGTGGGAGCAACGCCGTCTGGCACCTACACGCTGAGCGACATGGTGCCCGCCACGGCGGGCAGCATGACCGGCACCACGAACCTGGCGAATGAAACCTGGCCCCTCAGCATCACCGCCGGCAGCAACGCGCTGCGGATCAAGGTTGGCAGCGTTACGGCCAGTTCGACCTTAGCCCTGCCGGCCGGCAGCTATGCCAGCGCCACCGAGCTCGCTGCCGCGCTGGAAACAGCCGCCAACCTCGACCCGGTGCTCCGCAGCGCCAAAGCCTTTGTATCCGTTTCGGTCACATCGGCAGGTGCGTTGCAAATCACTTCTCGTACGCTGGGTTCCGGCAGCGCGGTAAGCCTTGTCAGCGCCGACGCCGCGCTCGAGTCGCTGTTTGGCCTGAGCGGCGCCGCGCTGATCTCGGGCGTTAATGCCAGCGGCAAGATTAACGGCGCGGTGGCCACGTCTTCCGGCGCGCAGCTCCGCGGCGCGCTGGGCAGCGTGACCGAAGGCCTGGCGGTGGCGGTTGGGGCTTACCCGCAGGACAGCACGGTAGTGGTGACCCGTGGCATTTTTGACCGGCTGACCGACGTGCTCGAGAAGAGTCTTGCCAGCGGCTCGCCGCTGAGCGCCCGCGATGCCTACTGGACCAAGCAAAAGACGGATGCTGGCACCCAGCTGAGCGCGCTGGACGAAGAGTACAAGCGACTGGATACGCGCTATCGCCTGTCTTTCGGCCAGATGGAAACCATGGTGCGCGACCTCAACAGCACCGGCGATTTTCTAAGTAACCAAATGAAGATGTGGACCAGTAACAACTAGCCCCTGCTTCGCTAAAACAATTGGCGCAACCGTCGTCTCCTGACTCTATCAATACTCTCTCGCACAGGAATTCCCGATGAAAGCTGCTGCCCTTGCCGCCTACCAGAAAGTTGACCGCGCCGGCCTGATGGAAGGCGCGAGCCCGCTGGGACTCGTGCGCTACCTGTTTGAAGATCTGGGAAGCCTGCTTTATCGCGTCGAAGACGCCGCGAAGCGCGGGGCCCGGGAAGAAAAAGGCGAAGCCATTGCCCGCGCGCTGTCGATTTTGCACGTCCTGCAGTCGACGCTGGATTTCGACAACGGCGGCGAAATTGCGCTCAACCTGCAGCAACTCTACGAATGGCTGCGCGGGGTGCTGGTGCGCAGTATCCGCGCGGTCGACCCCGACACCATGGCGCAGGCGCGGCGGGTGGTCGGCAACCTGACCGAAGCCTGGCAGCAGATTGGCAAGTAACTTGTCGGCCGGTGCGGCCTGGGAGGTCGTGCGCGACCTTTCCGTCGAGATGCTGAAACTCGCCGAGGCCGGCGAGTTCCTGACGCTCGGCCCGCTGGACGCCGAGCGCCGGCGTGCCCTGTTCGCGATTGCGAACCGCCGCGAACAGTCGCTATCGCCTGCGCTCGCGGCGCAGCTTGCCGACTTGCAGGCTCGCCTGGTGGCGCTGGCCGAACAGCAGGCGCGCGCCGAGGGCACCGCTGCGGCCAAAGCCAAACGCGCGGCGGAATTTACGCCGAGCGTTTGATCTTCGCGATGATGGTGGTGCGATTGGTGCGTAGTACCCGTGCGGCCGCGCTCACGCTGCCATTGCAGCGGTCGATGGCGCGGTCAATCAGCGCCCGCTCGAGGGCCTTGATGTAGACCGGCATATCGATGCCCTCCAACTGGGTCAGCAGCGTGCCCGCCAGCCGTCCCGGCTCCATCCACTCCGCGGCCTGCGCGCCCGCTGCGCTCGCGAGCCTGGGTGCCGGGCGTGGACCGGGCCGCAGCGCGTTGTCTTGCGCCGGCCATGCCGAATCAATTACCGGGCAACCGGCCGCCGTCCACACCGCGTCAACTTCAGTTTCGACTTCGTCGACAGCGTCGGGCGAATGGCGGAACAGCGCCGGATGCAAGGTGGGGAGATCGACCGCCTCGCCCGGGTAAATTACGCAGGCACGCTCGACCAGATTGCGTAATTCCCGAATATTGCCCGGCCAGCCGTAGCGACCCAGCAGTTCGAAGTCCTGTGCGCTGAAGCGCGGCGGGCTGCCCATGGCGTGGCGCTGCAGGAAATGTTCAATCAGCGGCTTCACATCGTCGGGGCGCGCATTCAGCGCCGGCACCTGCACCGGAAAGACGTTGATGCGATAGAACAGATCCGCGCGAAACTGACCCGCCTCCACGCGTGCTTCCAGATCGCGATTGGTCGCGCAGATCAGGCGCACGTTGACCTTGATGGGGTGGCGCCCGCCTATGCGCTCGACTTCGCGGGTCTCCAGAATCCGCAGCAGCGTCGACTGGGCCGACAGCGGCATCTCGCCAATCTCATCGAGAAAAATGGTGCCGCCGTCGGCTTGTTCGAACTTGCCGGCGCGCGCTACCACCGCCCCGGTGAAAGCGCCTTTCTCGAAGCCGAACAATTCAGACACCACAAGATGCTCGGGCAGCGCGCCGCAATTCACCGCCACAAAAGGCCCGTGCGCACGACTTGATAGATCGTGCACAGCGCGTGCGGCGACGTCCTTGCCCGCGCCGGTCGGGCCCTCGAGCAAGACCGAGGCCTCTTTGTCCGCCGCCAGAGCCAGCATCTTTTTCATGGCGAGCGTCGCGGCGCTGTGTCCAACGATCATGCAGCGGACCTGTCTGTCAAAAAGTGTCAGGAAGCCTAGTGGCATTCTCAACACGTTGACACTCCTGCGACAGGCGAAACGAACCAAACTGAAAGTAATCCCGCGGAGAAGCGCGAAAACAATCACTTACAGCTGAAATAATTCTGGCCTGCCTTTTGCTCTAGTGCTTCCGTCAACAGGAGAAGCCCCATGCGCAGAATTATCGTGACGGAAGATGCAGTAGACGCCGGCTTTGATCTAAAGCCGCTGACCAGTCGTGGCTACGAAATGGTGGTGACCAATGACCCCACCCGCGTCGAGCGCCGCGACGAGCCCGCCTCGCTGGTGCTGAACGCCGAAGGTAATACGCTGCAGAAACTCGATATGTCCGTTGGCGCGCTGGCGCAGAAAACGAACATCGACCGCCTGCTTAATTTTCGACGCGGCAAGACGTTTTGCTTCAACCTGAAGCCCAACGGCGTGATGGCTGATGCGACCATCGCCCCGGAGCACACCGAGTTTCAGACCGAACTGCTGAGTTACTTTCTGCAGGGCGTGGGCTCGGTGGCGGCGGGTGATGCGAAGACGCTGGAACTCCTCGCGCTGTCGCGCAAGGTGGCGCGCTCGCCGGTCACGGTGATGGTGAACGGGCCGACCGGTACCGGTAAGGAAGTTATCGCGCAGTATCTGCACCGCTCATCGGGCCGCGCCGATAAGCCCTTCGTCGCGGTCAATTGTGCCGCCGTACCGGACTCCATGCTTGAAGCTATTTTGTTTGGCTACGAGCGCGGCGCGTTTACCGGCGCCTATCAGCCCAACAAAGGCATTTTTCGCACCGCCGACGAAGGCACGCTGCTGCTGGACGAGATCTCCGAAATGGCGCTTTCGCTCCAGGCCAAGCTGTTGCGGGTGCTGCAGGAAGGAGAAGTACGCCCGCTCGGCAGTAACCACAGCCACCGAGTGGACGTGCGCGTGATCGCCACGTCGAACCGCAACATGCATCAGGAAGTGCGCAACGGCACCTTCCGCGAAGATCTCTACTACCGGCTCAACGTGTTCCCGCTGCACACCGTCGCGCTTCGCGACCGCCCGGGCGACATTGCGCCGATCACCGCAGCCCTGATGGTGCGTCACGCGCCGTCGCGCAACGACCTGCCCACGATCAGCGACGCCGGACTGGAGAAACTGCGCGCCCACCCCTGGCCCGGCAACGTGCGCGAGCTGGAAAACGTCGTGCAGCGCGCACTCCTGCTGGCCGAAGGCGCGGTGATTGATGCCGACCATATCTTGTTTGATACGCCGGAAAGCCCGGTGGTCTTTCAGACCGCGGGCCAGCCGCTGTCCTCGGTCGCATAGGGGGCAGCGCCATGGCCATCGATTTCATGACGAGCGCCATGCCGCACCTGCAGCGTCTGGGCCAGGGCGAAGCGCGTTTGCGCGCGGTGAGTGAAACAGCGCCGCCGCGTCAGACGGGGCAGGTGCTGGAGTCCTTCAAGCAGGCCCTGGACCAGGTGGCGCAGACCGAGAACCGGGCCGGCGCCCTGTCCGAGGCGTTTGAGGCCGGCACCGAGACCGATGTCGCAAAAGTGATGATGGCCCGTCAGAAAGCGTCGCTCGCCTTCGAGGCCACGCTGCAGGTCCGCAATAAATTGCTATCGGCCTACAAAGACATCATGTCGATGCCGGTCTAGAGATCGGCGCGCGCAATCATTAAGAGGGTGGGGCAATGGCTGAAGTCATGAATGGCGGGGCGCTAACGCTGGTGCGCAATAACCCGGTCGCGGTCGCGCAGCAGCGGGTGTACGCGTTTGTGCAGCAGCCTGCCGTGCGCCGCACCTTGCCGCTGTTCGCGCTGCTCCTGATTACCGTATTGGGTTTTGTGGTCTACCAGCTGGTGAAAGCCCCGCAGATGCGCGAGCTCTTTCCTCAGCTCGCCGACGGCGACAAGGCCGCAGTGATCGACACACTGAAAAAGCAGGGCGTGACGGTCGAGATTGACCACCAGACCGGTTTGCTGCGCGTTCCCGAAGCGGACTTTTATCGCGCCAAGGTGCTGCTGGCGCAGAACGGACTGCCGCGCACCGCGACCTCCGGCTACGACCTGCTCGCGCAAATGCCGATGGGGATTTCCCAGCCCGTGGAGCAGGCGCGCCTGCGGCAAACGCAGGAAACCGAACTGGCGCGCACGATTTCCGAAATTGACCCCATCGAATCCGCACGGGTGCATCTGGCGATCGCGCCGCGTTCGGCGCTGGTCCGGGACGCGCCCGAAGCGCGTGCCTCGGTGGTGGTGAAGGTCGCGGCCGGCCGCTCTCTGGGCGAGGGGCAGGTGGCGGCGATCATTCACATGGTCAGCAGCTCCGTGCCGTATCTGCCGAGTGCCAACGTGACGGTGGTCGACCAGTACGGCAAGTTGCTGTCGTCCTCGGCGTCGAGTGCCGAGATGCAGCTGTCCGAAGGGCAACTCCAGCATCAGACGCAGGTAGAGCGTCGTTATCGTGAGCGCGTGCTGGCGCTGCTGGCGCCGATCGTGGGTTATCAGAATCTGTCGGCCGAGGTCACGGCCTCGCTCGACTTCACCAAGGTGGAGTCCACCAAGGAATCGTTCGACGACCCGGTGCAGGTGCGCTCCGAACAAACGAGCACCTCGGAACGGACCGAAGAGGGCGCGCGCGGCGTGCCGGGCACCCTGTCTAACACGCCGCCGACCGCGCCTGCGCTCAACGCCGAGCAAACGCCGCCGGCTACCCCGCCCGCGACGCCGCCGGCCGAGGGCGCTGCGCCGGCCGCCGCTACCGCGACGGCGCAGAAGCCGGCCAGCAAGACCTCGTCCAGCACGCGTAATTTCGAAATCGGTCGCGAAGTGAAGACCGTCCAGGCACCGGCAGCCTTCCTTAAAAAGCTCAGCGTCGCGGTGATCATTCGAGAAACCGCCGAAGCGACCGCGGCGCGTGCTGAAGGCGCCGCCAAAGCCAAAGGCAAGCCGGATGCGAAAGCCGAAGCCGCCGCCACGGAACTCGCGCAGATCGAGAAGCTGGTGAAGGACGCGGTGGGTTTTGATGCCGAGCGCGGCGACACCGTGTCGGTCAGCGCGATGCCCTTCGCTGACCCCGTCACCGTCGCCGGCAAGCATTGGTACGAAGCCGCCTGGGTGGCGGATGCCGCGAAGTCGCTGATTGGCGCGCTGCTCATCGCGGTGCTGGCCTTCGGGATTCTCAAACCGCTGGCGCCGCGACTCTTCCAGTCGCCGGTGGAACTGGCGGCCGCCGACCAGGCCTCGCTGCGGGATGAAGCTGCGCACCTCGATTCCATCACCCTCGCCCCGGGTGAAAGCCTGGAAGACCTCAAAGCGAAGCTGAAGCCGAAGAAGAAAGGCATCTCCGCCGAGCTGCTGGATACCGCCAACACCTACGACGACAAGGTCGCGGTGGTGCGCATGCTGGTCGGTGAAGACGCCGCGCGGGTGACCAATGTGTTCAAGCAGCTCATGCGTCCCGAGATGATGAACTAAGGAGCTAATGCCGTGGCTGAGGAAAACGCGCTGGATGTGGTGACGCCGGAAGACGTCCCCGAACGCCATCTCTCGAATTCGCAGAAATGCGCCATCCTGATGTTGCTGCTAGGCGAGGAAGAAGCCTCCGAAGTGCTGCGCCGGCTGAGTCCGATGGAAGTCCAGCATCTGGGCGCGGCGATGTTTTCGGTGGCCAACGTCGACCAGACCACCGTCAACCGGGTGCTGGACGAGTTCATCAACATTATCCGCGGGGAAACCAGCCTGGGGTTGGCCTCCGGCGAATACATCCGCAACGTCATGGCCCGCGCGCTGGGTGAGGACCGCGCAACCTCGGTCCTGTCCCGCATCACACCCAGCACCAGCAGCAAAGGCATCGACCTGCTGCAGTGGATGGATTCGCGCTCAATCGCCGAGATGATTGTCACCGAGCATCCGCAGGTTATCGCGCTGGTGCTGTCCTACCTCGACTACTCGGTGGCAGCCGACGTGCTGTCGATGTTGCCGGCGACCGTGCAGCCGGAAGTCATCAAGCGCATCGCGACGCTGGACATGGTGTCGCCGGAGGCGGTGAAAGAGCTCGAAAACATCATGCAGACGCAGTTCAGCACCAATGCGTCGCTGCGCGCGTCGTCGATCGGTGGCGTGAAGGTCGCCGCCAAGATCATGAACTTTACCAAGCAGGACCTTGAGCAGCGCGTGGTGAAATCGCTGCTGAAGGAGGACAAGACCCTTATCACCAATATTCAGGACAACATGTTCACTTTCGAGAACCTGATCATGGTGGACGAGAAGAGCCTCGGCGTGCTGCTGCGTAACGTCGAGACAGATTTGCTGGTCACGGCGGTCAAGGGCGCAGACGACCGGCTGAAAGAAAAGATTTTTGGCTGCATGTCGAGCCGCGCCGCCGCCAATATTCTCGACGAGCTGGAAGCCAAAGGCCCGATGCGTGTGACCGACGTGCAGGAAGCGCAGAAGCAGGTCATCGCAATCGCAAGAAAATTGTCTGACGCTGGCAGCATGATGCTGGCCGGGCGCGGCGACGACTTCGTATGAGCGCGCAAGGCGACCGCAACGCGACCGCGCGGGCCTTTGTGGAGCGCGTCATTGGCGGCAATCCCAACCGCAGTCGCGAATTCGAGGTTCGCGAAGGCAGCGTCCATAACGACAGCCAGGCGTTCCGCCAATGGCAGCCACCGACGCCGATGGATGCCGAGGCGCTGCTCGAGCGCATGCCGGTGGCACCGCCGCCCGCGCCCGAGCAGCCGCCCGAGCCGGTCGCCGAGCCCGTCGTCGAGGTGCGGGCTGCACCGCCGGTGGTGGTGCCTGCCCCCGCACCGGCGCCAGAGCCCTGTCCGGTATGTCCGGGACAAGCCGACACCATCGCCCGACTGCAGCAGGAACTGGCCAGCGCGCAGGCCGACAATCAGGCGCTGGCCCGCCTGCTGGCGCAGATGTCGACGCTGGAACCCGGCACCGTGCAGGGTCTGCACGAGGAGTTGGAGCGCGCGGCCCTGGAAATCGCCACCACCATCATCGGGCGCGCCGTCGAGCTGGACAGCAGCTGGCTCAGCCAGCAAATCACCCAGGCCCTGAGCGCGGTGGATAACGCGCTGGGGGCGATTCGGGTGATGGTCAACCCGGCAGATTTTCAGGCACTGGAAGCGGCGTGGACGGCTGCGCCGACCGCGGCGCGGCTGGTCGCCGATCCAAATCTCTCGCGCGGCGCGTTCTTCATCGACAGCCCGGCGTTTGCGGTTGACGGCGGTCTTAACCGGCGGCTGCACTGGGCGCCGCGCGAGGACAAACCCCTGTGAGCGCCCGCGGCATCAATGCGCTGGCCGGGCTGCGCCTGCGCCCACGCGTCACACCGCCGCTGCGCGCCGGCCGCGTGGTGCGTTTTGATGGCGCGATTGCCGGGGCCGTGGGCTGCAGTGCGCCGGTCGGCGCGGCCTGCGAAATCGACACCACCGACGGCGTGGGCGGACACGGCGAAGTAATTGGCTTTCGCGAGCAGGAAACCATGATTGCCCTGACCAATGGCTCTGCGCGTATCGCCGCCGGCGCGCTGGTGCGCGTCACCGGCGCCGTCGACGAAGTGCCGGTCGGGCGCGGTCTCCTCGGCCGCGTGTGGGACGCGGACGGCCATCCGCTGGACGGACAGGCGGCGCTGGTGGCCGAGGGCAAGGTTGCCTTGCGCGGCCAGCAGGTCAATCCCCTGACCCGGGCCGAAGTCAGCGAACCGCTGGATGTCGGCGTGCGCGCGATTAACGGCCTGCTGTCGGTGGGGCGTGGTCAGCGCATCGGGCTTATCGCCGGCTCGGGCGTGGGCAAGAGCGTGCTGTTGTCCATGCTCTGTCGCGGCACGCAGGCCGATGTGGTGGTCGCCGCGCTGATCGGCGAGCGCGCGCGTGAAGTCAGCGGCTTCGTACAAAGCGTGTTGACCGAAGAGTCGCGGGCAAGGACGGTGGTGGTGGCGGTCACCGCCGAGCAGTCGCCCATCCTGCGCATACGCGGCGCGCATCGGGCGTGTGCGATAGCAGACTATTTTCGCAGCCAGGGTAAGCAAGTCTTGCTGATTGTCGACTCACTGACCCGCGTGGGCCATGCGCAGCGTGAGATCGGCCTGGCGCTCGGTGAGCAGCCGACGGCCAAGGGCTACCCGCCTTCGGTGGTCGCGCTGATTCCCAAACTGGTGGAGCGCGCGGGGCGCGACCGCGAAACCGGTGGCTCGGTCACGGCCTTCTATACCGTGCTGGCCGATGGCGATGACGTGAATGACCCGGTGGTCGACGCGGCCCGCGCGATCACCGACGGGCACATCGTGTTGTCGCGCACGCTGGCCGAGCAGGGGGTTTATCCCGCGATCGACGTGGCCTCCTCGGTAAGCCGGGTCTCGACCCACATCTGCGCCCAGCGCCACCTCGACGCCGCGCGGATTTTCCGCCGCCGTTACTCGCTGTATCAGGAGAACAAAGACCTTGCGCTGATGGGCGGCTATCAGGCGGGTGTGGATCGCGAGATCGACCTGGCGCTGAGCCGGCATCCGCAGATGATGAGCTACATCAGCCAGCCGCTGGACCAGCGCTGCGGCTGGGACGACGCCCAGCAGGCGCTGTTCAAGGTAACCAGCGATGGCTGATTTCAAACGCCGCCTGCGTCGCCTGCAGATCCTGCGGCTGCGTTATCTCGACCGGCAACGGCGTCAGACGCAGGCGTTAGCGGGCATCAATACCGCGCTGGCGGACGCCCAACGTCTGTTCGATGAATTGCAGAAACTCCGCGCCCACTACGTAGAGCTGGAGGAGGCGCGCGGCATGCCGGCCATGACCTTGAGCGGGATACGGCGAAAGCTGGGCGAACTCGCAGAAGCCCATCGCGAACAACAGGGCCAGGTCGAGTGGCTGCAGGAAGAACGCACGCGCGGGATGGCGGCGGTCACGACGTTGCGGCTGCGCGTGGAGCACATCGAGCGCCTGGTGCTGGAAACCCGAACGGAACATCGCACGGCTGCCGAGCGGGCGGAAGCGTTGGCGCTGGCGCCGCGAGCGCGCGTCTAAATGGCACATCAATTGCTGATCCGGGCCTGGTCTCAACCGCTTCAAGTGCGCCATCCACGGCCTTCACACGGACACCGCCCCTCATGAATTTTCTGAATCTTGCGCCCGTCTCGGCAGCGCCACAGACCACGGCGCGCGACGCCTCCAGCGGCGCCGCCAGCACGCCCGGCAGCGCCGGCAAGCTATTCGAATTGCCGGCGCCGGCGAGCGAACCGACAAGCCCAGACTCGCCGGTCGCAGGCGCCACCGAATTGGAAGTTTCTTCGCTCGCTTCGAGCGCGCATGAAGATGAGGCTTCGCCTACGCCATCCTTGGAATCAACCGCGTTGTCAGCCATCCCGGAGGCCCTGGCCAAAGCGCGACCCAATCGGGAAGACGCTCTGGCGGAAGTGGACTCGCGCCTCACTTTCCTTCGCGCGGGCGATAAATCCGCCTTGCGCACCGCGCCCGCCGTGGGCGCGCTGTTGCCTTTCTTCAGCGCTGGCCTGGCGGGGCAGCCGGCCCCGACGATGGACCCGGCGCTCGCCCTTGCGGCGGACGGGACGGAAGACCTCGAGCTATTCGAGGCGACGCTCGAGAACACGGCAACGGCCGACATCGCCCCTGACTCGACGCCGTCTCCGGGCGCTGACGGTTTACCGATGGCCGCGAACCCGCCACCAGCACCGCCCGCGATCCTGAATCTGCGGGTGGACGCGGTGGGTCCATCCGTCCAACCGACGGCCGAGATGGTTGTCGCCGCGGCCACGCCTGTCGCAGCGCCGCCGGCGCCAGATCCGCTCGCGGACTCGCCGCAAGCGGCGGTCCCGCAGGACGGTCGCCCGTCCGCCCCGAGCGACGCTAGCGCGGCGGTAAGCGTCGAGCTCGCGGACGCTCTGCGGCGTGAGCAGCCTGCCGCCTCTCACGCGGCGCCGGTCTCCCCGGCAGCGGTAACCGCGACCAACACCCCATCGCCCGTCGCGCCGAGCGCTATCGCTCCCGCAATCGAATCGCCAGCGACCGTGCTGTCGGCCGCACTCGGCCGCGGGACAACGACGACGCCCGCCGCGTCTGAGGACGCCGCGGCGACGGCCGGAGAATCGTCAGCGTCCAATGCGGCCGCTGGGCCGCGCGCCGAAGCCCTGAACCCGGAGGCGAAAAACCACCGCGGTCGGCGTGCGTCGTCGTCGGCGAGCAGTCAGGCGCATCTGGCAGCCGATATGGCCGGGCCCTCGTCTAGCAGTGCCCGCCATCTCGCAGGAGCGAAGCGGCGCCTGCCCGAGGACGATGCGCCACGGGCCACGCCGCTGCCGACGCCGACGCCGGAGATAAGCATCCCCGCGCCGGAAGCGGTCGTGCCGTTCACGCAATCGCTGGCGCGCGCCACTCAGGAGCTCGTCGGATCGCCCGGCGCCGCCGCTTCGACGCCGGGCGCCGAAGCCGCACCGCCGCCCGCGCGGGATGCCGAAAGCCCTGCCGCCTCGGCGCCGCGCAGCCTCGATTTGCGCAGTCAGGCCTGGCGCGAAACCCTGCTTGAAAGCGCAAGGATCCGGCTGCCCGCGCTGGGCGCGCCGGGCAGTCTGCAGACCGTCACCTTGCAGCTCCATCCGCGACTGATGGGCGCCCTGACCGTCACCCTCGCCTTGACCGCCAGCGGCGGCGTCCAAATGAAACTTGGCGCGCAGAACGACCGCGCGCGGCGCTTTTTTCACGGTGAGGCGCCGGCGATCGCCGCCAGCCTCGCGCGCGGCGGGCTGAACGTGTCGAGTATCGAAATTCTCGAACCGCCACCCGTCACAGCCCTCGCCTGACACCCCCCGCTAGTAACTCTGGAGCAGCTGGCCCATGGCCGATAAATCCGACAAAGCCGACAAGAACGCCGCCGCCGAGCCGGCCGCGCCCAAGAAATCTCCGCTCAAGCTGGTCCTCATGATTGTGGGCGCCGTGTTGCTGCTGGTCCTGGGCGCGGCCGGCGGGTTTGTCGCGAACAAGATGATGGCGCCGCCCGAAGACGAATTCGCCGGTCTGTTGAAACCACCTGCCGGTGAAGAGCACAAGAAGGAAGACACCGAGCACCACGAAGGTGAAGCGGCCGAAGAGGACTGCGTGCCGGTGGCCGCAGCTGAAGCCGGCGGTGGCGGCGGCGAGCACGGCGAAAAGAAAGACGAGGCGGGCGCCAAGCCGCCGTGTGGCCCCAAGAAGAAGAAGGTCGAGGTCGAAGCCGAGTTTGCGACGACCTATTACGATTTTCCGGGCACCTTTACCGCCAACCTCAAGAACTCGCGCCACTTCATTCAGGTCACGATCGCCCTGTCGACCCAATACGACGACCAGGTCATTACGAACGTCAAGGCCCACGAGCCGGCGCTTAAGAGCGCGGTCATCGGGACGCTGGCAGATTGCACCGATGAGGACATTGTCGGCATCGAGGCGAAACAGCAAATCGCCGGGCGCATTCGGGACGCCATCAATGACGTCCTGCTGAAGAAGACCCGGTTCGGCGGTATCGAGGAAGTGCACTTCACCTCCTTCGTGACCCAGTAGCCCCTCGTCCATGGCCTCGGTAAAAACCCTCAGCGAACAGGAAGTCTCCGCCCTGCTGGCGAGCCTTTCGGCTGCCGATTCACCGCCGCGCGTCGGCGTGCCCGATTCGGTAGACGTGGTGCCGTTCAGCTTTGCCGGCGACGACATGTCGCTGATGGGCGACCTGCACGCGCTGAATGCGATCGACGACCGGCTTGGTCGCGCGATGCGGAATGTGTTCCAGAGTTTCCTGCGCTTTCAGCCCCGCATTTCGGCCTTTCCGCCGGAAGCGAAAACGCTGGATGAATATCTGGAATCGCTGCCGCCCTTTGTCAGCCTGAACACGCTCAAGCTGGAACAGCTAAAAGGCACGGCGCTGCTGACCTACCGACCAGATTTCATCAGCCTGCTGGTCAACCGCTACTTCGGGGGCACGGGGCCGGCGTCGACTACCCGGCAAAACGAATTCACGCCCACCGAAGAGCGGGTGGCGCGGATGATCACCGAGCGTATTGCCGCGCAGCTAAAGCTGGCCTGGCGCGACACCATGACGCTCGACGTGAACGTGATCGGCACTGAAACCAATCCCGCCTTCATCGCGTTTTGCGAAGGCTCGGACATGATTCTCGTCAACAGCTTTGCGGTCCAGGTGCCAACGCTCGACCCGTTCGTCATCGACCTTTGCTACACCCTGCAAAGCCTCAAGCCCATCGCCCCGCTGCTGCGATCGAAGCTGAGTTCGACAATGGCGGACGAAGACCTGACCTGGCGCGAGCGGCTTTACGACGCCGTGCTCAACATCGAACTGACCGTGCGCCCGCGCATCGCCGAGCCGAGCATCACCTTGTCGCAACTGCTCGATCTGGAAGCCGGCATGGTGGTGAACATCCCCTCGGTCGAAGGGGTCACGCTGTACATCGAGCAGCAGCGCTATGCCGCCGGCACGCTCGGCGAAGTGGGCAGCAACGCCGCCGTGAAAATTACCGAAATCTTCGAGGAATAAGCCGTCATGGATTCTCAGGAATTGACCAACGCAAATCGCCGGCGCGGCGACAACCTGCGCTTGCTCGAAAATATCGACGTCAAACTGACCGTTGAGGTCGGCGCCACCACGCTCAAGATTCGCGACCTCATCCGCCTCAACGAGGGCTCGGTCATCGAGCTGAATCGACTGGCCGGTGAGCAGCTGGATATTTTCGTTAACGGCGCCGGCATCGCGAAAGGCGAAATCGTCATGGTGGGCGAACGCCTGGGCGTGCGATTTACCGAAATCGTGACGCCGGAAAAGCGCCTGCTCGACCTGTGAGCAGCGCGACGACAATCGAGCGAATGGGGCAGGTGCTGGGGCCGCTCGGGCTCATCCTGCTGCTGCTCGCTGCGCTGTGGGGGCTGGGGATCTGGTTACGCCGGCGCGGCGCGACATGGCCCGGTAGCCGACCTGCGGGCCGCAAGATCCGCATTGTTGATGTGGTCTGGTTTCGGCCGGGCAGCGGCTGTGCGCTGATTGAAATTGAGAGCCGTCCCTTTGTGGTCGCCATCGGCGACGCACGCATGCCGCAGCCGCTCGCCATGGATGTGGCGACGGGGACAGCCCATGAGGCTTGAACACCGCCGCCGTGCCGCGCGCTGCGCCCTCGCTGTGGCGCTGCTCGCCAGTGGGGTCGCCGGCGCCGGGCCGCTGGATTTAACGGTGCTGCAATCGGCACCGCAGAGCGGTGGCGGCACCAGCTACTCCGTGCCGCTGCAACTGCTGCTGCTGATGTCGGCGCTGACCATCCTGCCTTCGCTCTTACTGATGGCGACCTCGTTCACGCGCATCATCATCGTGCTGTCGATTCTGCGTCAGGCGCTTGGTACCGCCCAGACGCCACCCAATCAGGTGCTGATCGGGGTCGCCCTGGTCGCCAGCATGCTGGTCATGCAGCCGACCTACGAGAAGCTGCAGCAGGAGGCCATTGCGCCCTTTATCGCGGGCCAGATGGCGGGCGACCTTGCGCTCAGTCGCGGCCTGCAAGTGGTTAAAACCTTCATGCTGGCCAACACCAAGGAGGCCGATGTGATCGCCTTCGCCGATTTGGTGGGCGCCAAAAACTACGCGAGGGTGGCAGACATTCCCATGAGCATCGCCGCACCCGCCTTCGTGGTCAGCGAAATGCGCACGGGCTTCGAGATGGGCTTCATGTTGTTCATTCCGTTTCTGGTCATCGATCTGGTGATCGCCAGCATCCTGATGTCGCTGGGCATGATGATGGTCTCGCCCATGCTGGTTTCGCTGCCGTTCAAGCTGCTGCTGTTTGTCAGCGTCGACGGCTGGGCCATGACCATTGGTTCGCTGGTACAGAGCTACGGCAAATAGGAGCCCGTCATGCCGGAATACATCACGCTTATCGGTCGCGAGGCGTCCTGGACCCTGCTCTATCTCATGGCGCCACCCATTCTGGCCGCGCTGGTGGTGGGGCTCGTCGTTGGGATCATTCAGGCCGCGACGTCGGTGAACGAGATGACGCTTTCGTTCGTGCCGAAAATTGTGGTGGTCTTTCTGGTGATGGGTTTGCTGGGCCCGCTCATGCTGGACCGCTGTCGCGTGCTGTTCGGTCTGGTCTTTGAACGCATCGCCGGAATGGCATTTTGATCGCACTTCAGCACGCGGACCTATTGAACTGGCTCTATCAGGTGGCTTTCTTTCACCTGCGGGTCTCGGCGTTTTTTTTAAGCGCGCCGATCCTGAGTGCCAATCCCTTGACCCTGCAGATCCGGCTGGTCATCGTCACGCTGGTGGCGGTGGTGGTCGCCTCGCACGTGCAGGCGCCCGCCGCCTTGGCGGGCGGAGCATTGCTCAAACTCGAAATGGCGGCGCGTGAGGTTATTCTCGGCGCTTCTCTGGGTTTGTTCTTGCGCATCCTGTTTGGCGCAGCGGCGGCAGCAGGTGAAGTCGTCGCGGCCACCATGGGCTTGAGCTTCGCCTCGATGGTTGACCCCTCGAGCGGCGAAGGCAATCCGCTGATTGCCCAGTTGCTGAATCAGCTGATGCTGATCGCCTTTCTGAGCATTCAGGGCCCCATCCTCCTGCTGGGATTGCTGATTCGCTCCTACAGCCTGTGGCCGCCGGGCGGCGAAGGCCTGCCCAGCGGTCTGCTGCGTGAAGTGAGCGAAGCGGTCGGCCCCATGCTGGTCAATGCGCTGGTACTGATGTCGCCGGTGGTGTTTGTGGTGGTCCTCCTCAACATCGGCACCGGGATTCTCAATCGACTGGCGCCGCAGATGAATATGTTCTCGATCGGCGTGCCCTTGGCGCTGCTGGTCGGCGGCGTGGCCCTGTGTGTCTTTATGCCGGACATCAGCGTGAAGATGGTGGCGGTGCTGCTGGATGCGCTGTCGGCCACGGACGCACTCATCACCAACAGCGCACCGCGGTAGCACGAGCATGGCCGAGCAACAGGACGACAGCCAGGAGAAAACCGAGGAACCCTCGGAGCAAAAAAAGCGCCGCGCCCGGGAAGAGGGCAGAACGCTAAGTTCCAAGGATTTGCTCTCGCTTGCGGCACTGGCCGCGGCCTTCGGCGCGTTGGCGGTACAGGGTCGGGCCATGGTCAATTCCCTGACGGCGCTATTGCGCGACTCGCTGCAACTGAATACGGCGGGCGGTGACCATCAGGCCCTGCTGCGGCAATTCGGCGCGGCCGGCCTTGAGATGCTGGAACTGGTGCTGACCGTCGCGGTGCCCGTGGCCATTGGCGTGCTGATCTCGCAGTTCGCGCTCGGTGGCTTCAACTTCTCCACGCAGGCGCTGGCACCCAAGTGGAGTCGCCTCAACCCCGTCAACGGCCTCGCCCGCCTGTTTGGCAAGCAGGCGCTGTATGAGTTGGCCAAAACGCTGGGCAAATCTGCACTGGTGCTCGCGGTCATGTACTGGGTGTTTCGCGACCAGTGGCTGCTGTTGGCAGGATTAGTGCGCACCAGTCTTCCGGGTGTCACGGGGGTGGTGACTAGCGAAATCTGGCGCATGGTGCTGGCGCTGCTGGGCGTCGCCCTGTTGTTTGCGCTGGTCGATTCGCTCTATCAATGGTGGCAGCACCGCCAGTCCATGATGATGACCAAGCAGGAAGCGCGCGACGAGCATCGGCAAAGCGAAGGCTCGCCGGAACTGCGCGCGCGGGTGCGACGCATGCAGCGTGAGATCACCATGGGCAGAACGGCCGGCGCCGTGCGCGAGGCGACCGTGGTGCTGGTCAACCCGACGCACTTCCTCATCGCGCTGTCGTATCAGCCCGGAGAGGATCTGCCGCCGACGGTATGCGCCAAGGCGCAGGGCAAGCCTGCCCTTAAATTGCAGGACGAGGCGCGTGCGCTGGGCATCCCGATCCACCGCCAGCCTGAACTGACCCGCGCGATCTTTTTTACCAGTGACGTCGGCCACGCCATTCGGGAAGAGCTGTTTCAGGCAGTCGCGGTCGTCCTCGCCCACGTGCTGAACGGCGTCGAAGGAGATGCACCGACCGCCGTCCCGCCGGAAGCGTTCATGTTCGATGAGAGCGGGCGCCGGGCGCGCGGGGCAGGATGAGCAGTTCATCGCAACCGGGCGACACGCAGTGTCGCGGCTGCCGGCATTACTACGTGACCTATCTGGCCGCGACGCCCCATGGCTGTCGTCGCTTCGGGTTCGTCAGCGCGACCCTTCCGGCACGACTCGTGCAAATTTATTCCAGCCAGCCCTGCGCTGAAAGCACCGCCGCGGGCAATTTACGGAGAGAGAAATCATGAGTGAGCCCTTGCTGGAAGAAATCCAGAAAAGCATTTACATCGCGCTGGAAAGCGCCGACGCCGCGACCGATGCCGTGAAAGAAATTGGCCGGATCAAGCACGATGTGATCGAGCGTAGCGAGCGCATGGTCAACAGCATGAAGCAGGTACATCGGCGTGCGCTGATGGCCATCGGCGCCTTGAGCGTCGTGGGCGTGGTGGCGCTGGTGGTAGCGCTCGTGCTGATGCTGTCGACCAAGAGCGAATTTGAACGCATAGGCGAAGTCTCGCGCGAGGCGCTGAAGACTTATATCGGCGACGTGAATACCCTCACTGCGGCGATTAAGGAAACCGGCTCGCCAAAGGAGCAGCTGGAAGCCTTGACCGCGGCGCTGGGCGCGCAGCAACGGGAGGCGGCAGATGCGCTAGCCCTGCAGAAAGAAATGTTTGAAGGCCTGACCAAAGAAGTGAAAGGCCATCAGGAGGCGGTGACCAGCATCCTTAGCAAGCCGCTGGCGGCGGTAGCCCCCGCCCGCGTGCAGGCCGCGCCCAAAGCTGCGGCCGCGGCCGACGCCGAGCTGTCGGCGATCAATCAGCGGCTGCGCGTGTTGCAGCAGCTCGTCGAACGCCTGCCGCGGACGGCGCCCGCCGCCGCGCCGGGTGCGCGCGGGGCGGACGCTTCCGATGCGCGCATTCTCGCGCAGCAGCAGAAGATCATGGACAGCCTTGCCGACTTGATCCGGGCGCAGAACAGCGCCTTGCAGATCCTGCAAAAGCAGAAAAGCGCGCTGAGTTATCCCTGAAGATGAAAGTGGAAGCCAGCACGGAGGAGGACAGCGCGACGCTTGCCTTCCGGGTGATCGAGATTGATCCCGAGGCCATCGAGCGGCATTTCTTTCAAATCGACGATGTGCTGGTGTTTGCGCAAAACGAGGCGCGCGAGATCGCTGCCGGCTCGGCCAGCGCGGAAGAAATCCTCAGTCGCGTAGGCCGTAAGGCCTGCCGCGTGACCCTGCAGCGGAACACGAGCAGTCTGGTGCTGCAGGCAGAGCGTGGCGTGGCCGGTTTGCTGCTGGAGCCCACGGCGCAGGCGGATGTTGTCGAGTCGGTGCCGGCCGCCGACCTCTTATGGGCAGACATCTTTCGCGACGAGCAGCGTTTCTATCCTTTGCAAGCCGGCGCCAAATCTTTCCTCGCGCTCAGCTTTCCCGTCATCTACCTGATGCTCGCGGGCGCCTGGCGACAGCTGGCAATGGTGGTTTGCTTCTACGCCGTGGCGGCGCTCGTCAGCCCCCTGTTTCTGGTGCTGACCTACGGGCTGCTGGGCTATGCCTTCTACGCCTCGGGTCCGGAGCTGGTGGCGGCCGACTATCGCTATTACGAACGACGAATCTGGGGACGGCTCGGCGCCGCCACGCCCGAGGCGCTCCGGGCGTGGACGGACGGCTTGCTAATCAAGCGGGCGGAGGCGTCTGCTCGGCAGCCGGCGGCCGCGGGCTAGTCGTTTTAGGCCGGTGCAGATGCGCCAGCAGTTCAACGGTTTCAGCGTCCACGCCCGCGCGACGCACGACTTCGGCGTCGGGCACGCCGCTCTTGATCAGCGTGAAGGCGAGGTCAAAAGGACTCGGCGAGGCGGTCGACGCCAGTTCTGCTGAGCCGGACATGGCCGGCGCGGGCGTTTCGCGCCACGCGCGCAATCCGGTGTTCAAGTCTTCGCGGCCGGCGGCGACTTCGGTGGCCAGCGCGGTGAGGGTCTGTTGGATTGTTTCCAGCGCGGCCTGGTGTTGTCCGGCGCCGGCGAGATGTTCGCGCCGTAGCCTCAGCAGTTGCCGGTGCTTCAAGCGCGCCGCCAGCAAGCCCACCAGCAGCGCCAGCACGGCGCCTAGCAGCGCCAGCTGTTCGGGTGTCAGCGCCAGGACGAACTCAGGGTAGGGCAAACTGGATGCTCCCCTCTAAGGGGCGGGCGAGCGCCGCGCGCACGTGTGTTTTGACGCTCTGCAGGAATGCCGTTTTGCCCAGGGCCATCGCCTCATCCAGCGCGGTTCGGCGCAACTGGGTGAGTTCGAGGTTGCCACACAGGCGTTGCTGCGAAGAGAGCTGACGCAGCGCTGCACTCAGCACGTCGACCTGCGTCTGTACCCGCGCGTGCTGCTGGTTCTCGATGCAATGCACGAGTTCGCGCAGCGCCGCGCAGGCGTTCAGTACCGCGTCAGTCTCTTCGATGGCCAGGGGGGCGGACATTGGATCAGGTGTTGCCATTTTGCGGGGGCAGATCCAGTTCAACCATCTTGCGCGCGATTTTTGCCAGATCGATCGGGTAGCGTCCCTCTTCGATCAGCGTCTTGATGCGTTTGACGGCTTCCAGATCCACCTGCATCGGCTCGCTGGCCGTTGATGCCCGGGTGTCGGCATAGAGTTCGCGCGACACTTCGCGGGGTGGGGCGGGCGGCGCTTCGGCGACCCGCGCAGCCTCGGTGGGCGTGCGTTCGGGTCGCGCTTGCCTTGCGGACTGGGCGGCTAAGGCCGCTGCCCCCGCTGAGTCAATTTTATCTACCATGGTTACAGCCTCTGTTTCGTTGAGGGCAAAAGGGCCCTTACGAAGGGTGAAGACGACAGGTCGCGTCGAGGTTTTAGGACTTTCTCAGAAATTGTCGATCACGCCGCGCCCGGGCCCTTCGGCGCGGGCCTTCATGTCCTGACCGGTCTCCGGGTTGCGCGCCTTGAAGATGCTGCCAATGGCGGCACTTTCCATCGCCACAACCTCGGTGCTGATCGCAAATCCCCGCCCTTTGACCAGCAAGGTGACCAGGTCGCCCCGCGCGATTACCGGCGCGCGTTGGACCACTCTTGGCGTGAGCACCGTACCACGGGCGAGATTGGCGACGGCGGTGAAATCCGCCAGGTTGGTGGTATCGGGCAGCGCATCGGCTTGACCCTCCGCGGGCACCTCGACCAGTTCAAGACCCTCCGCCTGCAGCGCTTCCCCGCGCCGCAGCGGGGTGGTCGTGCGCCACACCCTTCTGGTGAGGGCGGCCGCCGTCACCGTGACGGGTTCGGCTGCGGGCAGCGTCTCGGCAGGCGAGGCATCGGTGCCCGCAGGGGCCGGGCGTCGGGTGACCGCGGCCCAGTCGGCGCCATTCGGCGGGAACCGGAAGCGCCGCATCCAGTTGGAATCCGGACAACGCAGTTCCACCTGCAGGCCGCTGCGATCCAGCGGGCGGATCGCGAGCGCGGATGGGCAGCTCGGCATGCTCAGTCTGGGATCGATATTGGGCAGGCGGTGCGTGTACGAAAGGCCGCGCAATTCCAGATAACGCTGCAGCGGTTCGCGCATCGTCTGCGCCGCATTCACATTCGCTGCCGCCTGCGGCCCGACGCTAACGCCGACTGCCAGCAGCAGCGCAAGGCCGAGTCTAATGACCGTAGTAGTAGATGGCCGCACGCGGGCGCTCCGGAGTCGGAAGTGGGGTGGCTGGGTTTGCAGGCAGGGGTGCCATGCCGGGTGGCGCTTGCAGCCGGCGGCCCGGAATCAGCTGATTGGGGTTGCGGCCTTTGAATGCGCTCGGGTTATGCGCCACCACCTGCGCGCGCCAGACTTTCAGTGCCTGCGGCGCGACGCCGAACTGCCGCAGCAGCACGCGATCCAGCGTGTCGCCCTGCTGCACGGTGTAGCCGGTGCCGGGTGGTGCGGTCGGCGGCGCCGACGCCGCGCCTGGCGCCGGGATTAACACCGTCGGCAGCGCGCGCTCTGCCGACGCGAGCGGGCTTATCAGGCCGCCCAGCAGCAGCGCGCCGACCAGGCGCAGGCGCTCGCGCGTCATGATCCCTTGCTCATCAGCGTCACCTGCGAGATGGCGAGCTGTGCGGGCAGCTTGCCGAGCGGGCGCAAGCGGCTACGGCCTGGTTCGATGATGGTGGCGGTGAAAAAGAACCGGTCCCCTGCGGGCGATTTTCCTTCGAACAGCGCGCCGGCACTGAGGCCATGCAGGCTGCCGACCTCCACACTGAAGGCGTCCGCCTCGCGCAGCAGCGGGAGCGCCGGCATCGCGCAGAGCGCGGCCTGCACCTGGTCGGCCAGCACGTTTGGCAAACGTGAGCGCGATATCCGGCCCTGTGCGTCGACCGTCAGCGTTTCTTGCAGCGCCGGCAGCTCGCGGCCCTGCTCGCTGAAGGCGTCCTCGAAGCGCGCCTTCAGGCTTAGCAGCACCCGTCGCTGCGCTTTGCGTTGGACCGTGGTCGACTGGGCCTGCAGGCTCATCGCGACCTGCAGCGTGCCCCGTGGCACCCGCAGTTCGTGTGTCGGCACGGTGAGTCGTTGATAGGCGTTGGGCAAGGGCTTGCGGAACGCGTAAGGCGTGCCCGCCGCCGCGTTATCCAGCGCGTCAAAAACGGCCTGACGCAGCGCCGGTTCGTAATCGGCGCTGCCGCGAATGCCGGCGGCGTCCATCGGTGTGTCTTGTCCGCCGATGCTGACGCTGACCTCGATGGTGCCGCCCAATTGATGCATCGCGCAGTTTGCGACGCCATCGTCGAACAGTGCTTCAACGGTAGCTTCGGCCGTGCCGTCCTGCACGCTCGCGTCGATCAACTCGTAGCTGAGCATTTGTTTTGAGCTATGGAGCACCGTGGTTTCTTCGAGACTGCCCGTGGCATCGAGCACGCTGGCGGCGGTGACCGTCGCGCCCTGCTGCAGGCTGGCATCGCGCAAGGCTTGGGCGAGCGCCTCTCGCTCCGCCGCGCCCACGTCACCCGCAAGTACCAGTGCCCGGCCGTGACCCCGCACACGTTCGGTCGCCGGCGCCGCCAGGGCGCAGGCAAGGAGGGCGTAGCCCAGCGCCAATTTGAACGAGCCTTGTCGCATACCTCAGACGCCGCGGCCCCGCGCCGCCTGCAGCGCGCGAACCACGTCGCGTCCGCTGATTTTCAGCACCACTTCATAGCTGTCGTCGCCCACGGGATTAATGCGCACCGTGCTCGCCCCGCGCACCACGCCTTCGACCGACAGCCGAACCTGGTCGTTTTGCACCATCGCTTCGGTAACCGTGGTGTCGCCTTCAATTCTTGCGCCGTAGATCTGCTCGGCCAGATCGCGCAGGGCAGCGATGCGCGCGGCGCGGATCGCCAGCAGGCGCTGTTGCTCGGGGCTCTTGCCCGGCTGCGCGTGGACGACGGCGTGACCCACGCCTTTCAGATCGACCACCGCGAGATCGGACAAGTCCGTCGGCGGCAGTGCGGGATTCGGCGGCGCCTGGTGGGCGCAGGCCATCAGCGCACAGAGGCTCGTAAGCAAAAGCAGTTGTTTCATCCGTCAGTACTCCAGTGCCGAAGCAGGAACGCTTGCGTTGCTGCATTTGCAATTCGGGTGCCATCAATGCCGAAAACGCCGGCGGATTGCGTGCGCAGCGGTGGCACCGAACTTGCGTTGTCGGACGGCGAGAGCAGTCAGATCGTCGCGATCTGGCAATTCAGTGACAAAAACTGTGGAGCCTGTGACACGTGATCAACGTCCTGTCATTTTTTGGACAACCCGCCGGGCGCTTCCTCAACAGCGGGGCAGTGATGCCGCTGCTGATTGTGGCGCTGATCGTGATGATGGTGGTGCCGCTGCCGACCATCCTGCTGGACGTCTTCTTCACGGCCAACATCATGCTTGCGTTGCTGGTGGCCATGGTCAGCGTGAATACACATCGTCCGCTCGACTTCTCGGCTTTTCCCTCGGTGCTGCTGATCGCCACGGTGTTGCGGCTTGCGCTGAATGTCGCGTCCACCCGCGTGGTGCTGGCGGAAGGCCACAACGGCCCGGATGCGGCGGGGCATGTAATCGAAGCCTTCGGTGAGTTTGTCATTGGTGGCAATTACACCATCGGCATTCTGGTCTTCATTATTCTGGTGGTAATCAATCTCGCGGTGATCACCAAAGGCGCGGGACGCGTGTCGGAAGTCACCGCGCGCTTCACGCTCGACGCTATGCCCGGCAAGCAGATGGCGATCGACGCCGACCTCAACGCCGGCCTGCTGACCAACGAAGAGGCCAAGCTGCGTCGCGCCGACGTGGCCCGCGAAGCGGACTTTTACGGCGCGATGGACGGTGCCAGCAAATTTGTGAAGGGCGATGCCATCGCCGGCATCATCATTCTCTTAATCAATATTTTTGGCGGCCTCCTGATCGGTACGATGACGCACGGCCTCGACCTGGCTGCCGCCGCCGAAATCTACGTCAAGCTCACCATTGGCGATGGCCTGGTGGCGCAGATCCCCTCGCTGCTGCTCTCCATTGCGACCGCCATCATCATCACCCGGACCTCTGAACGGCAGGAGCTGGGCGGCCAGATTGCGGGGCAGATGGCCTTGCCGCACGCCTGGGGGCCGGCGTCGGCGATGATGGGGCTGATCGGCCTGCTGCCCGGCATGCCCGGCTGGCTGTTTTTGCCCGCCGCCGCGATGGGCGGCTTCACCGCCTATCGCCTGTGGGGGCAGCAGCCCGCGTCGGACGCGGCGCCGGCGGAGCCGGTCGCCGAACTGCTGCCGCGCGATAACAGCAGTATCGAAGTCAGCGATATCAGTGAGTCCTCGCGGGTGAAGCTGGAAGTCGGCTATTCGCTCGCACCGCTGGCCGACCAGGGCGAGGACTCGCCGCTGGTGGCGCGAATCAACGGCATTCGCAAACAGCTCTCGCGCGAGTTGGGCATCGTCGTGCCGATGGTGCGCATCACCGACAACCTCAGCCTTGAGCCCAACGCCTATCGCATCCTGCTCGGCGGGATGATTGTGGGCGAAGACCGCGTGGAGCCCGACCGCGTGTTGGCCATCAATTCCGGGCAGGCGGCTTTTGATCTACCGGGGACCAAAGTGGTCGACCCCTGCTTCGGGCTGGAAGCCATCTGGGTGGACCATCTCGACCGCGAACGTGCGCGCGCCGCGGGCTACACCATCGTCGACAGCAGCACGGTGATCGCGACGCACCTGCAGTCGCTGCTGCAACGGCACGCCGCCGAACTGCTCGATCAGGACGACGTGCAGTCGCTGCTCGATAACCTCGGGCGCTCCAGCCCCAATCTGGTCGCCAACGTCGTGCCGAAGATTGTGCCGCTGCACACGCTGACTACCGTGCTGCGGCATCTGCTGGCCGAGCGCGTGCCGATCGTCGACCTGCGCCGCGTGCTCGACGCGATCGCGGCCACCGCCGTCAAAGGCAAAGAGCCGCGCGATCTGGCCGAAAGCATCCGGCCGGCGCTCGGCACCATCCTGATCCAGAAAATCAGCGCGGTACGCGACCCGCTGCGGGTGGTGACCATTGAGAGCGACTTGGAACAGCTGCTGCACCAGTCGCTCAAGCAGGCGGGCGGCGACCCGCTGGGCATCGAGCCCGGGCTCATTCGCAAACTGGGCGAAATCCTCGCCGCCGAATCCGACAAGGCCGCCGGTGCGGATCGTCCGCTCGTGCTGGTCACCACGCCGGCGCTGCGCTACGCGCTTTCCCTGATCTTCCGTGGCCACGTCACCGACCTGACGGTGCTGGCCTACAACGAAATCCCTTCGTCCAAAACCGTTGATGTCGTCACCGTTCTCGGCAAATAGGCATTTAAGGAGTAATCGACATGCGCAAGACCGTGGTATTTGCAGAAGACAGCAAGGAAGCGCTGGAGATCATCGCGAGGGAATTAGGTCCCACCGCGCTGATTCTTGAAACGCGTCGCGTGAAGGACGGGGTGGAAGTGGTGGCCGGGATTAACGACCTGCCGACGGCGGCCACCCAACGGGAGAACTTCAATCGCGTGCTCAACGAAGTGCGGAGCACGAACGCCCTGCTTGGTGGCAGTCCGCCGTCCCCGCCAGCGATGCCCGCGGCCAACGTGGCGACGCCCATGCCAAGCCGGCCCGCGGCGGCCAGGGAGGACCGGATCGAGGGCATCATCAAGCGGCTGGACGACATCACGGCCCTGCTGATGGAACCCCGCCGGTCGACGGCCTCAGCACCGGTCAATCTGCAGTTAAAGCCCTTGCTGGACTGGGGCCTCAATGCGGCCCTGCTGCACGATCTGGGGCCGGGCGATCCGCTGGCGCAGCTGTACCAGCGCCTCTGTGCGCCCGATCTGGGCCAGCGCCTCGCGGCGGCCGACGTCATTTTTGTGCACGGCGCGTCGGGGTCGGGAAAGTCGTCGACGGTGGCGCGCCTGGCGGCGCAACTCAAGCGCGCGAGTCCCGAGCGCAAGCTGGTGCTGGCCGCCACCGATCAGCAGAAAGCCGGGGCGCTGGAATACATGCGCCAGATCGGGCGACTGCTGGAGATCCCGGTGTTATCGCTGTCGACGGACTATGCGGGCTTCGACAATCTCGTGGGGCGCGGCTTCACCGTGTGCCTCGATATGCCCTCCGATTTGCAGGCAAGTCTGGCGGCTTCGCGCCGGCTGGTCGCCACGCTGAGTGGGCGCTATCAGGTTCTGCCGCTGGTCGCGATCGAGGCTGCCATGAGCGAGCAGGCGTGCCGGCTCATCCTGGCCGGCGCCGCCGAATTCTCGAAGGAAGTGATCCTCACCAAGATGGACGAGGTTAAGCCCACAGGCACCTTGCTCGCCGGTATTCTTGCCCAGCAAGCAAAGATTGCAGCGTGCGCAGAAGGCGCGCGAAGTCTGGTGCGGATGAGCGAGTTTTCGGCGTCGAACCTCAAGGACTGGTTCGAACAAACGCCATGGACGGCGTGCGCGGCATGACTACAGGCGGCGGCGAGATGTCTTTTAATACCTTGACGGTGGCCGTGGTAAGCGGCAAGGGCGGCGTGGGCAAGACCACGCTCTCGGTGAACCTCGCGATCGAGGCCGCGTGGGGGTTTGGTCGCAAGGTCCTGTTGTTCGACGGCGATAGCGGTCTGGCCAACGCACACATCCTGATGGGGGTAAAACCTTCGCGCACGCTGGCCGAACTGACCACCGGCGAGGTGGCCATGGCCGACCTCGTGGAGCACACGCCCTGGAAAATCGACATGGTCGCGGGCTCGAACGGGGCCCACGAACTCCTCACCGCCGATGAGCAGCATCGGCGGCGCGCGGCCGATCAGCTGGGTGACTTGATGGGTGACTACGAGCTGGTGGTGATCGATTGCCCGGCCGGCGCCGACGACACCGCCTTGCATTACGCTCATTCGGCGGAGGTGGCGCTGGTGGTGTTGACCGGTGAGCCCACGTCGTTTCTCGACGCCTATTCAACCGTTAAAGAACTTAACTTGACCTACAAGCGGCAGTGCTTTGATCTCGTCGTGAACGGCGTTGCCTCCGAGGCGGAAGGCAAGCAGCTGTTCGCCCGCTTCCAGTCGGTGGTCTCGCGCTTCTTGCAGGCCGAGCTCCGTTACCTCGGCGCGGTTCGACGCGACACGGCGGTCAACGAGGCAATCCGGCGCTGCGTGCCGGTGGTCCGGCATGCGCCGGCGTCCTCGGCGGCGCGAGACCTTGCGGCGGTGGCGGGTCGACTGGTGCGCTACGCCCAACGGCCGCGAAATCCCGCAGATTTGCCCGACCGCGGCGAATTGGCCGCCGAACTGGCCGCGGGAGGACTGGCGTGAAGTACCCCGGCGCGACGCTGGACGCGACCGCCCTGCAGGCACGCATCAAGACCGTGATGCCCATGGTCAAGAAGATCGCCTGGCACGTGCACGGCCGCGTGGGGCGCGCGCTGGAAATCGACGATCTGGTCCAGGCCGGCATGGTCGGTCTGGTCGAAGCGGCGAACCGTAGCCAGCACGTGCCAGACGAAGAGTTCTCCATTTACGCCTCGCAACGCATCCGCGGCGCGGTGATCGATTTCGTCCGGCGACATGCGCAACTCTCGCGCGTGGTGGTTCAGCGCAAGAAGCAGCTGCGGGAAGCGCGCAAGACGCTGGCCGAGTCGGGGCAGCGCGAACCAAGCGCCGCGGAACTCGCCGCGCATCTCAATATCCACGAACAGGAACTGCGGTCCTGGGAAGAAGAAAACGCCGGGCGAAAAGTCGAGTCGCTGGATGAACTGAATGAAGCCTACGGGATGTGGATCGCGCACTCGGGTCCGGGACCGGACGAGGAAATCGAGCGCGAACAGCTGGCCCAGAAGCTGGAGGTCGCGCTGGCCGGACTCAGCGACCGCCTGAAGCTCGTGATGCAGTTGTACTACGTGGAGGAATTGAACCTGCGCGAAATTGCAGAGGTGATGGACGTGAGCGTGGGGCGCGTCAGCCAGTTGAAGACCGAAGCCGCCCAGCAGATCTATAACAAGCTGCGCGGCGACTTCGCGCTCGACTGAGCGCGGCGGCGGATCAGGGCGCGGACAGCGGTAGCGGCGCGTGCTGCCCCAGCGCGAGCAGAAACTTGTCGGCGCGACCGATGGAGACCGCGTGTTTGATCGAGGCCAGCAGTTCCTCGAGTTCCGACCCGGTGGGCGCTGCGAGCAGGATCTCTTCCCGGCCATCGGCCGTCAGCGGCAGGTAACGCCCGCCGTAAGGAATGCGCACCGAAACGCCTTCCAGTCCGTGAGCGATCAGCGGCTCGCTGCGGGTCCAAATTCCGCTGACATAGCGCGGCACCGCCGCTGCGGGATCTTCGACGGCGGCGTACTCGGACGGGTTGCGGTAGTAAATCCAGAACTCATCGATCAAGGCCACGATTGCCCGGCGCCCGGCCTGGATCGCCGCCTCGTCAGGTGGCACCCGACGGGCTTTGGCGCCGAGGCGAGAGAGTTGTTTGGTGCTTAGTACCATGGCGGTGATTGCAGCTTGCGTGGCACGAATAGTGCTGTGTTGCACGGTCTCCTATTGAAGATCGATGCGATGATTAACCGAATTGCGGTCAGTGGCCTAAACGGCTCAAATCATATCCTCAGAACCCTGCAGGACAACATCAGTAACGTCCGCTCAACGGCGTTCAAGGGCGAGCGCGCATTCACGCTTGATGCCTGGCAAACGCCGAGCGGCGGTGGCGGCGCCGAGCCGGCGATGGTCACCAGAGATCCCACGCAAGGGCCGCTGCAGGGCACGAGCAACGCGCTCGACTTTGCGCTGAATGGCCCGGGCTTTTTCGTGACCGCCGCCGATGAGGATCAGCGCTACACCAGAGCGGGCAATTTTTCCCTGAGCGCCGACGGCCACATCGTGAGCGATGGCGGTTATGCCCTGCTCGGTTATCCGGGGAGCCGCGCCGAGGCAGCGGGCGGGTCGGCCCCCACGCCGCTCAGACTGCCAGCGCCTCTCGCGGCCGATGCCTCACTGGCCGTTGATGCCAGGGGACAAATGATTTTGAGTGATGCCAAGGGCGCCACGCTGGTCGGCACCGTGGCGATTGCCAAATTCCCGGTCGAAGGTGGCCTGCAGGCGTTGTCGGAATCCCAGTACGGCGAATCAGCCGCCAGCGGTCCGGCCATTTTCGGGGTCGCCGACGGCGCGCAAACCAGCCTGCAGCAGCGGCAACTCGAACAGGCCAACGTCAATCTGATGGATCAGTTGACCTCCCTGATCGCGGTCCAAAACGCGTTTTCCGCGCAGGCCAAATCACTCAGCACCTACGATGAGATGATCAAGACCAGCCTCAGCGATATGCCCTAAGCCCTCAGGTTCATGAACCGGGGCCTCGCTGGCCTCGGTCTCTGCCGGGCTTGCGGGGAACGCAGCGCTATCGACGTCGTCCGCCGCCGTCCTCGCGGCGGTGCCGGCGACTTCCGCAGAAAAGCTCGCCGGCGTGACCAGCGCAGCGGCCTCCGTGGCCAGCAGTTCATCGGCGCGTGAGGCGGGCACCTGCACGATCACGCCGGCAGGAAACAGAATCCCGTCTACCTCAACGCTGGTCAGCAAGCGGACCCACAGGCTGCTTGCTTCCTCCACCGCTTGCACAGGGGAATCGCCAGGCGCTGGCTGCAGGCCGTCCTCGGCAGCGTCAGCAGGCATGGGATCAAGCAGAGGATTTAGCGCCGGCTCGCGCCCGTCGCGGATTGCTTCGAGTCGACGCTGGCTCAGCGAGAGCCACTCCTTCAGCAGCGCCAGCCGCTGCTTCAGGCTGTCGAAGCGCTGGCGGTCGGTGCGGGTCTTCAAGAACTCGCGTTTGAGTTCTTCAATTCTCAGCTGCAGCGGATCGGGCGAGCTCATGGCTGGCGGTGGCTCAGATCGCGCGCCGCTTGCGGTGTTCAGCCCGGTGGCGTGTGTGCAGACAACGCCCGCCAGGCTGCATCAGTCAGTGCAGCCGCTCGCCAAGCGCCGGTCGCGTGCCGAGGCGCGCTGCGCCCAGTTGCACGCCTTCCAACTCCAGCTTGGCACCGGCGGCAGTCGCAAGCTTCTTCAGAAACAGCAATTCAGTCGGCTGCTCCTGCGTCGCGCGCAGCGTTTCGGCCGTCACGATCAGGAAGCCCACGCGGGCGGCGCGCAGTTCGCTGCGCAGCGGGGTGGGCTGGGCGCCCAGTCGCACCGCGAGCCGCAGATCGGGGGCGCCCGCGTCGGCCAGCGCGTTGCGGACCACGGTGGCGGACTTCAGCAGGCACTCGTGCTCGATTTCGATCAGCAGGCGCGGCAAAACGCTGTGATGGGCATCGACCAGCTCGGCCAGACGCGGAACGAACGCAGGTTCATACCAGCAGCGGGTGCTCACCGGCACGCGCATGCGCTTGGTGGGGTCCGGGTTCGCGTCCAGCCACTGCATGGCGTATTCCAGCGCCTGCAGGGCATAGCTGGCCTGCGTACCGGCGGTGTCGGTCTGGGGCACATGCACGCGCCACAGGCCACGACGACTCGTCGGTACGCTGCGCGATTCCTGAACAGTGCAGTCGCCTGCGCGCTGCAGCGTTTCTAATCCGGGCATAGTTGGCATCTCTCGGGATGGACGGCGCCACGTGGCTCTTTAAGGACGCTCGCATTTAGCGTTGCGCCGTCGGCCGGTGCAACCGGCTCTCTACCCGAAATGGATGCTTTTCCTAGACGGTTTCGTTGCGCGCGAGCACGAAGGCTTCGGTTTCCGCCAGCGTCAGCGGCAGGCCCAGATGAAAGCCCTGCGCGTAGTCGAAACCCGCGTCGATCGCGAGGCTCAGCATGTCTGCCGAAGAAACGCCTTCCACCACGCTGAGCATGCCCAGGTCCTTGATCATGCGGTTAATGCTGCCCAGCAAGCGGCGTGCGTCGCGATCGTTCATCGCGTGTTCCAGAAACATGCGATCAACTTTGACTTCCGTCAGCGGCAACAGCAGCAGTCGTTCAAGGTTAGCCGCCTGACAGCCAAAATCATCCAGCGATACGCCTATCCCCATCAGCCGCGCCTGCGTCAGCACGCGGTGCCAGATGAGCAGGTCTTCCGACAGCGTCGCCTCGGGAATTTCAATCATCAGGTTGGCGGGGTCCATGCCCAGCGATTCGACCTGCTGTTTCAGCCAGTCGGGATTGTCCTGCACCGGCAGATCGGCGGTGACGTTGACGGCGTACTGCCATGCCCGGTCGCCCTGATAGCGAGCCAGTCTGGCGCGACTGCGCGCCGCGCCGATCAGCATTTGCAGCGTCAGCGCGGGGCCAGCGCCGTTTTCCAGCAGCGGCGCCAGAAACCGCCCGGGCGCCAGTACGCCAAGTTGGGGGTGGTTGATACGCGCGAGGGTTTCAAACCCCGAAATACTCAGGTCAGACAAGCGAAACTTCGGCTGGAGGTAAGCCTCCAGCGCGCCGGCGTCAAACAGGTCCAGCGCTTCGCTGCTCGGCAGCGGCGTGGGCTGAATTTTGACCACGACCGCCGCCGGCGCCAGCGTGTCGAACGCCCTTAGCCGACCCTGTACGAGTGCGACCAGCGTGTCCAACTCGACCGGCTTGTTGAGCGTGCCGAGGATTTCCAGTCCAATGGATTTCGCGTTGGCGGCGAAGCTGCGCAAGATCGACGGGCCGTGCGCGCTGAGCAGGATGAGCGCCGGCGCCGGTTCGATACGGCGGATAAACTGGATCACGCTGCACACGTCGAGACTGCCGGGGGCGATGTCCAGAATCAGCACCTGCGGGGTGGCGCGTTCGAGGTAGGCCTCCAGCGACGTCAGGTATTCGGTCTGGAGCAGCGCGGCATTCAGCGCGTTCGCGCAAATGCTGCCCGCCGCGGGGTCGCCACCCAGCACAATGACCGGCGTCCAGGCGGACTGGCTGCCAGCGCTACGGGCGACCGAAAAAAGACTGCTCAAGTTCTTAGGCCTCGTTCAAAAAGACAGGCAAGCACAGACCACGGCTTGACCGGAGCGCGACTGTACGCCGGCCGGCGTCGATTGGCCGTCGCGCATTCCTCCGGATCGGA
>JALRCR010000139.1 GCA_023257255.1 Gammaproteobacteria bacterium | reverse complement strand
CGCTGTTCGTCATCGCCCGCACCTCGGGCTGGAGCGCGCACGTCATCGAGCAGCGCATCGACGGCAAGATCATCCGCCCCAGCGCCAACTACACCGGTCCGGAAGACCAGAAGTTCGTGCCGATCAAGCGCCGCAAGTAAGAGGAACGTGGAAGCATCATGAACGCCGACTATCGCAAGCCGCTGCCGGGCACGACGCTCGACTATTTCGACGCCCGTGCCGCCGTCAACGCCATCGCGCCGAACGCCTGGGATCGACTCCCCTACACCGCGCGGGTCCACGCCGAGAACATCGTGCGTCGCGCGGATCCGGCCATCGTCACCGAGTGCCTGCAGCAGATCATCGAGGTCAAGCGCGAGCGCGACTTTCCGTGGTTTCCGGCGCGCGTGGTGTGTCACGACATTCTGGGGCAGACCGCGCTGGTCGATCTGGCCGGTCTGCGTGACGCGATTGCCGATCAGGGCGGGGATCCGGCGAAGGTGAATCCGGTGGTGCCGGTGCAGCTGATCGTCGACCACTCGTTGGCGGTGGAGTGCGGTGGTTTCGATCCGGATGCGTTCGAAAAAAACCGCGCGATTGAAGACCGTCGGAATGAAGATCGCTTCCACTTCATCAACTGGACGAAGCTCGCCTTCGACAACATGGTGGTGATCCCGGCTGGCAACGGGATCATGCATCAGATCAACCTCGAGAAAATGTCGCCGGTGGTGCATGCCATCGACGGCGTGGCCTTTCCCGACACCTGCGTCGGCACCGACAGCCATACGCCGCATGTGGACGCGCTGGGCGTGATTGCGATTGGCGTGGGCGGTCTCGAAGCCGAGAACGTCATGCTGGGTCGCGCGTCCTGGATGCGGCTGCCGGAAATCGTGGGCGTGACGCTGAGCGGCAAACTGGCGCCCGGCATTACCGCCACCGATCTGGTACTGGCGCTGACCGAGTTCCTGCGCAAGTCCAAAGTGGTCGGCGCCTATCTTGAGTTCCACGGCGCGGGCGCCTCGTCGCTCACGCTGGGTGACCGCGCCACCATTTCCAATATGGCGCCGGAATACGGCGCGACGGCGGCGATGTTTGCCATCGACCAGCAGACGCTGGACTACCTGCGGCTGACCGGCCGCAGCGAAGACAACGTGAAGCTGGTCGAGACCTACGCGAAGACCGCCGGCCTGTGGGCGGACAGCCTGCAGGGCGTGGTGTACGAGCGTGAACTCAGCTTTGATCTGGCCAGCGTGGTACGCAACATGGCCGGCCCCAGCAACCCGCACGCGCGGGTGGCGACCAGCGATTTGGCCAGCAAGGGCATCGCCGGTCCGTGGACCGAAACGCCCGGCCAGATGCCGGACGGCGCGGTGGTCATCGCGGCTATCACGAGCTGCACCAATACCTCTAACCCGCGCAACGTCATCGCCGCCGGCCTGCTGGCGCGCAACGCCAATCGCCTCGGCCTGACGCGCAAGCCGTGGGTGAAAAGCTCGCTCGCGCCGGGCTCGAAAACCGTCGCGCTGTATCTGGAAGAGGCGGGGCTTAAGGGCGAACTTGAAGCACTGGGCTTTGGCATCGTGGCGTTTGCCTGCACGACCTGTAACGGCATGTCCGGTGCGCTCGACCCGGTCATTCAGCAGGAAATCATCGACCGCGATCTCTACGCCACGGCGGTGCTCTCCGGTAACCGCAACTTCGACGGGCGTATTCATCCCTATGCCAAGCAGGCGTTCCTCGCCTCGCCGCCGCTGGTGGTGGCCTACGCGCTGGCCGGCACGGTGCGCTTTGATATAGAGAAGGATTCGTTCGGCAACGATGCCAGCGGCAAGCCGATCATGCTGAAAGATCTCTGGCCCTCAGACGCCGAGATCGACGCCATCGTCAGCACCAGCGTGAAGCCCGAGCAGTTCCGCAAGGTCTACATCCCGATGTTTGAAGACAAGGGTGGCCCGGCGACCAAGGTCAGCCCGCTGTATGACTGGCGCGCGATGTCGACCTACATCCGGCGCCCGCCCTACTGGGAAGGTGCCCTGGCCGGGGCGCGCACGCTGCGCGGCATGCGGCCGCTCGCGCTGCTGCCCGACAACATCACCACCGATCATCTGTCGCCGTCCAACGCCATCCTGCTGGACAGCGCGGCGGGTGAATATCTGGCGAAGATGGGCCTGCCGGAAGAAGACTTCAATTCCTACGCCACGCACCGCGGCGACCACCTCACCGCGCAGCGCGCCACTTTTGCCAACCCGCAGCTGGTCAACGAAATGGCGCTGGTCGACGGCAAGGTGAAGAAAGGCTCGCTGGCCCGCGTGGAGCCGGACGGTACGGTGATGCGCATGTGGGAAGCGA
The DNA here is from genome assembly GCA_023257255.1 of Gammaproteobacteria bacterium. Lineage (GTDB taxonomy): Bacteria > Pseudomonadota > Gammaproteobacteria. The sequence goes on along the minus strand of JALRCR010000139.1, from coordinate 6,743 downwards.
TCGAGACCTACATGAACCGCAAGCAGCCGCTGATCATCGTGGCGGGCGCCGACTACGGTCAGGGCAGCTCGCGCGACTGGGCGGCGAAAGGCGTGCGCCTCGCCGGGGTGGAAGTGATCGCCGCCGAAGGCTTCGAGCGCATCCATCGCACCAACCTCATTGGCATGGGCGTGTTGCCGCTCGAATTCAAGCCGGGCGTTAACCGCAAGACGCTGGCGCTGGATGGCACCGAGACCTACGACGTGATGGGCGAGCGCACGCCGCGCGCCGATCTCACGCTGGTCATTCATCGCCAGAACGGCGAGCGTCTTGAAGTGCCGATGACGAGTCGCCTCGACACCGCGGAAGAAGTCTCGGTCTACGAAGCGGGCGGCGTGCTGCAGCGTTTCGCGCAGGACTTCCTGGCCGCCAACAAGTCGGCCTGAGGCGCGGGGGCGATGCGCCAGCACACGGCACTCGCCCCCTCACATTTGCGTATTCGCGCATGAGTGCGTCCCTGCCCTGCCAACGCGAGGCCGGCCTTGAATGGCGGGTAGACGACGGCGTCGCGCGCCTCACGCTGGTCGCGCCAGCCGACGCCAACACCATTGGCTATGCGCAAAGCAAAGTCTGGCCGGCGGCCTTCGAGGCCGTGGTAGCGGCCCGGCCGCGCGTGATCGTGCTGGCCGCCGAAGGGCGGCTTTTCTGCGCCGGCGGCGCCATTCAGCACATGGCGGCCAATGCCGATGCGCTCGGTCCCTATATTGCGAGCACGCTGGAGCCGCTGCATCAGGGCTTCATCGCGCTGGCCAGCGCGCCCTGTCCGCTGGTGTCGGTGGTGCAGGGCCCGATCGGCGGCGCGGGCATCGGGCTCGCGCTGATGGCCGATCTGGTGCTGGCCAGCACCACGCTCAAGCTGCGCGCCGGCTATCCGGCCATCGGGCTCTCGCCCGATTTGGGCGCGTCGTATTTTCTGATCCGGCGCGTGGGTGCAGCGCGGGCCCAGCGTTGGCTGCTCGGCAACGGGATCGTGACGGCCGAGGAATGTCTGGCCGCCGGGGCGGTGGATGAACTGCATGCGCCGGAGGCGCTCGCGGCCGCCGCCGAACGCTGGGTGGATTATTTCCGTCAGGCGGCACCGGCCTCGATGGCGGCGATTAAACAGCTGTGCCGGGGCAGCGCGCCGCGCGAGCTGGCCCAGCACATCGAACTCGAAAAACAACTGCTGCAAAGCTGTGCCGAAACTGCCGATGCCCGCGAGGGCGTGCAGGCGTTTCTGGCCAAACGCAGCCCGCATTTTCAAGGCCGCTGAGGCCGGCGCCGCGGCGCTACATCCTGAGGAGACTGTCATGGCTCATGTTCCGCAAATCAAAGTCCCGGCCACCTACATGCGCGGCGGCACCAGCAAGGGCGTGTTTTTTCGTCTGGACGAACTGCCCGAGCGCTGCCAGCAGCCGGGCGCGGCGCGCGATAATTTTCTGCTGCGCGTCATCGGCAGCCCTGACCCTTACGGCAAACAAATCGACGGCATGGGCGGCGCTACTTCCAGCACCAGCAAGAGCGTCATCCTCTCGCGCAGCACGCGTGCGGATCACGACGTGGACTACCTCTTCGGCCAGGTCTCGATCGACAAGGCGTTTGTGGACTGGAGCGGCAACTGCGGCAACCTCACCGCCGGCGTCGGCGCATTCGCGATCAGCAAGGGGCTGATTGACCCCGCCCGCGTGCCGGCCAACGGCGTGTGCACGGTGCGGATCTGGCAGGTCAACATCAGCAAGACCATCATCGCCCACGTGCCGATGACCAACGGCGAAGTGCAGGAAACCGGCGAGTTTGAACTGGACGGCGTGACCTTCCCGGCGGCCGAAGTGCAGATCGAATTCATTGACCCGGCCGATGAAGGCGACGGTGACGGCGGCGGCGCGATGTTCCCCACCGGGCAGCTGGTGGACGATCTGGAGGTGCCCGGCGTTGGCACGCTGAAGGCAACGATGATCAACGCGGGTATTCCCACGGTGTTCGTCAACGCCGACGCCATTGGCTATACCGGCACCGAACTGCAGGATGCGATTAACGGCGACGCCAAGGCGCTGGCCATGTTCGAGACCATCCGCGCCTACGGCGCACTGCGCATGGGGCTGATCAAGGACGTGAGCGAGGCCGCCAAGCGCCAGCACACGCCGAAAGTCGCCTTCGTCGCGCCGCCCACCGCCTATACCTCGTCCAGCGGCAAGGCCGTGGGCACGGACGATGTCGACCTGCTGGTGCGCGCGCTGTCGATGGGCAAGCTGCATCACGCCATGATGGGCACAGCGGCGGTCGCGATTGGCACCGCGGCGGCCATTCCCGGCACGCTGGTCAACACGGCGGCCGGCGGCGGCGCGCGCAGCCAGGTGCGCTTCGGGCATCCGTCCGGCACCTTGCGGGTGGGCGCCGAGGCCAGCGAGCAGGCGGGCGAATGGACCGTAACCAAGGCCATCATGAGCCGCAGCGCGCGGGTCTTGATGGAAGGCTGGGTGCGGGTGCCGGGCGACGCGTTCTAGCCCCCGTTTTCCCCAGGCCGGACCGGGTGGAAGTTTGCCCCCGGGCCGGCTACCTTGGGCTTCACCGCAACCGGAGGCGCCCGCATGGATCTCGGCCCGCTTTTCACCTATTTCTCCGCTGAAAAAATGGGCTCGTGGCTGCTCGTGGCGAGCGGCCTTCTGAGCCTCATGTTCGCCGCATTCCTCTATCTTGAACGCAGCCCGCTGCTCGGCATGGCCTGGCCGCTACTGGCGGTGGGGCTGCTCGCCTTGACCGTCGGCGTCGGCATCCTCCAGCGCACACCGGCTCAGGTGGCCGCGCTACAGGCGGGATTTAGCACCGCGCCCGCCGCGACTAGCGCGGCCGAACAGCAGCGCGTCGCAGGCGTCATTCAGCGCTTTCGTCAGTACAAGGTGGTGGAAGTGCTCGTGGTGGTGGCAGGCTTCGCCCTCGTGTTCATGAGCCCTGCGCCCAGCCTATGGGCGGGGGTGGGACTGGGCTGCGTGTTGATGGGCAGCTATGTGTTTGTCTTCGACAGCTTCGCCCACCATCACGCCGAGGTGTACGCCGCATGGCTCAAACAATTCCCCGCCGCGCCCTGAGCCGGACAGGTTCGCCGTGAGCAGCACCGGTAATCGCCGCGATTTTCTGCACGGGCTGTGCCGCGTCGGCGCAGCGCTGGGCGTGGCGCCCTTCGCGCTGGCCGCCGCTGAGGCACTACCGCTGGGCGAGGCGCGCGCGTTTTCCTTCGACAGCCTTAAAGCCGAAGCCGCGCGCCTCGCCGGCCTGCCGTTCCGCCCGCCGCGGCGGCCGGCGCCCGAGCTCACCGCGCAAATCAATTACGAGCAGTGGGGGCAGATCGCCTTTGACCCCGACGCCGCGGTGCTGCTGGGCAACGGGGCGCGTTTTCCGGTCGAGTTTTTCCATCTCGGCATGTATTTCCAGCAGGCGGTGCAGGTCTTTGTGGTGGCGGGGGGTACGGCGCGCGAAGTCCGTTACGACGAGCGTTATTTCAAGCTGCCGGCGGATGCCATCGCGCGCCGCTTGCCGCCCGATGCGGGTTTCGCCGGGCTGCGCATTCAGGAACCCAAAGGCGGCGAGCTCGACTGGCGCAAGAACGACTGGGTGGCGTTTCTGGGCGCGTCCTATTTCCGCGCGATTGGTGGCCTGCGCCAATACGGGCTGTCGGCACGCGGCGTGGCGCTGAACACCTGGCAGGCCGGCAAGACCGAGGAGTTCCCGGCCTTCACCGCGTTTTATCTGGGGCCCGAAACGGCCGACGGTCTGGTGCTGCACGCCCTGTTGGAAGGGCCGTCGATCGCCGGCGCCTACCGCTTTGAATTAACGCGCGGTGCAGGCGTGGTGATGGACATCGACTGCGAGCTGCACCTGCGCAACAAGGTTGACCGCTTCGGTTTGGCGCCCTTGACGTCCATGTTCTGGTTCGGGGAAACGGTCAAGCCAACGGCGGTCGACTGGCGCCCGGAGATCCATGATTCCGACGGGCTTGCGCTGTGGACTGGCAGCGGCGAGCGGATCTGGCGGCCGCTGAACAACCCTGTGCAGGTGGCCGTGTCGGCCTTTGGTGATGAGCACCCCCGCGGCTTCGGCCTGCTGCAGCGGGACCGGAATTTTGATCACTATCAGGACGGCGTGTATTACGACCGCCGGCCCAGCGTCTGGGTGGAGCCCAAGGGCGATTGGGGTAAGGGCGCGGTGCAGCTGATTGAAATCCCGACGGATGATGAAATTCACGACAACATCGTCGCGGCCTGGGTACCGGCCAGCCCCGCCGAGGCCGGTAGCCGGTTTGCGCTGGCCTATCGCCTGCACTGGCAGGCCGACGAACCCTATCCCACGCCGCTCGCCCGCTGTGTGGCCACGCGGCTTGGCAACGGCGGCCAGCCCGGATTGCCCCGGCCAAAGGGCGTGCGCAAATTCATGGTGGAGTTCGTCGGTGAGCCGCTGACCAAGCTTGCCTACGGTCAGCAACCGGAGGCCGTGCTGTCGACCTCGCGCGGCAGTTTTTCCTACGTGTTCACCGAAGCCGTGCCCAACGATGTGCCGGGCCACTGGCGCGCCCAGTTTGACCTGACCACCGAAGGGACCGAGCCGGTCGAAATGCGGCTATTTCTCCGCCTCGGCGATACCGTGCTGTCCGAGACCTGGCTCTACCAGTACCACCCGTTCTGAGCCGGGCTGACGCAGGGCGCGAAAGATTAGCCGCCTGCTGGCCAGCACCAGCAAGGGTCAGCAGCCTGTTCGCCTGCGCAAAGCGATTCGCCCGCGAAGCGCATTCGTGGGGGGCCGCGCTTGGGGGAGGCTCTACTTGTGAGGGGCTGTATTTGTGGGGGCCGCACTTGTGGGAGGGGCTGCTTGCCCCGACTCAGGCTGTGGCCGACTTGGTGCTTGCGTCGCGGCGGTGCCGCTCCCACGGGGAAAGCATTCACCGGAGGCTGTATTTGTGGGAGGGGCTGCTTGCCCCGACTCAGGCTGCGGCCGACCTGGTGCGCGCGTCGCGGCGTTGCCGCTCCCACGGGGAAAGGATTCGAGGCAGGTCGCATTTGTTGAGTCGGTAGGGAAGTACCTCCCTGCAGGAGCCATAACCGGCCTTGTCGATGTGGATTTTGGTGAGAATGACTTTAATTTCACGATTGACAACTACCTCACGCCGGGACCTGCAATCCTCGTTCTCTTGGCATATGCCGCGGCCTTCTCGCTTATTGCGATGCGCACAACTTTGCGTCGCGACCTAGACTAGGCGGCATGAGCAAAGAGATCTTTAGTAATTATCAAGACGATGTACGCCGAGTTGAGGAGTTCTTTCAAACCTTTGCGTTTAGCCTAGACAAAGTTCCGGCAGATGGTGGCTGGACCGCCTCTCAATGTTTAGCACATATTTGCGACGCAGAAATTTCGCTCTCACTCCGAATTCGCATGATTCTTACTAGCGAGAATTACCAATTCTCGTCGTGGGATGAAGATGCTTTTGCAGATTTAAAGAAGAATCGAGATGCGCGAGTTTCTGTCGAGACATTTAAGGTTTTACGGAAGAACAACCTTGACTTGCTCGATGGCATGACCGATTCTCAATTACAAAAAATGGGCATAAAGGCTAATGGCGAACCAATCTCCTTGATTGAGTACGTGAGCAATATGTCGAGGCATGTTCGCACTCATCTAGAACAAGCTGTCGCTGCAGCGCAGTAAGAATATGTTTGAACTCGCTGCATCTCTATCTAAAGAGGATGGCTTAGTCCTTGGCGAATTGGGTTCGGTTCTCATTGGCCTGGGTATTGCAGCGCTAATTGCCACACGCATAAGGCTCTCTGTTGTGCCGATCTTTCTCCTTGCCGGCCTATTTTTTGGAGAAGGAGGAATCTTCGCGCTGGAGTTAAGCGACGAATTTTTGGATCTCGGAGCCCAATGGGGAGCGATACTTCTTCTACTTCTCCTTGGCTTGGAATATTCCGCACAAGAATTGTTTGACTCTGTTAAAGCACGACGCTCACTCGGTTTTATCGATATTCTTTTGAATTTCCTTCCAGGTTTTGCAATTGGATTTCTACTTGGCTGGGGTGCGCCCGGCGCGCTTGCGCTGGGAGGAATAACCTACGTCTCGTCGTCTGGAATCGCCTCTCAATTTATCAAGGATTCGCGACTTGAAGGGAATGAATCAACGAAACGTGCGGTCAGTGTCCTAGTGATTGAAGACTTAGTACTTGCGCCATATCTTCCAGTCTTGAGCGCAATTCTTGCGTCACTTGGAGTGCTCTCGGGTCTAATCTCAATTTCGATTGCGCTCGTAATTACTGGCTTGGCACTTTTAATTGGAGCACGCGGTTTTCACATCCCACATGCACCGCTGATTATGGGTGATTCTGCGACATTGCTTTTGACTGTATTTGGTTCAGCATTGGTTGCTTCTGGCGTGGCAACATATTTCGGATTCTCTGGAGCAGTAGCGGCATTCTTGGTTGGCCTGTTATTAACGGGAGACGTTGCAATTGTTGCGCGAGTGAGATTAGCTCCTCTTCGAGATATCTTCGCTGCGATTTTCTTTCTCTTCTTCGGACTTTCTACCAATCCAGCTGATATTCCAGGCGTTCTCCTCCCAGCTCTACTTCTGACCGCACTTGGGATCGCATCCAAATTTTTTACTGCGTGGTGGGCAGTAAAGGATCTGACCGAAGAGCACGCTAAATGGCGGGCTGCCGCGCTCTTGATTCCTCGTGGTGAGT
>JALRCR010000138.1:248-9092 GCA_023257255.1 Gammaproteobacteria bacterium | reverse complement strand
CCGGCTGCTGCGCGAGCATTGCTGAGGAGGCCAGACGTTCAAACGAAAGACCCGCGTCCTGCAAGGCCGGATAGGCCCGCCAAAGCCCGGCATCGCCGCGAAAATCCGGCAGACCGGAATCCACCGACATGCCGGCACCGGCGGTCACGATCAGCGCGTCCGCGCCGGCAATGAGTTGCGCGGCGCGTGCGCAGGCTTGTGCGTGCCGCTCCATTCGTGCTCCGTTTGGGGGTTGAACCGGCGCGGGCGGCAGCGCGCGCCGGACGACGGGGCTAGCGCTCCGCCTGCGTGGCTGCGTCGTGCTCCGCCAGCAGTTCGCCGGCAGTGGTGCGCGTGAGCGCGACCCGGCCCAGCAGGTCGCCCCAATAGCCCATGGCTTCGATGCCCACCTGAATCATGCGCACCAGCGTGCCGACGGTGGGCTGCAGTCCTGCCATGTCCACGCTCTGTCGAAAGCAGAACGGATTACCGGCAGACACACAAAGACAACCGGCCCGACTCCGGACGTTAATGCCATTGGCGAGCGCCATGGCCTCCGCGTAGCGGGCCTCCGGCACGGTGATCTCGCCGAAATTCAAGACCTGCAGGCAGTAGGCCGGATGGTTGACCTCGACCCTCAGCAGGCAGCGCGTGTCCTCCGTATCGAAGGCAAGCTGTAGCCGGGCAAATCCGGTCTCCGCATCCACGCTGAGCGCGTCTTCGCACCCGGTCTCAACGGCCAGTTCGCGCAGCAGCGCGGTGAGCTGCAAGTGGTCGGTGTGGGGGGATTCCAAAACTGCAAGACCTCCATTAACGGGGAACAGCGCGCAGCGTGCACGCCGGATTGCTTACTGCACGGTGGACGGCGACGGCGGCCGCACGGGCGGCAAGGCGCGGTCGATGTCGTCTTCCACGCCCGCATCAATTTCTGCCAGCAGGGCTTTCGCGGTGGTACGGGTGAACACCACCCGCCCCATTTCCTCCTGCCAGGTGCCGAGCACGCAGACCGCGGTATCGACCAGCTGCTTGATGGCCTGCGCGGTCGGGTTCAAGCCGTCCAGATCCACGGTGTGGCGAAAGCAGAACGGCTGCCTTGCCGTCACCACCACGCAGCCCCGGCGCGTGCGCGCGTTGATCGCGTTGGCGAGCTCCAGCGCTTCGGCATAGCGGCGTTCGGGCACTGTGATTTCGTTACTCAGCCAGACGCTGATGCAGCAGCGGGCTTCGTCCACTTCGATGGCAAGCCGGGCGTTCAACTCGGCCGTGGAGAACCGGTTCTCGTAGTGCGCGCCGCTGTGGTCGGGCTTGAGCGAAATATCTGCATCCCAGCCCAGTTCTTCGATGAAGGTCTGCAGCAGCCGGGTCAATGTCATCTCAACAGGAATCGGGAAATCCATCTGCATGCTCCTTGTTTGAATCGCTAACGGGGAATGCGGGCGCGTGTGCCTAGTCGACTTCCGCCACGGCCCACCAGCGGGCGCCGTGCAAGGCGACATACAGGTGGGGCGGTTCGAGGCTGATCGCGGCCGCCTCGAGCAGGCGGGCCACATCGCGCCGCAGACCGCTGCGCTGAACCGTGAAGCGCCAGGGATGTTTGCGACTTTGCTGGCGGTGACAGAGGTAACGCGCGCGCCAGCTGGCGAGCGGGATCTGAGTCGCCGAGTCGATCCGCCCAAGGCGTAATTCATAGTCCACGCGCACGTCCAGATCCGGCCACTGCACCAGCGGCATGCGCGCCCGAAAGGCACTCTGGCCGCTCGACACGCCCAGCTGGTAGCGCTGCCGCCCAGCGCGTTTCACCAGCATTTGAAGCGCTTCGACAGTGCAGGTTTTATCGGCCGCCGCGGTCATCAGCAGCTGGGCCAGGGCTTCGCCTTTTTTCATTGAAATCTCCCTTTTTAACGCCCCTTTTGGCAGGGGGCAGGACCTCAATAAACACGCGCCGGGACAGAATTTCCTTATACCGTTTGGCGGGCTCATAAGCTGAGCCCGCCGGCCCTTCATCGGGCTAGGCTGATTTGCGAAACCAGGTCACCGCCAGCTCGCGCTCGGCCGCCCCGGGTTTCGCCCGCGCGTACATCGCGCGCAGCTCGTTACCGGTCAGCTGGGTGCGTTCCAGCAGCGCCTCCACGATGGTTTCAACCAACCCCCAGTGCTGTTGCAGTTCGTCGAGGCAGATTTCGTATTGCGCGCGGAGCAGCTGATCGATTTCGCCGCGCAAGGCGTCGTTGCGCGACAGATCGGCCTTCCACGACACCAGCGAACCCTGCGCGCCAAAGCCGAGGCGGGTCGACATGAAGAGCGCCAGCGACGTGGCCTGCTCGAGATCCTGACAGGCGCCGGTGCTGACCCCGTCGGGGCCCAGCAAGACCTGCTCGGCCGCGCGACCGCCCAACAAGCCGCGCAAACGCTCCAGCAGTTCCTGCCGGGTCTCGCCCGGACTGCCTTCGTCGAAGCACATGCGCGTGGTGCCCAGCGCGACCGCGTTCGGGTCCAGCGACACCGCGGTCAATTCGGCCGCGCTGCGCGGCGACAAAAGCATCATGACGGCGTGGCCGGCCTCGTGATAAGCCACCTGACGGCGCGAAGCCTGCCCGGTAGTCGTCACGCTCACGGCTTCCGAACCGTGTACTTCCCGCATCACATCGAGCACCGCCAGCGCACGCCCCTCGCGCCGCGCCCGCTGTGCCGCACGGCGGACCACCTGCTGCACGTCCGACAGCGAACTGAGGCCGCTGAGCGCATCGCGGGCGAGTTCCGCCAGCTGCGCGGCGTCCGCGACGCAGCCCGCGGCGTCAAGCAAAGGCTGGAACACCTGCACCAGTGCCTCGGGCTCGGGCGCGGTGAAATGAAACACCCGCTCGAAGCGGCCGGGGGCGACGAAGCCCGGAAAGGCCCTGCCCTTCAGCTGCGTGGTAAAGACGAACACCGGCTGCCTGGCGTCGAAGCGGTCGCAGAACGCCGCGGCGGTGTCGAGTTCGCCGTCCGGGCTGTCCAGCAGCAGCACGGCCGGCGCGAGCGCGCGCGCCTTGCGCCAACGCTGTTCAAGCCAGCTGCGGTCGGCGTCTTCCCCGGCCGCGCGCGGCGGCACGGTGGCCTCGATCAGCGGCAAACCGGCGGCCCGCGCCAGCGCGCGCACCAGTTCGGTCTTACCGGCCCCACGCGGTCCAACCAGCAAGGCACCGCGCTCCAGGTCGGTCCAACCAAGCCGGGCGCTGCCACCGGCGATTTCACGCACTTCGGCCGCCCAGGCCTCGGCCCAGTCGCGCGCCTTGTCGAGCGGTTCCAGGGTGGCAAGGGCGGGGGCGTCGGCGCAGGCGTAGGGGGCCAGCCGCTCGGTGGCGAGGTAGTGCAGGCAGCGCAGGGCCGCGGCGTCGGCGCTCGCGCAAGCCAGCAGATCTTCGGCTTCGATCGCCCTCAGCCAGTCGTGCGGCTCATGCGGAAAGTCCGCGCGCACGGTGGCGTCGAACAAGCTCGCCAGATGCGTCGCGTTAAAGCGCGCCTGGGCGATCTCGCGGCACATCAGGGCCTGTGCGGCTTCGGGCACGCCATCGTCTTCGCCGGCGAGGAGCAGCACCCGACAACCGCGCGTCAGGGTGGCCACCAGGCGCATGCTGACTTCGGCGACACCCGCCTCCTTGCCGAGTTCGGCCAGTTCTTCGAGCCGCCACACATAGCCCTGCGCGGGGCGCGGACGGGCGGTGGCTTCCTCGAAAGGCGTGGCGGCATAGCCCAGCGCCTGCGCCAGTGCGTGCTGCAGGGCTTCGTCGAGCGGTGCATAGCGCGTGGTCACCACCACCGCATTGCGCGGATCGCGGGTCGCGAGCAGCGCGTGATAGTCCGCCAGCAAGGCCGGCACAAAGCAGGCCGCGAGGCACTCGGCGGTGAAGGCGCCGGTGGCGGGCGGCGGGGCAATTTGAACGGGTTCAGGGTGGGCGGGCAGGACCGCGGCGGCGGCAGTGAAACGACGACGGAAAAAATCTTTCAGCATTCAGTTCTCCTAAATTGAAGTGATTGCAAAAAAGAGCGCCTCAAGCGACCGAAAACGGCCGTTGAGCGCAAACAGCACGGACGCCGGCAGCTACGAAGTCGGGCCGGCGTGGACAATCTGCGGTTCAGGTAAGCACGTGGTCAGATCAAGGCGTCTGTGACGCACCGGCCGGTGCCAGAACAGACGGGGTGCCGGGCCGAGGGCCCGGCGAGGGCGAAGTATGCGGAGTCTCCGGGCTCAAAAACTGAGCCTGTACGGCGAGCGCACGGAGGTTCGGGTAGTCATGCGTGCCTGCCCCTGACCGTCCAGGCGCAAAGCTTACAGGCCGGCGACTGAACCCGGCGTGAACTCGCGGCGTCGACGCGCCGCGCGCGTTGAATCTGGCACACTGCGCGCCCGCTTCCGCAGGGTAATCACCATGAACCGCACGCTGGTCGTATTCAGCCACGGCAAAGAATCAGGCCCCTGGGTCAGCAAAATTCGGGCGCTGGCCGAGGTCGCACGGGCCCGCGGCGCCGTCGTCGAAAGCCCCGACTATCAGGACCTCGATAACGCCGACGCGCGAGTGGCGCGCCTCCTTTACCTGCCCCTGCCGCCGCACGAGAAACTGGTGCTGGTCGGCTCCAGCATGGGCGGTTACGTTGCGACCGTGGCCTCCATGCACCTCAAACCCGCCGGGCTATTTCTGATGGCCCCTGCCCTGTATCTGGCACGACCGGAATACGCGGTGGAGGCTCCCGCTTCCGGGGCAACGCACACCAGCATCGTGATGGGCTGGAACGATGAGCTGATTCCGGTTGCCAACGTGCTCCGTTTTGGCGAAACCCAGCGCCTGCCCCTGCTGCTGGTCGACGACGGCCATCGCCTGAGCGAGAGCCAGCCGGTCCTTAACGAGCGCTTCGCGCGTCTGCTTGACCTGGTCGACGCCGGCTAGCGTCCCCGCCACGACAGTGCGAGCGGCGAGATGAACCCACGCCAGCTGCCGCGGAACTCAGGGTTATCGGTGGGGTCGAGCGTCCCGCCATGACGGGCAGCGCCAAGCCGAGCCGCGCCAATCGGGTTGCCCCGCTGGCGCTACGGGCGCCACCGCCGTCGGGTATCTGCCAGTGCGGGGAACGCGTCAGGCCATGGGCCCGCGATTTCCGGAACTGCTTCGCATTTTTTGGAAAGGGCCGCTTGCGGCGGTGCAAGCCGATCGCTAGCGTCCGCGGTGAAGGACTGAATGCCGCCCCGCTAATGGATTGCAGGGGCACATGGAATGCAGGGTTGCGGTACGCCGGACTGCTGGTTCGCATGTCAGGGTATACACACAGGGTGGAACTTCCTGCGTCCAGCGCGCCAGACCGCGCGCGGGATGCGGCGCCGTCTGGCGTTGCGGAATCCCCCCTTGACGTTCCGCCCGGCTCGCCGGGGAACGACCCTCTGCACATACGGCACCAGCCCCGCGAGCCGTCTCCCCGCATAACTTGCCATCCCGCCCGACGGCGGGCAGTGCATGCCTGACGGCTGTACCGGCAATGTCCGCATTTGCGGGCGTTGCGGTAGCGACCCAAGGCGAGGCACCGCCAGTCTCGATGCGGCATGGTCGATGCGTGTTGCGCCGGCAAGCCGGCTGCAACATGGCGTTAACAATTGCGCTGTAGAAATAGCAAGGTGGCGGGCACCTACCCGCTTTCTGTTAGCCCGCAGACCCGCAGGCGCAGGTGGTCCTTGAGACTGTCGGGCGCCAACGGTCGGGGCTGAACTTAGGACTTGAAGGCGCGCTCGCGTGTCTGGCCCAAGTCGCTGTCGTACCGGCACACCGTTCCTCTGGCGCGGTTGCGGTAGCGAAGGCGCGCAAGCCGGCACCAACACTGGTGATTGGGGGTGGTTATGTCCGGCCTGTGCCGCGCGTAGCACCGCTTGAAACAAGACAGATTGAGCGTCCGCGGGCAGTGGCCCGCGAGAGGGAATGGCCGCAATGGAATTAGCGCAACTCAAGAAATCAGGCGGTTCTACCGCCCGCATGATCGCCGGAAGTCTGGTCGCGGCCAGCCTGCTGGCAAGCGGAAACGCCCTGGCGTGGACCGCCACCGAAGCCCCGGGCTCGCCCAGCGTGATGTCGCTGGGCACCATGGCCGGCAACACGCTGGCCTTCATCGGCGAAGCGAGCGTCATCTCCAACAAGCTGGAGTTGAACGACCTCGACCCGGACTCCTACACCGACAGCATGACTATCAACATCCTCGCCGACGCGGGGGAGCTGTTGAGCAGCATCACGCTGAACGAGACCGCCTTCATCAACTTTGGCACCGGCGCCAACTACGCCTTCTCGGCGCTGGCCACGGCCACACTGGCCAACGGCGGGTCGATCACGTTGGGCAACTTTGAGTGGGATAGCGAAAGCACCGGCGCGCCCAACTTTGCCTTCGCCAGCGGCACGCTGAATCTGGTGCCGGGCGTAACCGCCCTAACCATCTATCTCGAAAACACACTGTCGTATTCCAATTTTGACGGGAACAACACCGGCGCGTTTATCCGGCTGGACGAGGTCAACCTGACCGTCGCCACCACCCCGGTGCCGCTACCGGCAGCCGCGTGGCTCTTCGCCCCGGCCGCGCTGCTGCTGGCACGCCGGCGTAACGCCCAGGCTTGAGCGAAGACTGCTCGTCTGGTCTCCCCACCCGAATTAAAAAAGGAATGTGCCGTCATGAAGACTTCTAACAAACAACTTGCGCTGGCGGCGTCGCTGGCCTTGAGCGGCTTCAGCGCCAGTGCCTTGGCCGTTACCGTCTCGAACATCACTTCGCTCACCACCGGCGGCTACACGGGCGTCAGCGTGAATGGGCTGGGCAATCTCAGCTTCGCTCTGGACTCGGGATTCGCCGATACCGCCGCGACTTCGGGCGGCTTCCTCGACTCCATCAGCTTCACCCTGACCGCCGACGCTGGCGAATTCCTGACGTCGCTGAACTTGACCCAGTTCGGTTATGCCAGCTCCGGCTCCGCCAACTCGGCCAAGACCATCGCCACCAGCACCCTGGTGGTTGACGGGATGTCGACGCCAGCGGGCTCCAGCGTGTCACTCAAGTCGGGCAGCGGCAGCGCGGGCTTCAGTGGCAATTTCGCGCTGACCGGTGCGAATACCCCGACGTTCACGTTTGCGCCCAATACCACCAGCGCGAACATCACGCTGCTGAGCTCACTGGCGGCCACTGGCCTTGGCAGCTCGGCGGTCCGGGAGAGCATCTTCCTGAGACTGGAGTCGGCCTCGATCGTCGTACAGACCACCCCGGCACCGGTACCGCTGCCGGCATCCGCCCTGTTGTTGGCGCCTGGGCTGCTGGTCCTGTTGCGTCGCCGAAACGGGGTCCAGGCCGGTTAAGGTTCCACGCCGGGCGGGAGGTCCGGCGTCTTGCGAAACACGCCGCCTGCGGGCGGCGTTTTCACGTGCGCGGTAGCTCGCGCAGCTTGCCCGTCTTGCCGCTGTTGGCGCGTGCCGGCTTGCGCGCCGTCACCGCCCCATCCACCACCGGATAGGCCACGCTGCCCCACGCGGCATGGGGATGATCCATCATCAGATTGAGAATGACCGGCACCAGCTTGGCCATGAAGCGCGTGCAGTCGCGCACCTGCGGCCGGTTAACGCCGCCGTTCCAGGTCGCGCCACCGTGCACCAGCTGGTTGCGCAAGGTGTAGATGCGTTGCAGGACGATGCTTAACACGCCGGCCGTATCGGAATTTGCGAGCCTCTTCTGCGCGTTGCTCCGTTCACGCGCGAAACGCGCACGCCATTCGGACTCGGTCAATCCGCCCGACTGATAGCGCCAGAAATCCGCAAACACATACTGGTTTTCCAACAACACCCGGATGCTGCCCGCGAAGGCCGTCCACAGCATCGCGTAAACCTCACGCTGCTCATCAACGTGTACCAGTTGCTCAATGAAAGCGGTGAAGCGCCGGCGCTCGAGTGCGTTAGGCTCATCATCGAGAGGTGTCGCATACGCGGCATTGAACGCTATCCACAAAAAGATGAACTGCGCGTCAGGGTCGTCCTCGCACTGCTCGGCCCGATCGAGCCAACTGAGGGCGCGATGCAGCCGCAGGCTGGTGGATTGCGGATAGTCGTCGCGCTCGGCGCGGTGGCGTTCCTTGAGCGTGATGTAGTTCATGAGAGACCCTCCAGGTTGGTCGCAAGCGCCCCACCATAAACAGTCGCGCGCCATTTTTCCAAACCCTGAAACGCGGCGCTTCGGGCTCACCTGTTGAGCCCTCTACGGTGGCAGAATCGGCCTGCGGTGATCCGTGGTTGCGCGTCCCTTGGCGAGGATCCACCGCCCGCGATACTGCAAGGCCCGCGCAGGAACTCAGCCATCAAGTCGACAGGACTTCCTCATGCCAGAACGTCATACCTGGATCGTACAAAGCCCGGTGATGCGCCGGGCGCTGCTGCTGGATGCGGCGCGGGCACGGCGTCACGGCTGCCAGATTCTGGGCATGGCACCGCTGGCCGCGCGGCTGGCTGGCGGGCGTGTGGTGCCCTTGAGCCGCAGCGCCCTGCCCGGCCTGATTCGGCATTACCTGAACCTGCAGGACAGCGCCTTGGGCGATCTGGAAAGCCTGCGCAGGTTTCCGGGGTTTCCGCGCAGTCTGGCGCACACCCTGTACAAGCTCTGGCTGGCCAAGCTGTCGCTGAGGGACCTCGCCAGCACAACCAGCAACCCCGACACCGCGCGACGTTGCCACGCCCTGCAAGTTATCGAAGACCATCTGCTGCGCAGCCTGCCGCGCGCCACGCTGGCGCCTCCGGCGCTCGCGGCGGCGGCGCTCGCCCGCGTACAGGCCGCACCGGTCCTGCTCGGACCCGTCACCATCAAAGGCGTGCCCGACGTCGA
>JALRCR010000138.1:0-238 GCA_023257255.1 Gammaproteobacteria bacterium | reverse complement strand
GTGGTGCCGGTGGTCTGGGAACTGGGGCATGAACGCATCCCGGACTGGCTGGATGGGAGCGGCATCAACCTGCTCAAGATAGAGCGCCGGGACACGCCTGCGCTTAGCGCCGTCAGCTGTGCAGACCCTCAGCATGAGGCACTGGAAGCCCTGCGCTGGGCGCGTGAACTGGTGGTCAGCGGCGCCGCCATGCCGCAAGACATTGCCCTCTGCGCCCCGGTGCCCGGCGTGTGGGACG
>JALRCR010000137.1 GCA_023257255.1 Gammaproteobacteria bacterium | reverse complement strand
GGTGCGTCCGTCGGAGCCGGCCGATGGTGCTTGAGTGGCTGTTCTTCTTCACCGTCCTGCTGTTACCGATTGCGGCAGTGTCGGGCTGGATTCTGGGGCGCCGCGAACTGGCCCAACTGGCACGCAGACGCGAGCAGTCGACGCAGGTCGCGACCGATTATTTTCTGGGCTTGAACTACCTGCTGCATGACCGTCCGGACAAGGCCATCGAGGTCTTCGTCAAGGCGCTGGACGTGGAAAGCGAAACGGTGGAAACGCATCTCGCGCTGGGCAACCTGTTTCGCCGCCGAGGCGAGGTCGACCGCGCGATCCGCATTCACCAAAATCTGGTGGCGCGTTCTACGCTGGACCTGCGCCAGCGCGGCCTTGCGCTGCTGGAGTTGGGTCTCGACTACATGCGCTCAGGTCTATTTGACCGCGCCGAGAACCTGTTTCTCGAGCTGCTCGACATCGGCATGTATCAGCCGCAGGCGCTGCGTCATCTCATCGATATCTATCAGCAGGAACAGGACTGGGCGAAGGCGCTGGAATACAGCAGCCGGCTGGAGACGGTCAGCGGTGAAAACCGCGCGACCGAGCGCGCGCACTTCTACTGTGAACAGGCGCAGGAGTTGCTGGACCGCGGCGCGCGCGACGAAGCCGCGGATCTGCTCGACAAGGCCCTGCTGGTCGACCGCCGCAGCGTGCGCGCCAGTCTGCTGAGTGCGGATCTGGCGGTGGCCGGTCGCGATTTTGAGCGCGCGCTCCAGCACCTCAAACGGGTCGAACTGCAGGACATCGAATTCTTACCCGAGATGCTGCCGCGGCTGACCAAGTGCTACCGCGCGCTGGAACGTCCGGACGATTTCCGCGAATACCTCACCCGGCTCGCCGGGTTGCGCGCCGGCGTGTCCGCCACGCTGGCGCTGGGCGAACTGCTGGCGGAGCAGGACGGTACCGATGAAGCCAAGCGTTACATCGTCCACGAGCTGAAAATCCGGCCGACCATTCGCGGCATCGATCGCTTCATCGACTACGTGCTCGGCGCCGCAACCGACGAAAGTCGCGAAGATCTCCAGGTGCTGAAAGAAACGGCCACCCGCCTGATCGCGGGTAAACCTACCTATAAATGCGGGCAGTGCGGCTTCGCCGGCCGTGCGCTCCACTGGCAGTGTCCGGGCTGCAAGTCATGGAGCACCGTCAAACCCATCCACGGTATTGAGGGCGAGTAACAGATGAGCGTAGATGCGGAGCGCACGATTATCGTGGCGCTGGATTTTGCCGACGGTCGCGAGGCGCTGGCGTTTGCTGACCAGCTGCGCGGGACGGGCTGCGCGGTGAAAGTTGGAAAAGAGTTGTTCACGCGCGAAGGCCCGGCGATTTGCCGCGCCCTGCATGAGCGCGGGCTGCGGGTGTTTCTCGATCTCAAGTTTCACGATATTCCCAACACGGTTGCCGCCGCCTGTCGGGCTGCCGCCGATCTTGGGGTGTGGATGGTCAATGTCCACGCGAGCGGCGGGCGTGAAATGCTGGAAGCCGCACGCGCCGCGCTGGGCGACGGACCGGCGCGCCCACTGCTGGTGGCGGTGACGGTGCTGACCAGTCTCGACGCGGTCCAACTGAATGAAGTTGGGGTTGCGGCGTCCCCCGCCGCGCAGGTCGTGCGTCTGGCCCAACTTGCCGCCGCTGCCGGGCTGGACGGCGTGGTCTGCTCGCCGCAGGAAATCGTGCTGGTCAAGGCCGCCTGTGGCGCCGGCTTTCTCACCGTCACGCCGGGGGTGCGACCGGCGGGTAGCGCACAGGATGACCAGCAGCGCATCGCGACCCCTGCCGCCGCGCGGGCGGCGGGTGGCGATTACCTTGTCATTGGCCGTCCCATCACCCGCGCTGCCGAGCCGCGTTTGGCCCTCGGCGCAATCGCTGCCGAGATTGCCGCCGCGCCTGCCGTCTGATCCCTTAGCCCTCCGAGTAATGACCCTATGGACGACCTGAGTCGGCAAAGCCCGCTGCAGCCAATGCTGCCGACCCTCAAACCCGGGCTGACCCGCTGGTCGCGCTTGCACGGCGCGGCGCGCGCGCTGGCCATTGCACGCAGTGTTGAAGCCTCTGGCGGCTTTGCGCTGGTGGTCTGTGCCGACTCCCAGAGCGCCGCCCAGCTGGACGCAGAAATTCCGTTTTTTGCACCGGATTTGCCGAAATATCACCTGCCGGACTGGGAGACTCTGCCCTACGACCGGTTCAGTCCTTATCAGGACATCATCTCCGACCGGATCGCGACCCTCTCGAGCCTGCCGAGCTTGCGGCGTGGCATCCTGATCGTATCGATGGCCTCCTTGCTCCATCGCCTGCCGCCGCGGACCTGGTTGCAGGGGCAGAGCTTTCTGCTGACCACCGGGCAGACGCTGGATCGCGACGCCTTTCGCCGACAGCTGCAGGAGGCCGGTTACCGCAGCGTGCCGCAGGTGATGGACCACGGCGACTTTGCCATTCGCGGTTCCCTGGTCGACGTTTTCCCGATGGGCGAAGACGCCCCGTTCCGCATTGATCTCTTCGGCGACGAAATCGAAGCCCTGCGGCGCTTCGACCCTGAGACCCAACGGTCTACCGAAGCGATCGAGAAAATCCGCATTCTGCCGGCGCGCGAAGTGCCGCTGTCGGCGGAGGGCATCAGCACCTTCCGTCGCAACTGGCGCTTGGCCTTTGAAGGCAAGCCGACCGCCAGCCCGGTGTTTGAGGACATCAGCGACGGTATGGCGCCCGCCGGCATCGAGTATTACTTGCCGCTGTTTTTCGATGGCGTCTCGACGCTATTCGACTATCTGCCGGCTAACAGCCTGGTCATGCTCGACGGCGCGGCCAGCGAGGCCGGCGAGTCATTTCGTCGGACCGTAGACGAGCGGTACGAGCAATTGCGCCACGACGTTGAGCGTCCGCTGTTGCCGCCCGCGCGCCTGTTTCTGGACGCGGCCGAACTGGCGCAGGCGCTGGCCGGCTATGCACGCATTCAGCTTGATCCGCCGGAATGGGACGAGCGCGCACGCGCGGTGGTCTTTGGCACGCAGCCCGGCGCGCGCCTGCCCATCGATTCGCGCGCCCGCACACCGCTGCTGGCGGTAGACGAGTTTCTGATCAGACACAGCGGGCGCGTGCTGTTCGTGGCGGAATCTAACGGCCGTCGCGAAACCATGATCGAACTGTTCCGGGCGCATGGTCTGCCGCTGAAGCCGGTGCAGGACTGGGCCGAGTTTGTGGCGGGCGATGCGACCGTGGCGCTGACCGTCGGCCCGTTGGCCGAGGGCGTGGAGATTGCCGAGCCGCTGCTGACTATCGTCACCGAAAGCCAGCTGTTCGGCGAACGCGCTGCGCAGCGCCGACGTCGACGCCGCAGCACCGTCGATCAGGACGCGGTGGTGCGCAATCTGGCCGAACTGCGGATTGGCGCGGCGGTGGTGCACGAGCAGTACGGCGTGGGCCGCTATCTGGGGCTTGAAGTGCTGGCGATGGGCGACGTCAGCAACGAGTTCATCAAGCTGGAATACGCCGACGGCGACAAGCTGTATGTGCCGGTGTCTTCGCTCGCGCTGATCAGCCGTTACACCGGCATGGATCCGGACCGTGCGCCGCTGCACAAGCTGGGCAGCGGGCAGTGGGACAAGGCGCGCCGCAAGGCGGCCGAACGAATTCGCGATGTGGCCGCCGAGCTGCTGGAAATCCATGCGCGCCGGGCCGCACGCCGAGGGCACGCTTTCGATCTGGACCGGGAAGGCTATCTGGCCTTCGAGCAGGGCTTCCCCTTCGAGGAAACCCCCGACCAGCTGGCGGCGATCGAAGCCGTGACGGCGGATATGCAAAAGCCGCAGCCCATGGACCGCTTGATCTGCGGCGACGTTGGCTTCGGCAAAACGGAAGTCGCGATGCGCGCGGCGTGGATCGCGGTCAGCGGCGGCCGGCAGGTGGCGGTGCTGGTGCCCACCACGCTGCTTGCGCAGCAGCACTACCAGACCTTCCGCGATCGCTTTGCCGACTGGCCGGTGCGCATCGGGCAGCTCTCGCGTTTCCGCGATTCCGGCGAGATGCGCAGTACGCTGGCAGAACTCGCGGCGGGGACGGTCGACATCGTGGTCGGCACCCACAAGCTGCTGGGCCGCGAGGTGCAGTTCAAGAATCTGGGACTGGTCATCATCGACGAGGAGCACCGCTTCGGCGTGCGGCAGAAAGAGCAGTTCAAAGCGCTGCGCGCCGAGGTCGACATCCTCACCCTCACCGCCACCCCCATTCCACGCACGCTCAATATGGCGCTGTCGGGTACGCGAGAGCTGTCGGTCATCGCGACCGCGCCGTCCAAGCGTCTGGCGGTGCAGACCTTCATCCATGAATGGTCCGATGAACTGATCCGCGAAGCGCTGATGCGTGAACTGGCGCGCGGCGGGCAGGTGTATTTCGTCTACAACGATGTCGACACCATCGAGAAAATTGCCGGAGAGCTGGCCGCGCTGGTGCCGCAGGCGCGGGTGCGCCATGCCCACGGACAGATGCGCGAGAAGGAACTCGAGCAGGTGATGCTCGATTTCTATCACCGTCGCTGCAATGTGCTGGTGTGTACCACTATCATCGAAACCGGCATCGACGTGCCCAACGCCAACACCATGATCATCTATCGCGCGGACCGCTTCGGTCTGGCCCAGCTCTATCAGCTGCGGGGACGGGTCGGGCGCTCGCATCATCGGGCCTATGCCTATCTCATCGTGCCGCCGCGCAAGTCGATGACGGCCGATGCGGTGAAGCGACTGGAAGCCATCGAGTCGCTGGAAGATCTGGGCATTGGCTTCACGTTGGCGACCCACGACATGGAAATCCGCGGTGCCGGTGAAATCCTGGGCGAGGATCAGAGCGGGCAAATCCAGGAAATTGGTTTCGGGCTCTACAGCGAATTGCTGAACCGGGCGGTTTCGGCGCTTAAATCCGGCCGTCAGCCGGATCTGGAAAGCCTGAGCGCGCGAGCCTGCGAAGCCGATCTCCATCTGCCGGCCTTGTTGCCGGAAGATTATCTGCCCGACGTGCACGCGCGACTGGTCTTGTACAAGCGCATTGCGACCGCGGCCGATGACCACGAACTGCAACTCCTCAAAGAAGAACTCGTCGACCGTCTAGGCCCGTGCACGCAGCCGGTTCACAATCTGTTCCGGCAGACCTCGCTCAAACTCCGCGCGGATGCGCTGGGCATGCGGCGGGTGGATATTTCCAGACAGGGCGGGCTGTTCGAGTTCCGGCCACAGGCGGAGGTGGAGCCTTTGAAAGTGATCAAGCTGATCCAGTCCGACCGTCACTATCGTCTGGATGGACAGGACAAGCTGCGCCTGCGCAAGGATCTGGCGGATGACGAGGCGCGCTTTCGTGAGCTTGAGTCGCTGCTGGAGCGGCTGGCGTGAGAGGGCTGGGCCGCTGGCTGCTGCTGGGCTGTTGCCTGCTTGGCGGCGTGGCGCGCGCCGACGGGCCGGTGACCGTCGAACTGGTTCTGTTCCGCTACACCGAGGCCATGGACCCGGCGCGCTGGCCGCCGACCACCGGCACGCCGGATTTCGCCAGCGCCACGGCGCTGCAGCCCGCGCCCGACAGCGGCGAGGCGGGTTTTTTCACCGCGCTGCCCAAGCGCGAACTGCGGCTTGCGGCGGTCAGCACGGCGCTGCGCCGCGCGGGCGCTTACGAGGTGTTGTTGCACACGGCCTGGCGGCAACCCGCACGCGCCGCCGGACCGATCTATGTGCAATCCGAGCCGCCGGCGGAGGGCGTGATGCCCGCGCTGGAGGGCAACCTGCAACTGCGGGAGGCCGGCGCCGCCGAGATCCGGCTGTCAGGAAATTTTCTGGTGCAGGTCGGCGACCAGCAGGTGAAGGTGAGTCCCAACCAGAACCTCCGTCCGCAAGAACTGCGCTACATCGACCACGCCCTGCTGGGTCTGCTGGTGCAGGTGACCCCGGACGGCGACGCGGCTGACGCGTCGCCCGCACCGCCAACCGCGGCCGCTAACCCGGGTCCTGCGGACTGAGTCCCAGCGCCAGCGTCGCGCCGACCACGGCCAGCACGCGGCCCATGCCTTCGCGCAGGTGGCCCATGATTTCTTCCAGAGAGACCGTCTCGCCGCCGCCCACGCCTGCCGCCCAGTTCACCACCAGCGAGAGGGTGGCGTAGCCCAGGCCGGCTTCACGGGCCAGCGCGGCTTCCGGCATGCCGGTCATGCCGACCAGCGTGCAGCCGTCGCGGGCCATGCGGGCGATTTCGGCAGCGGACTCGAGCCGCGGTCCCTGCGTGGCGCCATACACGCCGCCGCTGACGGCCGGGTGACCCGCGCGCGCTGCCCCTGCCAGGAGTAACTGGCGCAGGTCTTCGCTGTAGGGCTGCGTGAAGTCGACATGGTCGACCGCTGCGCCCATGCCGTCGTAAAACGTGTGCTCGCGACCGTAGGTGTAATCGATAATCTGGTCGGGCACGACCATCACACCAGGCCCGGCTTCGGGCCCGATGCCGCCGACCGCCGTTACCGCGAGGATGTCGGTAATGCCGGCATCGCGCAGCGCCGCCACGTTCGCGCGGTAGTTGATTCGGTGCGGCGGCAGGCTGTGCGCTTCACCGTGCCGCGGCAGAAACACCACCGGCGAGCCCGCGAACGTGCCCTCGCAGAGGGGCGCCGAGGGCGCTCCCCAAGGGGTCATGACCTGACGGCGCGCGCTCACGCTAAGCGCTTCCAGCTGGTCCAGTCCGCTGCCACCGATAATTGCAAAACGTTTCATAGAGCCTCCACGGCGAAAAAGTTAATCCCTCGTCCGGCGCGGATTGCCGCGCGACCGCACCGCAGGTTTATCGGGATGTCCGGGACAGCGCCTGTCGGCCCGCCCAGTCGCGCGCAAACTGCTGGGCCGAGCGACCGCTGCGCGAGCCGTGCAGCAGCGCCCATTGCAGTGCTGCGTGACGGGCTTCGGCGCTTTCGGGTTCGGCAACACCCAGCTGCTTCAGCCAGTGCACGACGATGTCCAGATACCGCGCCTGATTGAACTGATGAAACGACAGCCACAGGCCGAAGCGTTCGGAGAGCGAGATTTTTTCTTCCACCGCTTCGCTCTGATGCACTTCGCCGTCTTCGTCGTAGCGCGCGTCCTGATTGTCGCGCTGGCGTTCGGGCACCAGATGGCGCCGGTTTGAGGTCGCGTAGATCAGCAGGTTGTCGGGGGCACCGAGCACGGAGCCGTCGAGCACTGTTTTCAGCGCGCGATAGGTCTGGTCGTGCTCATCAAACGCCAGATCGTCACAGAACACGATGAACCGTCCGGTCCGGTCGGCCAGCGTGTCGACGATTTCGGGCAGGTCGATCAGATCCTGACGTTCGACCTCGACGAGGCGGAGTCCATCCTTGGCATAGGTGTTGAGCAGCGCCTTGACCAGCGAGGACTTGCCGGTGCCGCGAGGCCCCCACAGCAGCGCGTTATTGGCGGGCAGCCCGGCGAGAAACTGGCGGGTGTTGCGCTCGAGTTCGGCGCGGGGTTCGTCGATGTGCTGCAGGTCATCGAGGCTGATGCTGCTGAAGCGGGTGATGGGATCCAGCCAGCCCTGCTGATTTCGTTTGCGCCAGCGCCAGGCAATGCCGTCGTCGAGCGCGGCGGGGCGGGGTGGCGGGAGCAGGGCTTCGAGGCGCACGAGCAGGCTTTCGGCGCGAGCAAGCAGGGAGTCGGTAGAAGTCATGGGGACGGTGCGCCTTTAGTCTGAACCGGCGCGATTGTAACCGCTGCGGCGTCGCTTATGAGGCGCCAGTCGCCCCCAGTGCAAGCAAGGCCTGCGAGAGCTTGCGCTCAATCCGCAGCTTCTGCCGCAGCACTTCGAGCAGCGGGCGGTGCTCCAGTTCGCGGGCGCGCAGCAGGCGGTCGGAGAGTTCCAGATCGGTAATGAACACCGGATATTTGCCGCCGCTGGCCCGCAGCGACTGCACGGCGCCGGCGATCGCAGCGAACAGGCCCGGTCCGTGCTCGGCAGAAGAAAACTCCCGATCGTCGAGATAGGCCACAAAGCTCGTGTTGGCGGCATCGTCCAGATCCACAAACAGCCGCAGTGGCAGGAATTGACGGCGGGCCGAGGTGGACGGTACCACCGGCTGCACCGTGAATTCGCCGGGGGCCCGCCGTTGCAACAGGGCAAAACGCAGCGCCAGCGGCGCTCGCTCGGCGGCCTCTTCAAAGCCCGCGGCATGCGTATGGGCGCTTTCGAAAAACTGCCGCAAGTGGCTGAAAAAAGTTTGCACATCGGTGTCCTGATGGACGAAGCCAACGAGGCTCCCGTCGGTGCCCAGCACGAATACGTCGAGACGGTCGGTGCGCAGCAGGCCAAAAATCTGCAGCGTGCCGGGTTCGTTTAGCGGGTAGATGCAGTGAAATGGCGCATCCGGGGCGCAGGCCTGATCAAATCTCACGCGCTTGAATCCGCTGGCGGGTTCGCCCAGCACCTTGACCAGTGACGCCAGATTTTCGTGGGCCCGGTAGTGCGTGCCACTCTCTTCCAGCGTGAGGTCAAAAATCTTTTCGCCCAGCCGCACCGCGACCACGCTGCTAAGCGTGTCGTTCACGCCCTCGCGCGCGGCGGTGAGTTCGTGCAGAAAGCGGGTCATGCGCTGCGCGATGAGTGGGCCGTAGTCGGGGTCGAAGCAGTACACGCGCGGCGCGGGGTCGAGCTGCGGGTTGCTGGCGCCGAGCCGGTTGAGGTATTCGCAGGCGGCTTGTAGCGGGCTGGCGTCACCCTCGAAATGAAAGCTGAACAGTTCT
This sequence comes from Gammaproteobacteria bacterium, assembly GCA_023257255.1. GTDB lineage: Bacteria > Pseudomonadota > Gammaproteobacteria. The sequence continues at coordinate 319 of JALRCR010000137.1, read as the reverse complement.
TCCCAACTGGTCTCCAGCACCAGCCCGACGCTTTTCACCAGATTGACCCGACGTCCGCCAAACTGGAACGCGTCGGTCCGGTTGCTGGCGATCACACCGCGGTCGGGGCCGGATGCCGATGGGGTATCGCCGCTGAAATTCACAAAGAAGCTGGCGCTCAAGACCCGCGGCGGCAGACTCAGCGCCTGGCTGTCGCCAGTACTGACGTTGCGCTCCGGATAGCGTTGTTCCAGAGTTTCCAGCAGACGACGGAGGGTGCTGGCCGGCTGCCGTCGGCCGGCCACGAAGCAATGCCAGATGGTCTGCGGGCTGTTCAGTC
>JALRCR010000136.1 GCA_023257255.1 Gammaproteobacteria bacterium | reverse complement strand
GTCGGCCGCGAAACGGCGGCGTGACGCGGCTCAGCCAGGCCCGACTTTGGGCACTGCCGCCAGCAGGGCCTGGGTGTAGGGGTGTTGGGGCGCAAATAACACCTCGTTCACCGCGCCCTGCTCCACAATTTTCCCCCGATGCATCACCGCCACGCGATGCGCGATGCGCGCGACCACGCCCAGATTGTGGGTGATGAAGACATAGGCGAGTCCCATGCGCTGCTGGAGATCTTCCAGCAGTTCGAGGATCTGCGCCTGCACCGAAACGTCGAGCGCGCTGGTCGGCTCGTCGCACACGATGAGTTCCGGCTCGACCGCCAGCGCGCGGGCGATACACAGGCGCTGTCGCTGGCCGCCCGAAAACTCGTGTGGATAACGCCGCGCGTGCCCCGGCAGCAGCCCAACCTGCTCCAGTAGCGCCGCCACGCGCGCCTCGCGGGCCGCGCGGTCGCCGCCTACGCCCTGCGCCACCATGCCTTCCTGCAGGATTTCCGACACCTGCAGGCGCGGATTCATCGCGGCATAAGGGTCCTGGAAAATCATCTGCAGCTGACGTCGTCGACGCCGCAGGGCTTCGCGGTCCAGCGTGGCCAGATCTTCGCCCTGATGCAGCACCTGCCCGGCCGTCAGCGGCAGCAGGCGCAGGATGCCGCGCCCCATGGTGGTCTTGCCGGAGCCGGACTCACCCACGATGGCCAGCGTCTCGCCGCGGCGTACGTCCAGCGAAACACCGTCGACGGCTTTCATCTGGTCCACAGTGCGGCGGAAAATCCCGCGCTTGATCGGAAAATGCACTTTCAGATCGCGCACCTCGAGCAGCGGCGCGCCGTCGATAACCGGCGCGGCAGCGCGGGGCTCGAGCCGCGGCAGCGCGGCGAACAACGCTTGCGAATACGGATGCTGCGGCTCGCGATAGAACTGCTCACGCGCTGCAGTTTCGACGACCTTGCCGGCCTGCATCACCGCCAGCCGATCGGCAACCGCGTAGGCCACACCGAGGTCATGGGTAATGAACAGCATGCCCATGCCGCGCCGCGCCTGCTCGGCTTTCAGCAGCGCCAGCACCTGCGCCTGAACCGTGACGTCGAGCGCGGTGGTCGGCTCGTCGGCGATGAGCAGATCGGGTTCGGCAGCCAGCGCAATTGCAAGCATCGCGCGCTGCTTCATGCCGCCGGAAAATTGATGCGGATATTCGCCCGCGCGGCGCTCGGGGTCGGGAATCCCAACCGCTGCCAGCGCATCCACCACCCGCTGCTGGCGCACCCGGCCGCGCAGCCCCAGATGCCAGCCCAGCACTTCGCCAATCTGATCGCCCACCGTCATGACCGGATTGAGCGCGACCTGCGGTTCCTGAAACACGTAGCCGATGCGCGCGCCACGCACCCGGCTCATTTCGCGTTCTGTCAGACCAAACAGATCCTCACCCGCCAGCAGCACGCGGCCTTGTGCAAGCTGCGCGGCCGGCGGCAAAAGTCGCACCACGGAGAGCGCCGTCAGCGATTTGCCGCTGCCGGACTCGCCCGCCAGCACCAGGGTTTCGCCACGCGCCAGCGTGAGCGAGAGGTCGTCGATGGCGGGCGTTCCGCCAAAGCCAACCGTCAGGTTCTCGATGCGGAGCAAGGGATCAGTCACGGGCGTTGGGCTCCGGCGTCGTAGGCGTGGCTAGCGCGTCGCGGGCGCGCGGGTCAAAGGCCGCGCGCACAGTGTCGGCGAACAGATTGGCGGCCAGCACCAGCCCGAACATCCAGACCAGCGCCGCGGCCAGCGACCACCACACGGCGGGCTGACGCGCCAGTTCAAGCCGCGCGGCGTTGATCATATTGCCCCAGGACTCCATGCCGGGGTCAACGCCAATGTCGATGTAGGTCAGTGCCGCTTCGGCCAGCACCAGTCCGCTGAAATCGAGCACGGTGGCAATGATCACGATATGCATGACGTTCGGCAGCAGATGCCGCCAGAGGATGGTGACGCCGCGCACACCCAGCGCCTCGGCAGCGCGGACAAATTCGCTTTCGCGCAGCTTCAGCGCTTCCGCCCGCAACAGACGGCACAGCCCGGTCCAGCTGGTGATGCCGAGAATGGCGCAGAGCGCGAGCAGGCGCAGGTCCGAGCGCACCACAATCGAGGTGAAGGCATCGGCGTGACGGGTCATGGCAGCGTCGAGCAGAAGCGCGCTGGCGGCGACCAGCAAGACGCCCGGGATCGAGGCCAGCGTGGTGTAGAGGTACTGCACGATGTCGTCCACCAGCCCTCGCCAGTAGCCGGCGGCGATGCCCAGCGCGAGCGCAAACGGCAGCGTGATGAGGGTGGTGAGGGTGCCGATCAGCAGACCGGTGCGAATGCTCTTCAGCGACTGATAGAGCACATCCGTGCCGACCTTGTCGGTGCCAAACACGTGATAGCGCAGTGCGAGCACACCGAGCGCGCCAACCAGCGCGCCGACCGCTAGCAGCGTGACAGCGGCGGCGGTGGCCGCACGGTCGTCTGCCCGTACGCGCCACCAGCCTGGCCACAGCAGTTGCGTGAGCAGCAGGCCGAGCAGCACGCCACCCGCAGCGCCCAGGGCACCGCGCTTGAGGATGTCGACGCCGCGGGCCGAGTCATCCTGCAGATGCGCGCCGCCGTGAACGAGGCGGGGAAACTCGCGGCGCATGCTGCCATCGGGCTGCAGGCGGCTTTCACGGTCAAAGGCGACCAGCGCAAAGGGCGCGGAATAGCTGGTTTCGGTGCCCTCGCGGAGCGGCGTCACGGCCAGATCGAGCAGGCTAAGCGGCTCGCGGGCCGCGTCTTTGCCCGCCGCTTCGGCCGGCAGAAGGTGGATGGAGTCGAGCAGCGCGACGCCCACGTGCAGCAGCAAAATGACCGCAGCTGCCATCGCCACCGGCTGCTGGCGCACGCGCTGCCAGGGCGCGCGGAGATGCAGGGCGCGCCGCGCCGACCAGGCGTAGGCCGCGGCTAGCGTCAGCACGCCCCACAGCGCGAGATCGGTCAGCAAAAACACGGGCGTCATCGCGCTACTCCAGCCGCACACGCGGGTCGACCAGCACGTAGGACAGGTCGGTTAACAGCAGGCCGACGATGTAGAGCAGCGAGCCCAGAAAGACCATCACGCGCACGGCGGCAAAGTCCTGCGCCTGCAAGGCTTCGATGGTGTAGCTGCCAAGGCCGGGAATGGCGAAGAAAGCTTCGGTGATCAGCGCTCCCATGAAGAGCGAAGGCAGCAGCACCACCACGCCCGTCAGCACCGGAATGAGCGCATTGCGCAGCACATGCGCCCACATCACCAGGCCATCGGGCAGGCCTTTCGCACGCGCCGTGCGCACATAGTCTTTACCAAGTTCTTCAAGCAGCAGCGCGCGATACCAGCGCACCATGCCGCCCAGCCCGGCGAGCACGCTGACCAGCACCGGTAGCAGCACAAAGCGCGCGACTTCAAGGCCGTCGCCGTAGCCCGAGATCGGTGCGATACGCCACAGCTTGGCCAGCAGCCACTGGCCACCGATGATGTAGAAGAGGCCAGAGACCGACATCATCCCGACGCAAATCACCCCGCCCCAGAAGTCGAGTCGCGAGCCGGCGAGCCAGGCAAACACCAGCGCCGCGCTCAAGGCGCAGCCGAGACCCAGCAACAGCGACGGCAAAGCGATTACCAGGCTCGGCCACATGCGCTGGCGGAGATCTTCACTGATATCGCGCCCCGCATCCGACTTGCCGAAATCGAAGGTAAAAAGCCGCCGCGTGCTGTCGAAGAAAAGCGTATCGGTGAGCTTCGCGCTACCCGCTTGCGCGGCATGCCAGAACACCGGCCGGTGGTAGCCGCGGTCGGCCTTCCACTGCTCAATCGCCTCCTGCGTGACGCGCCGGTTGCCGAGCTGCATGCGGGCCATGTCGTCTGGCGTGTTCACCAGAAAAAAGAGCGCAAAGGTCAGCACGTTCACGCCCAGCAGAATGGGTATGGCGTAGAGCAGCCGACGGACGAAATAAGCAATCACGCGAGCCGCGCCTGCTGTCGTTTGCGCCAGCTGCGACGCGCCAGCCAGCCCGTGATGAGGAGCGCCGCGCCCAGCGTCCACACGGGCCACCAGACGGGGGCGTTCCATTCGCGGCGCAGCGCCGCTCGGCGGGCGGCATCGATGCGCCGGTATTTGAGCGTGTTACGCGCCATCAAATTGGGTTTTACGTTCTTCACCCACTGATGCGCCAGCGCATAGGCCTGCGGGTGCGTGCCCCACAGCCAGGGCGCGTCGTTGCGGACAATGGCCAGCATCTGATTGACCAGCGCCTGCCGCGCGGGGCCAGACGGCATGCCGCGCATGGCCACAAACAGGCGGTCGAATTCGGGATTGCTGTAGTTGCTGGCGTTCTCGCCCTGATGCGTCACCTTGCCATTTGGCCCGTAGAGCAGGAACAAGAAATTTTCCGGATCCGGATAGTCGGCATTCCAGCCCCAGGCATAAATCTGCGCGCTGCCGTGCTGCATCTTGTCCTGAAAGCGGTTGTAGTCGGTCAGCCGGATCACCAGCCGCAGGCCTAGCTTCGCAAACTGCTTGCGGTACCAGTTGAAGAGCGGCTTGGCATCGGGGCCGGCGGCTGCGGCGTCGAAGTTGAGCGTCAGCGCCTCGCCGGTCGCGGGGTCTTTGCCGCCGGCATAGCCGGCCTCGGCCAGCATCGCCTGCGCTGCCGCCAGCGGCTTGCGGACCGCGCGGCCCTGCTGCCAGTCGTAGACCACCGGATTAATCCCCGCCTCACCGTCTTCGAAGCCAAAAATGCCCGGCGGAATTGGGCCCTGCGCGGGCACACCGCGTCCGTTGCTGAAGATGGAAATCATCTCCTCGACGTCGACCGCGATAGAGAGCGCCTGCCGCAGTTTTCTGGCGCGCTCGCTGGCACCGCCGACCACCGGGTCCAGCATGTTGAAGCCGATGTAGCTGGTGGAGGTTTGGGTGGTCACCGCAAGGCGCAGTTCCCGCGCCTGCATCTCGGGCGTCAGTTCGACGCTGCCGTCGGGCGCGATCCGCACGGCCTGATCAAAGCCGTCAGGGGCGATGGGCGAGGCGTCGAAATAGCCCTGGAGGAATTTGCTCCACTCAGGAATATCTTCTTTTTCCAGCTGGAAATGCACCGCGTCGAGCAGCGGCAAGGACTGCCCGGCATCGGCCAGCAGGCCAGCCTCGGCATCATCCGGCGCGCCTTCGTCCGGATAGGTCTCGTGCTTGAAGTTGGGATTGCGGCTCAGCACCATCCGCCGGTTGGGATTGTTTTCAGTCAGCATGAACGGACCGGTGCCGACAGGGTGCCAGTCCAGCGAGAGATTGCGTTCGGCCATGCCGGGCTGCGCGTAGAACTGGTCCGCCTCCCAGGGCACTGGCGCAAAAAACGGCATCGCCAGCCAGTAGACGAACTGCGGGTATTTTTCGGTCAATTCGATTTCAAGCGTGTAGCGGTCGATGACCCGTGCACCGTCCAGTTGAAGCTCGCGCAAATCGGGCACGGTTGGCGCCTTCTCCAGCGCAGTCTGTAGCGCCGTCAGTCCTTTGATGTATCTGCCCATGAACGAGACGATCGGAGAGTGCAGCCGCGGATCGGCAAGTCGCTTGATTTGATAGACGTAGTCGGCCGCTTCGAGCTCGCGCGTGCCGGTCTGCGGAAAGTCGGCCAGCGTTTTGAACGGTGTCGGCAGGCGCGCAGCCGGCCCATGGTAGCGGTAGGCCTGGTCGGCGCCGCGGGCAAAGGCCGGATGCGGCTGAAACTGGATGCCGGGCTGGATGCTGATCCGGTAGACGACTCGTTTCACCTGCTCGTCCGGCGCGTCATCGGGTAACCGCTTGCCCGCGGCATCGAAATACTGCGGCGCCGGCACCGCGGTGGCGGTCAGCGGCGCGAGCGCATAGGGGCGCTTCAGAAAGTGGTACTGGACCAGAGGCTCGTAGATCTGGGCAATGATCGCCGCCTCGTTTTCGCTGTAGGACGAGGTGGGATCAAGATGCTTGGGTCGCTCCTGAAAGGTCGTGTACAGGATGGCGCGGCCTGCATCCGCCGCCGGGTAGGGATCGTTCAAGGCGCGCTCACCGCAGCCGGTTAGGCTCAAGAGCAGCAGGGGCACCCACCGCCATCGGGGGCGGGTTCGACTCGCTGCGGGCTGCGGCACGGGTGGCCCCAAGAGGATGCCTTCAGAGTTATAAAGCGCTGATCGACACTGTACACTCTGGCCACATTTGAAGGCAGCAACGCCGCGTCTGGAGGAGCACAGCATGGGTATTTTGGAAGGCAAGAAAGCGCTGATCGTCGGCGTGGCCAGTAACCGATCAATCGCCTGGGGCATCGCGCAGGCCATGCGCCGTGAAGGCGCCGAGCTCGCATTCACCTATCAGAACGAGCGCCTGCGTTCGCGGGTCGAAGACTTCGCCGCCGAATGTGGTTCGGAAATCGCGCTGCCCTGCGAAGTGGCGAGCGACGAAGAAATCCAGAACCTGTTCCAGAAACTCGACGACTACTGGGACCATCTCGACATTCTGGTTCACTCGGTCGCCTATGCGCCGCGCGAAGAGCTGGCCGGCGGCTATCTGGACTCCGTTACACGCGAAGGCTTTCGCGTGGCGCACGACATCAGCTCCTACAGCTTCGCCGCGCTTGGCAACGCCGCGCGCCCGATGATGAAAGGCCGCAACGGCTCGATGTTGACGCTGAGCTATCTGGGCGCGGTGCGCACTATGCCCAGCTACAACGTGATGGGGCTGGCGAAGGCAAGTCTGGAAGCGAACGTGCGCTACATGGCAGAAAGCATCGGTCCGGAAGGCATTCGCGTGAATGCGATTTCCGCAGGCCCGATCAAGACGCTGGCTGCCTCGGGCGTGAAAGATTTGCGGAAGTTTCTCGACTTCGTCGAGAAGGTATCGCCACTCCGCCGGAACGTGACCATTGAGGAAGTGGGCAACGTCGCCGCCTTCCTGTGCTCCGATATGGCCTCTGCCGTGACGGGCGAAGTGACCTACGTGGACTGCGGCTACAACATCATGGGAGCGGGCGGCGTCTACGCTTAAACGCCGCCCGGGCGGGCGCGGTTACAGGGCCTTGGGATAGGTCTTGACCGCGCCGGTTTCGCGCAACTGCGTGGTGTAATCGCGCCAGGCAGCCATCATACGGACGCGCTCGGTGTCGCGCTGAATAACGTCGAGCTTGCGCCCTTCAAGCGTCTCGGCCTTCGGCAAATCAAGATTCGATACCAGCACCACGGCGTAGGAGCCGGTGCCCAGCATCTGGCCGAAATAGCTGCTCGCGCCGGCATCTTTCAGCGCAACGCGGAACGCCGCCCGCGCCAGCGCCCGGTTCAGATCGGCCGACTCGCGATTCGCGCCCTTCACCACCACCCATTCGAGTTTTTCGGCCGCCATCAGGGCATCAACGGCCTCACCCTTCTGCAATCGGGCGACCAGCGCATCGCCGCGCGCCTTGGCGGCATCGCGCGCCTTTTGCTCACGCAGCTGCTCGGTGACGGTGTCTTTCAGCTCAGCCAGAGAGGGCACTTTGGAGGGCTCGTGCGTGGTCACGCGCAGCGCGACCAGTCGGGTCGAGCCAATTTCAATCGGGGCGGTGGCCAGACCCTCGTTCAAAACTTCGGGCTCCCAGGCCGCGCTCGCCACACCAGTAGAGAAACGGGTGGTCAGGGCATCGCGCGTGGACAGGCCCAAGGTAGCCGGCTTCAGATTGAGTTGCTCGCCGGCCGCGCTGAGCGAATCCGGGTGCTCGTTGACGGCATCGGTGAATTGCTCGGCGCGTTCAAAGAAAAGAGTTTCGGCCTGTTCGGTGCGATAGGCCGCTTCAACATCCGCCTTGGCGTCGGCAAAGGGTTTGAGGCCGCCAGGACGGGCCTCTTTCACGCGAATGATGTGAAAGCCGAAATCGGTGCGTACCGGTTGGCTGAGTTCGCCAACTTTCAGCGCAAACGAGGCCTCTTCAAATTCTGGCGCCATTACGCCGCGCGGGAAAAACCCGGTGGCGCCGCCCTCTGCCTTCGAACCGACGTCGTCCGAGGCCTCGCGCGCGACCTGCTCGATGGTCTGGCCTCCGGCGGCGATCAACGCGCGCAGGGTCTCGGCCTTGAGCTTGGCGGCAGCCACTTCGGCCTCCGGCGCGTTGCGCTTCACGCGCACCAGCACGTGATTGACGCTGCGTTCCTCGGGCGCGGTGTACTGCGCTTTGTGGGCTTCGTAGTACTCGTTGAGCGCGCTTTCTTCTACTTTGACTTCCGACTTCAGGTCTTCGAGTTTCAGTTCAATGAACTCGACCGCGACCATCTCGGGCGTACGGAACGACTCTTGATGGGTATCGTAGAACTTGCTGATCTCTTCATCGGTGACCGTGACCGATGCCGGCTCGGCCGGTTTGATCATGGCGTAAGCCACATCGCGTTTCTGATCGAGCAGTTGCGCCAGTTCCTCGGCCTCGCCTTTCAGCGAGAAGGCCGACAGGGAGACACCGGCGCGCAGCTGCTGCTGGGCCAGATCAAGCCGAACCTGCTTTTCAACGCCTGCTTCGCTCAAACCCATGCTCTGGGCGATCTGCTTGAAGCGGTCGGCGGAGAATTTGCCGTCGACCTGAAAAGCCTCGGCGTTGGCGATGAACTGGGTGATCTGGTCGTGTGACAGACGCAGGCGGGACTGGTCAATCAACTGGTAGACGAGGCGCTCGTCGATCAGCGCATCCAGCGCTTTCTGCTTGGTGCTTTCCTGCGTCCAGAGGTCCGCGTCATATTCGGCGCCCTGTTCGCTCTGGGCTCGCGAGCGCATGCGATCGAAGGATTTTTGAAACTCCGCCAGCGGAATTTCTTCGCCGTTGACCTTGGCCACGATGACTTGCTGGGCCGCGCTGATGTACGACTCGATGCCCCACAGCAGGAAAGTAAGGCAGAGCAGGCCGATGATGGCGATCGCCACCAGCCCTTTAGCGCGCTCACGGATAAATTCCATCATGCGAACCAGACCTCACGACTTGGCGGCACACCCCGCGGCCGCCGGGGCCATGCGCGCATGTTGAATTATCAGAACTGGATAGTTGCCAAAGTTAAGGCGCCGCGGGAACCCGCGGCGCCGTCACTTAGATTTGGCGG
>JALRCR010000135.1 GCA_023257255.1 Gammaproteobacteria bacterium | reverse complement strand
GGCGGCCTTCAGGCCAAACGTCGTGACACCCGCCTGCTGGGTCAGCGTGCGGGCCGGCATCAGACTGTGGCGGTGGGCGGCGATCAGCGCGCTAAGCAGCGTCGCAACGCCCCGTGCCTGCGCGTCGAGCGCGGCCAGCGCCTCGCGCGCGGCCAGCATCAGCGCGGTGTCGACCACATCCTGACTGGTAGCGCCGAGATGCACCTGCCCCGCCGCCGTCGCGTCTTCCTTCGCCACCAGCGCGCACAGCGCGCTCACCACCGGAATGGCCGGCGTGGCCGAGTCGCGGGTGGCGGCGATCAGCGCGGCCAGATCAAAGTGCTCGACCTCGGCCGCGCGCGCGATGGCGGCCGCCGAGGCGGCAGGAATCATCCCCAGTTCGGCCTGCGCCGCTGCGAGCGCGACTTCAAAGGCCAGCATGTGCTTCAGCAGCGCGGGGCCCGCAAAGCAGGCCTCAAGGGCTAGGCCGCCCGAGCAGACGGTGAGGAAATCGGGAGAGGTAGACCAACTCATGAGGCGGGATTCCTTCAACGCAGCCCGACGTATTGCTCGGCCAGCGCCTGCTGCGCGGCGCGCGAGGCACAGAGCTGCGCAAACTCGGCCTCCTGCAGGCGCGCGGCGAATTCGTCCCCGGCCAGCCGATGCGTGAGATGCGTAAACCACCAGGAAAAGCGCACCGCCTGCCAGACCTCAGCCAGCGCGGCGGCCGAGTAGTCACGCAGCGGCGCTTCGTGATCGGCGCGCAAAAACGCCTGCAGGGCGGACGCCAGTCGTGCGACATCGCGCAGCGCGAGGTTGAGTCCCTTGGCGCCGGTCGGCGGCACGATGTGCGCGGCGTCACCGGCCAGCAGCAGACGCCCGTGGCGCAGCGGTTCGCTGACCACGCTGCGCAGCGGCGCGATGCTCATTTCCAGCGCAGGCCCGGTGACAAGCGCATTCGCCACCTCGGCCGGCAGGCGCCGGGCAAGTTCCTCCCAGAAGCGCGACTCGGGCCAATCGCTGACTGCCTCGTCTTCCGCCACCTCGATGTAGTACCGGCTGCGGGTGGGTGAGCGCATGGAGCACAGCGCAAAGCCGCGCGCGTGGCGGGCATAGATGAGTTCGTTGGCGACCGGCGGCGTATCGCACAGCAAGCCCAGCCAGCCCGCCGGATAGCGCGTGCTGAACTCGCGGCGCGCCTGCGCCGGGATGCTGGCGCGCGCGACCCCGTGATAGCCGTCGCAGCCGGCGATGAAGTCACAGACCACGCGACGCTGCTCGCCCTGCCACAGACATTCGATCTGCGGATGCGCAGCGTCCAGATCGTGCAGCGCCTCGACCGGGGCCTCGAAAAAAAGTGCGCTCTCTCGCGCCAGATGCGCCGCGATGAGGTCGCGCGTCAGTTCGGTCTGGCCATAAACCGTCACGTGCTGCCCGGTCAGTTGCTCGAAGTCGAGGCGCAATCGCCGCTCGCCAAATGCGATCTCGGCGCCCGCGTGGCGCAGGCTTTCGCGGGCAAGGCGGGCCGCGACGCCGGCGCGCGCCAGCAGATCGACGCTGCCGGGTTCCAGCACGCCGGCACGGATGCGTCCTTCCACATGGGCCCGGCTTTGGCGCTCGAGCATCACGCAACTGATCCCGGCCTCTGCCAGCAGCAGCCCGAGCAAGAGGCCCGCCGGCCCGGCACCGACTATCCCCACCTGCACGCGGTCGGGCAGCGTTAGCTCAGACATCGAAGAACACCGTCTCTTGCGGTCCCTGCAGGTGGATGTCGAAGCGCAAGCCCGCACCGTCGCGCTGCGCGAGCAGCGTCGCCCGGCGCGCCGCAGGCACGCGTTGCAGCACCGAATCGCTGGCGTGCAGGGCGCCGTCTTCGGGAAAATAAATGCGGGTATGCACCTGCCGCAGCAGGCCGCGGGCAAAGACCGCCAGCATCAGATGCGGTGCCGCGGTGCCCGCCGCGCCGGGCTTCACGATCGAAAAACTAAAACGCCCGTCGCCGTCCACCGCCACGCGCTGCAGCCCGCCCTGCGGCTGCGGCGCGCCGGCGGCGTCTGCCTGCCACAGTTCGAGCAGGGCGTCCGGCACCGCTGCGCCGACGCCGTCCAACACCTGACCGCTGAGGATGACGCTGCCGACTGTAGCGGGCACGCGCGGCCACGTAAGGCCCAGATGAAAAAACGGCCCGACGGTTTGCGAAGGCGTGAGCTCAGCCATGCGGCGCGGACTCGAAGGGCGTGTCCTGCGGCCCGCGCAGCACGATGTCGAAACGCCAGGCCAGCGCAAAGCCGGGTTGCGTGCGCGATACATCAAACGGCGCGACCAGCCGCCGGCGGGCGGCGGCGTCGGGCACGCTCATAAAAATCGGATCGAGGGGCAGCAGCGGGTCGCCTTCGAAATACATTTGCGTCACCAGCCGCGAGGCCCAGGCCGGCCCGAACAGCGAAAAATGCACGTGCTTCGGGCGCCAGGCGTTGGCGTGATTGCCCCAGGGATAGGCGCCGGGTTCGATGCTCAGAAACTCGTACTCGCCGTTGGCGTTGGTCAGCACGCGGCCGGCGCCGCTGAAGTGCGGGTCGAGCGGCGCGTCGTGCTGGTCGCCGTCGTGGCGATAGCGGCCGGCGGCATTGGCCTGCCAGATTTCTACCAAACTATGGGCAACCGGACGGTTCTGCTCGTCGCTGATGCGCCCGTGAATGAGGATGCGTTGACCCTGCGCTTTGCCGCCGGCGGTCAGGTCGGCACCGCCCGGCTGCAGATGGGCGGCGCCTACCTGCGGGCCGGCGTATTCAAGCGCGGACGCCGGCAGACGAATCGCCGGCAGCTGCGGCGCCCGCAGCGCCGTCGAGCGATAGGTCGGGCTGTGATTCGGCGGGTGTGTGCCCGCCGGGACCGGCAGGTAGTCCGCCATCAGGCCGCGCTCGCGCGGAGTCGTCGACAGCCCGGCGCAAAACGCAGCGGCGCCCCGACCGTGGCCTGCAGCTCGGCTTCGCTCAAACCTTCCAGCAGGTCGGTGACCAGCAGTCCGTCCGTCGTGATCTCAAGCACCGCCAGATCTGTGTAAATGCGATCGACGCAAGCCGGGCCGGTCAGCGGCAGGCTGCAGCGCTCGAGGATGCGCGGTGCGCCGTCCTTGCCGACCTGCTGCGCGAGCATCACCCACACCTGCTTCGCGCCGGCCACCAGATCCATCGCCCCGCCCACCGCCGGCGCCTTGGCCCCGGGCAAGGCCCAGTTCGCCAGATCGCCATTGGCCGCCACCTGATAGGCGCCCAGGATCGACACATCGATGTGGCCGCCGCGAATCATGGCAAAAGAATCCGCATGGTGAAAAAACGCGCCGCCCGCCAGCACGGTCACCGGCTGCTTGCCGGCGTTGATGAGGTCCGGGCTTTCAGCGCCGGGGGCAGGCGCCGGGCCCATGCCCAGCAGACCGTTCTCCGAATGCAACACGCACTCCCGATCGGGCGGCAGGAATTCGGCCACCCGCATCGGCATGCCGATGCCGAGATTGACGTAGGCGCCGTCGGGCAGGTCTTCGGCCACGCGGGCCGCGATGTCGTCGGGGGACAGCGGTTTGCTCATGCGCCCACCTCCAGCATGCTGTGTACAAAAATGCCCGGCGTGACCACCGCTTCAGGCGGCACTACCTCCACAAAATGCCGCACCTCGGCCAGCGTGCTGCGCGCGGCGGTCGCCATCACCGGATTGAAATTGCGCGCCGTCATGGCGTAGGTCAGGTTGCCCCAGCGGTCGCCGGTGGCGGCGTGGATGAGCGCCACATCGCCGCGAATCGCCCGCTCCATCACATAGTGTCGGCCGTCGAATTCGCGGATTTCCTTGCCCGCGGCCAGTTCGGTGCCGTAGGCGGTGGGCGTGTAGAAGGCGGGAATGCCGGCGCCCCCGGCGCGCAGCCGCTCGGCCAGCGTGCCCTGCGGCACGACTTCCAGCGCCAGCAGGCCGGCGTCGTAGCGTTCCTCGAACACCACCGAACCGGCCGAACGCGGGAAGGAACAAATAATCCGGCTCACGCTGCCCGAGCGCAGCAGGCGAGCGAGCCCCCGCTCGCCGGCGCCGGCGTTGTTGCTGACCACGATGAGGTCTTTGAGGCCGAGTTCGGCGATGGCTTCCAGCAGCAGCACGGGCACGCCGGCATCGCCAAAGCCCCCGGCCAGCAGCACCGCCCCGTCGTGTAAATCAGGGCACTGCGCGAGCATGTCCGCGAGCGTCCGACAGCGCTTGTCGATCATCAGTCCTCGCCTCCGGATGGTCCTTGCGCCGGATTATGCCCGCCCGGCCTCCGGACGTAATCAGCCTTGCGGGCCGTCCTCGTAGCGGCGCCAATCCGCACAGTCCCAGCCGGTCAGGGCCTCGACCTCGGCGATGTCCGCCAGGTAATGCGGCAGCAGGGCGTCGAACTCCTCGCGCGCCAGCGGTCGCTGATAGCGCCACACGTTCACGCGGCGCAGCCGCTGCAGCTCAAAATTTTCCGGCCCACCCAGAAACCGCACGGCGGCGCGGACGTGCGCCGGCTGGTCGCGGTTGAAGTCCTCGTACTTCATCAGCAGGAGCTGCGCGGGCGGAAACAAGCGCATGGCTTCGCGAATTTGCGCCGCGTAGAGCCCTGCGCCGACATAACGGTACTTATTCTCGCGCGCGACGGCCAAGTCCCCGCCGGATTCAATCTCGACCCGCACGGCGGTCATGAAATCGCGGCTGTCGCGCAGCCGTGCACGGCGGTAGTTCCAGGCCGAATGGGCGCGCCGCACGGGCGAGCGCAGGATGGCGATGACCTTGATCGCCGGGTTGTAGTCATGGATCCGCTGAAGACAGTGCGGGTTCATCAAATAGGTTGGCGTCGCCTCGCCCAGCAAGGCCCCGCGCGGCGCAGGCAGCAGCCAGCGATGCAGGGCTGAAAAATCGCTGCCATTGCGATAGCGCTCGTCGCGGTCGAAGAAGCCAAGTTCCTTGATGAGCGGCAGATAAAGGCCGGGCACCGTGCGCAGGTAGGCGAATAGCGCCGTGGTGCCGGCTTTCTCGGCGCCCACGATCAAAAAATCGAGACGCGGACGGCGGTGCAGGTAGGCGCGCAAGGGATTCATCGTCACGCTGGCAGCTGCGCTATGAGGGGCGCCATCTCGAATGGTGGAAGCTGGCCGGGCGTCATCGCTGCGCCGACCCGCATGACCGCTACGCGCGGGACGCCGGTAAGCCCGGCCTCAGCCCGCAAGAGTGCCCGCCCCGGCCGCGACCTACAACCCCTACGGGCCAGAGATCCCCCGCCACGCCTGTAGTTGAACTTTCGGCGCCTGCCCGTACTCTTTAGGCACGAGGTTAGCGCGCCATGCCGGCCGCTGGCCTCAACCCGATTACCAAGGAGTAAAGCAATGCCTACCACTGTTATTTCGCCACGTGAGGCCAGTGCCGCGCTGGCCGGTAACAAACTGCTACGCAACACCTACAGCCTGCTGTCCATGACGCTGTTGTTCAGCGCCCTGACCAGCGGCCTCTCGATGGCGCTGGGCGTGGGCCATGGGCTGGCGCTGGTGGCCAATCTGGTCGCCATCGGCCTGATCTGGTTCGTCCTGCCGCGCACGGCACACTCTGCCGCCGGCCTCGGGGTGGTCTTCGCCATCACCGGCCTGCTGGGCTTTGGCCTCGGCCCGATGCTGACCCAGTACCTGAAACTGCCGAATGGCTCCGAGACCGTAATGATGGCGCTGGGCGGCACCGGGGTGATTTTCCTCGGTCTGTCGGCCTATGCCCTGACCACGCGACGGGACTTCAGCTTCATGGGCGGTTTTCTGTTCGTCGGGATGTTGCTGGTGCTCGGCGCCTCTTTGCTGAACATCTTCCTGCAGATGCCGGTGATGTCGCTGGTCATTCCGGGCGCGGTGGTGCTGCTGATGAGCGGTTTCATCCTGTTCGACACCAGCCGCATCATCAACGGCGGGGAGACCAACTACGTGATGGCGACCATCAGCCTTTACCTCAACATTTTCAACCTGTTCGTCAGCCTGTTGCAGTTGTTGGGCATCGCCCGCAGCGACGACTAGGCCTGATACCCGCCGCCCGGCGTCAGGCCGGGCGGCGCAACCACCCTGCCGGAGGGCGCACCCATGGACTGGATGAAAATTGCCTCTGCCGTCGCGCTGGGCATGATGATTCTGGTGCTGGCGCCGCGGGCGAAAGAAATCTTGACCAACACGCCGAAAGGCAGCGCTAGCGACTGGCAGGCTGCCCTGTTGCCGCTGCTGGTCGTGCTGGGCGTGGTGGCCTTGCTGATGTCCGCGGTCTAGGGGGTCACCCCTGCGCCCCGGCAGCAGCGGCACGTGCGCCGCGAATCACTTTGACGAGCACGCCAGAAACTATCGCGGCGCACGCGCCGCACCTACAGAAACACCAGCACGGCATGTCCTACCTCACGCCGCCGGCGGCGTGAGGACGGTCTTACCACCCATGTAAGGCTGCAAAGCTTCGGGCACCAGAACTGCGCCGTTTTCCTGCTGATAGTTCTCGAGTACCGCGACCAGTGCGCGGCCCACCGCAACCCCGGATCCGTTCAGCGTATGCAGCAGCTCTGGCTTGCCTGTTTCGGGATTACGCCAGCGCGCCTTGAGCCGGCGGGCCTGAAAATCCTCGAAGTTGCTGCAGGAAGAAATCTCCCGATACGCCTGCTGGCCGGGCAGCCAGACTTCAAGGTCATAGGTCTTGGCCGACGAAAAGCCCATGTCGCCGGTGCATAGGGCCATCGTGCGATACGGCAGGCCCAGACGCTGAAGCACGGTTTCGGCGTGGGCGGTCAGCGCCTCGTGCGCCGCCCAGGACTCGGCCGGCGCCACAAGCTGCACAATCTCGACCTTCTCAAACTGGTGCTGGCGAATCATGCCGCGGGTGTCGCGCCCGTAGGAGCCAGCCTCGCTGCGGAAACACGGCGTGTGGCACACATAGCGCCTGGGCAGCGTGGCGGCATCGAGAATCTGATCCTGAACCAGATTGGTTACCGGCACTTCGGCGGTCGGGATCAGGAACAGGCCCTGCTTCGGAATCTCGAACAGATCTTCGCGAAACTTGGGCAATTGGCCGGTGCCGCGCAGGGCGCGCTCGTTGACCAGATAAGGCACATACACTTCGCGATAACCGTGCTCGGTGGTGTGCAGATCCAACATGAACTGGATCAGCGCGCGATGCAGTCGGGCAATGGCGCCCGACATCACCGAAAAGCGACTGCTGGCCAGCATGGCGCCGGCTTCAAAATCGATTTCACCGTGCAGCGCGCCCAGATCGACATGGTCGCGCGGGGTGAAGCTGAACTCACGCGGCGTGCCCCAGCGGCGAACCTCAACGTTGTCGGCCTCGCTTTGGCCACGCGGCACCGAGGCGTGAGGAATATTGGGCACGTGGGCGAGAAAATCTTCGAACTCGATCTGCAGCGCTTCCAGCGCCTCTTCACAGGCCGACAGCCGTTCGCCCAGGTCTGCCACCGAGGCCTTCAGCGGTTCGATGTCTTCGCCCCGCGCCTTGGCCTGACCGATGGATTTGCTTTTGGCGTTGCGCTCCGCCTGCAGGGTCTGGGTGTCGACTTGCAGCTTTTTGCGGCGGGTTTCAAACGACTGATAGGTTTCGAGATCCAGCGTGTAGCCGCGGGCCGCGAGGGCCAGCGCCACCGCTTCGGGATTGGCGCGGAGAGTCTGGGGATCGAGCATGATGGGTCCAGCAGGCCGTGCGGCCGTGTTAGGCAAGGTTCGGGAATTATAACGAGCGAACGCGACGCTTTAGTACCGCGCGGTATCAGTCAAAGCTGCCGAGCCAGCCACATGCCGAGACCGCAGGCGCCCAGACAGAGCACGAGATTGGCCAGCACGTTGACGGCCGCGCGGGCCAGTTGCCCGCTTTGCATCAGGACCAGCGTGTCGACCGAAAACGCCGAGAAGGTGGTGAATGCGCCGAGAAATCCCACCGCGACCAGCAGCCGCCAGAGAGGATCAACACCCGGCCGTTCGCTCAGCAGCACAAACACGAGCCCGGCGACCAGACAGCCGCTGACGTTGGCCACCAGCACGCCCCAAGGCAGCCCGGCGCGGGTTGCGCCCGCTAGCGCCAGCACCACGACGTGGCGCGCAATTGCGCCGATGGCACCGCCCAGCGCAATGACGCCCAGACTTTGCCAGGAGAACATCGCTCAGCCGCTCCGCCCGTCGCCAGGCTCGCGCTCGCCCCGCAGATAGCGGAGCTTCTCGGCAATCTTGATCTCAAGCCCGCGCCCGACCGGCTGGTAGTAGCGGCGAGTGGCGAGCACTGGAGGCAAAAAGGTCTGACCGGTGGCGTGGGCGTCGGGCTCGTCGTGGTCGTAGCGATAATCCTTGCCGTGCCCCAGCGAGCGGGCCAGCGCGCTGGGCGCATTGCGCAGATGGTCGGGCACCGGCAGAGAGCCGTGGCGTTCGATGTCTTCGCGCACGCGCTTAAGTCCGGCATAGACCGCATTGCTCTTGGCGGCGACCGCGCAGTACACCACCGCCTGTGCAATCGCGAGTTCGCCTTCCGGTGCGCCAAGTCGCTCGAAGGTATCCCAGGCGTCCAGCGCAATTTGCTGCGCGCGCGGGTCGGCAATGCCAATGTCTTCGATCGCCATACGCACCACGCGCCGCGCGATGTAGAGCGGATCGCAGCCGCCGTCGATCATCCGCGCAAACCAGTACAAAGCAGCGTCGGGATCGGTGCCCCGCACCGACTTGTGCAGGGCCGAAATCTGGTCGTAGAAGGCGTCGCCGCCTTTGTCGAAGCGCCGCGTGCCGGCGCCGCCCACAAAGGCCTCAATGAAGGGGCGATCCATCGGCGCGCCGCCGGCGTGACCCACGGCCAGTTCCAGCAGGTTGAGCGCACGGCGGGCATCGCCATCGGCGGCGGCGGCCAGCGCGGCGAGCGCCTCGGGCGTGATGTCGACTGCCGCCTCATCACGCAACACGGCGACCGCGCGGTCCAGCACGCTGACGATCGCCTCGGGCTCCAGCGAGCGCAGCACGTACACCCGCAGCCGCGACAGCAACGCGTTATTCAGCTCAAACGCCGGGTTTTCGGTGGTCGCCCCGACAAACGTGATGGTGCCGTCCTCGATGTGCGGCAAGAAGGCATCCTGCTGCGA
>JALRCR010000134.1 GCA_023257255.1 Gammaproteobacteria bacterium | reverse complement strand
ATATCGTCGCGCTGCCCCTGCAGCTGCCGATCGGCATCGAGGACAAGTTCCTGGGCGTCGTCGATCTGGTCGAGATGAAGGCCCTGGTCTGGGAGTCCGACGACAAGGACGCCGAGTGGAAGATTCTCGACATCACCGAGAACATGGCCGATGTGCTGGACATCACCGTGCCCAGTGACCGCGAGCTGCTGTCCAAGATCGAAAAGTTCCGGACGGAACTCGTCGACACCTGCGTGGAAATGGACGAAGCGGCGATGGAGGCCTATCTGGACGGCGAGATTCCGTCGAAGGAAACCCTCCGCGCCTGCCTGCGCAAGGGCACGCTGACCTCGGCCTTCACGCCGGTGCTCTGCGGTTCCTCCTACAAGAACAAGGGCGTGCAGCAGGTGCTGGACGCGGTGGTCGACTATCTGCCGGCGCCGACCGACGTGGCCTCGATCAACACCGTGGACGCCGACGGTACGCCGAACGGCGAACGTGCCTGCTCCGATGACGAACCCTTCGCCGCGCTGGCCTTCAAGGTGATCAACGACGCCTACGGCGCGCTGACCTTTATCCGCGTGTACTCGGGCGTGCTGACCAAGGGCGCTTCGGTGATGAACACCACCCGCGGCAAGCGCGAAAAAATCGGCCGCATGGTGGAAATGTTTGCCAAGGATGCGAACCCCATCGAAGAAGCCCGCGCTGGCGACATCGTCGCGCTGGTCTCGCTGGCTGAAACCGAAACCGGCGACACCCTGTGCGACTCCAACGCCCCGGTGGTGCTGGAGCGGATGCGCTTCCCCGAGCCCGTCATCAGCGTCGCGCTGAAGGCGAAGGTAAAGGCCGAACAGGAGAAGTTCACCACGGCGCTCGGCAAGATGGTGCGCGCCGATCCCTCGCTGCGTCTGGAAACCGACCGCGAAACCGGCGAAACCCTGCTGCGCGGCATGGGCGAACTGCACATCGAAGTGACCCTCGACCGCATCCGCACCGAGTTTGGCGTAGAAGGCATCATGGGCGAACCGCAGGTGGCGTACCGCGAAACCATCACCCAGAGCATTCAGGAACAGTACACCCACAAGAAGCAGACCGGCGGTTCCGGCCAGTTCGCGGAAGTGTGGATCAAGTTCGAGCCGCAGGAGCGCGGCGCCGGCTACACCTTCGAAGACGTCACCGTCGGTGGCTCGGTGCCGAAGGAATACGTGCCGTCGGTCGACAAAGGCCTGCAGATGCAGATGGAAGACGGCGTGCTGGCGCACTACCCGACGGTGGACTTCAAGGCCACGCTGGTCGACGGCAGCTACCACGATGTGGACTCCAACGCGCTGACCTTCGAAATTGCCGCCAAGGCCTGCTTCCGTGAAGCCATGCGCAAGGCCGGCCCCATCCTGCTGGAACCCGTGATGAAGGTGGAAACCGTCACCCCGGGCGACTACCTCGGCGATGTCATCGGCGACATGAACCGTCGTCGCGGCATGATTCAGGACCAGCTGGAGCGCGGCACCAACATCGCCGTGGTGGCCAACGTGCCGCTGTCGGAAATGTTCGGCTACATCGGTCACCTGCGCGGCATGACCTCGGGTCGCGCCTCGTTCACGATGGAGTTCTCGCACTACGATCCGGTTCCGCGCAGCGTCTCGGAAGTGGTCATCGCGGCGGCGAACAAGCGCTAAGTCCGATACGCCGGCGCGCAAGGCGCCGGCGAGCCACCGGGCGGGTCTACGGCCCCCCCGGCGGCGATACCCGCAAGCCGACCTCCAGCCGGAGGTCGCATGCCCCGTTCCGCTACGCCTTCTTCATCCTTCGTCTGGCTTGCGTCGCTGCACGCTCAGCGCAGCAGCACCAGTTCTACCGCCGTATCGGCCCCCGTCCACAGCAGCGCGTTTTGTGCGTAACGCGCGGCGAGCGCCCGCGCCTCGGCATCGGACAGTCCCAGCACCAGCACGCTCGCTTCGCCCGGCCAGTGGTTTGAGGGATGCTGCCCAAGCCCGTCGATGTACTGCAGGCCGCGTCGCGTGAGTTCGGCCGTCAGCGCGCGCTCACGTGCGACGTTCATGCTTGCCTCCAGTTGCTGGCTATACGGATTGCAGGCAGAGATGAAGGCACTGCACTTAACGCCCGCGCGGCGGTGGACCGCATCCAGCGGTGGGCTCGGCCGATCAACCCGCAACACAAAGACAGGGTTCGCGAAAACGAGGTAGTCCGTGTCCCGATAAGCCTGCACGGTGCGGGGATCGATGGCGGTGGAGCACGGCACGAGATCTTTCCTGCGTGATTGCGTCCGGGCGCTATTGAAGCGCCTGTTGCCGGCGATTCTGGCAGAAGCCGCCGCGCTATGCCCCACGCCAAAGGCTCATGGCCTGCGCCCGACGCCTGCCACACTAGGGGCATCCCGGCGCTCTGCCGGCCGTCATCAGGAGCCGCCATGCCCCGAGTCCTTCCGCATGTCGATGCCCTCGCGCGCGCCTGGCAGCGCGATGTCTTCTACATTGACTTTCCGCCTTTGGAGTACGACGACGAGCCAATCGAATTCGACGAGGAACCGCTCGAAGTGGACGAGGCGGACAGCGCCCTCGAGGACGAGGTACCGCCCAGCGATTCGCAGACCGGGCTACCGCCCGGGATGAGTTTTGCCATTGTCCGGCAACGGGTTATCGACTGGCTGGACGCGCAAGGCGTGCGCTATGCGGACTGTCTGGGCCCGGCCAGTGACGAAGGCTTTCGCGCCTGGCGCGGCGAAGTGGTGTTGCTCGACGCCACCAGTGCGGCGGAGGATGCGTTGACGCTTTTGGTGAATGCGCATCTCCACGCGCCCGACAACAGCGGCCTGATTCGCGGCGTCACGCTCTACTGCATGCGGCTCGCGCGGGCGCAGGAAAAAGCCTACATGGACGACCCCGACTACGCGTGGGATTAGCCTGCGGATGGGGCGCCGCCAGCGTCTGGCGCACGGCGCTTCAGGGACTGACGACCGCAAGCGCACCGATCGTCATGTAAACCATAAACACGGATCTTTGAGGCCACACAGCGTGATGTCGGATGGTGAGATTGGCATCACACCGCCCTTCACAGCAAACGACTCGGCCGCTGCGTGCAAGGCCGGGTCGGGCATCAATTGGCGCCCCGCGTTAACCCGGCACGCCGGCGCTCACAGCCCGTCGTACCCCGCTAACCAGGAGATGAAACATGACCGCCGACCTGATTTCCCTGCTGGCCCATGCGGACCAGCGCATCCTTGAAGCCTACTTTCTGGGTCATGAAGATCCTTCGTTGGAGGCTGTATTCGACGCCATGGGCGTGTCTGAAGAGGCCTTCGTGCCGCGCCTTGAGGTTGCCGTTGCACAGGTCCTCCTGGAGTGGACGCAGGATGAGCTCCCGCAGTTCAGCGTCGTGGACGAGGATGGCGAGGTGAACTTCGGTCGCCATGCCTTTGGCCGCGCGGAACCGGTTGGCCGCCTGCGCTTCGCCGCTGATTTTTTATTCTGTCTCAACTGGGCCGACAGCGGGCCCGGGCTCAGCTGGCCAGAGGCCTATCACCTGTTTCGCGTGCCGGGTTTCGAGCGTTATGTGGTGACCGTCTCGCGCGATTCTGACGAGGGCGCCGGATGCTGCGACAACGTGATCGGTCATTGCTCCGCCGAGCTTGCGCCTCGCGCGGCTGCGCGCCAAATCGTGCAGGCCTGGTGGACGTTCTGCCTGAAAGACGTCGAACAAACTCGCTGGGCCTATCTGTTCGAAGAGGGTCTTATAGATCGCGCAGAGGCGCAGGTCTGGGCCGACGAGGTATGGCGCGACGAAGAGGACGAAGAGGAGGCGCACGACGAGCATCAAGATGACACGCCTGGCCGTGAAAGGCAGGAGCGCAAGTAGGCGCGGACCGCGCAAGCGCTTTTGCCGCTGCATCGTTCTGGCACCAAACAATTCGCGCATCGGCGCCTGCCGTGGGCCCGCGCCTGCGCCGGCATCTGGAAGCACCTGACCCGCGCCGCTCGCGCTACGGGCCTAACCGCTTCGGCGCGCCCGCGGCAGTATCGCGAGGATCATCTGTCTAGCTCGCGCGTTCCAGGCTGACCACGTCAACGTCACCCGGCGTCATGTACACCACAAAACCTTGCGTCGCGCCGGTGGCACGCAGGTAGTCGCGTACCTGTTCGACGTAGCGGCTTTTCACCAGCGCGGTCGGCGCCACGTCGCTTTTCCAGTCGAAAACAGCCGTGATGTGGCCCTGTTCGTCCACCACCAGGGCGTCTGCGATTCCGCGGGTGAGGATTTCCTGGCCATCAAGAAGCTCGCTCGCAAAGGTGGTGAACTCGGCCTGCAGTCGCGGCCACGCGCTTGCCACTTCCGGCAGCACCAGCGTTCGGCACACGGTGCGGGTGAGTTCTTCGGCATCCAGCGGCTGCGTGGGGTCGGCCTGCGCGATTAGGTGCTGCACGCGCTCGCCAATCGCCTCAGGGATCGGCGCCAGCAAGCCCGCAACTAGCTCCTCCATCAGCAGATGCAGCGTGTTGCCGCGCTCTGTGCCACCGATGATCCCGGCGGCCGGCAATTCCTCGGGTAAGTCCTCATCAAACAGCGGCGCATCTGCGAGTGTCTCCGAGCCCTCGTGCAGGCTGGGACGATGCCAGGAAAGCTGCAGTGTGCGTGCCGCGATTAGCGCGATTTCGGCGGCGAAATCGGCGGCGCTCTGCGTGTTTTCGGTCACCGTGGCATCTGGCGCTGTTGGCGGCGCGCCGGTCCAAGCGGCCAACGGCCACTGCGGTTCATCAAGCGGGACCAGCACGGTCTCGGCACCAATCGTGACGCCGGCCTTGCTAAACCACGAATCGGTTTTCGGATCGAGCAGCGGCACTAACAGCAGATGTTTGGCACGGGTGCAGGCCACGTAAAGCAGGCGCACCCGTTCGCGGGCCAGTTCGTCTTTTTCGTGTGCTTTCAGATTGGTGTAGGCCTGCGACGGCACGGGGCCCAGTTTCGCTACCAGCGCCTGCGATGCCCGGTCGAGCAGCACGGGGTCGGTCTTGTTGTGGGTTTTGCTGAAGCTGTTGATTAGCACCACCACCGGCCATTCCAGCCCCTTGGCCGAGTGGGCGGTGATGAGATGAACGGCGTTCTCGTGCAGATCAGCGCGGGCTTCCACTTCGGCGTCGGCGTCTTCCCAGCGCGCACGCAGATAGTGGGCAAATGCGCGCAGGCCAGCGCTGTCCCAGGGACGCGCCAGTTCCAGCAGGCGGTCCACATTGCCCAGCGCCCGCTCGGGGCTGGTCGGATGACGGTTGAGCAAGACGGCGCGCAGGTTGAGCGCATCCACCGCCTCGGCGAGCAGCAGATAGGGCGTGGTGCGGCGCGCCCGTCGCGCCAAGGTCTGTAGCGTGTCCAGCACCTCGCGGGCCTGCGGATGTTCGATCGCCTCCAGCGGAGTCCACAGGCGCAAGACCGGCTTGCGCACATCGGGTGCGGCGCGTGCCAGCGCCAGCGTGATGTCGAGCAGCGCCTGATCGCTCAAACCCACGCAGGGTCCGCGCAGAAACGCCCCGAGCGCCAGCGTATCGCGCGGTTCGGCCAGCGCGCGGGTCAGGTTGATCAGATCCTGCACTTCCTGCCGGTGAAAGAAGCCTTTCCCGGCCTGACTGACGATGGGAATTCCCTGCGCCTCCAGCGCCCGTTCGTAGCGCCAGAGTTCGGTGCCGGTCTGGGTCAGCAGCGCGACGTCGCGCGGGGCAAGGGGCCGCGAGACACCCTGTTCATCAATCACCAACTCGCCGATCAGCCGCCCACAGAGCGCCGCGACCGTTGCGGCTTCCTGCTCGCGCAGCGCGTCCTGCGCCTGCTCGTCGTTTTCGCCGACTGGCCGTTCGCTGCTGAGCATAAAGCTGCGCACGTGCAGATTGCCGGCGTCCGCAGGCGGCAGGGTTCTGGCTTCCAAAGCAACGAAACCGGGCTGCCCTTCGGCCGCCAGCGGCCCGGCGAAGGCGTCGTTTACCCAGCGGATTATCGGCTCGTCCGAGCGGAAGTTGGTGGTGATAAACAGGCGCTCGCCCAGCGGGGACTGCGCGATGGCATCGCGCGCCGCCTGATAGGTGTTGATGTCGGCGCCGCGAAACCGATAGATCGCTTGCTTGGGATCACCCACACAGAACAGTGCGCCGGGGCGCAGGGTTTGCGCCTGCCAGTTGCCCGCCGGATCGCCGTCGCCGCACAGCAGCCACAGGATGGCGACCTGCAGGGGGTCCGTATCCTGGAACTCATCGACCAGCACGTGCTGATAGCGCGCCGCCAGCGCCGCACGCACCGCCGGCTGGGTGTTGAGCAGGCGGCGGGCGGTGAGCAGCAGATCTTCGAAGTCGATTTCGGCGCGCGCCGACTTGTGGGTGGCGTACTGGTCGAGAAAGCCCTGCAGCTCGTCCATCAGACGCTGCGCAGCGAGCGCGCTGATCCGTTCCTGCAGGGTGAGCCAGCTTTCGGATACGCGCTCGTGCAGCGCTTTGCCGGCGTCTGAAATCTCGCCGCCCTCGCGGTCGGCGGCGGCCTTGGTGCCGCCCCGGATGGTCTTGATCAGCGCCTGCCATTTGCCTTTTAGCTGCCACACGAGCGGCGTGCTGTTTTGGGTCAGCGGGAGCGCGGCGGGCGGCTCCAGCGCCAGCGTCACCAGCGCGTCTGCCGGGGCGCCGCGTGCCAGCGCCGTGCGGTAGATTTCGGCACCCTTGGCCCAGTCGTCGGCAAAGCGCTGCGCCGCGGGCAGGCTTAGCCCCTCGGCAAGGCGCGCCGCCTGCCACTCGCGCAGCGCTTCGCTGGCTGCGCCTAGCGCCTGCAGTTCGCCGTCGAGCAGGGCCGCCTCGGTGTGGTGAGGGGTGGCGTCGCGCTGCGCCGCGCGAGCGTCGGCCATGGTCGTCAGCTTGCGGAGCGCGCCGCTGGCATCGTGGCGAAACAGGGCGGTGAGATAGGGAAACGCCGCCGTCTGGCCGAGGGCATCAAGCAGGAAACGCTGCAGCAGGCGTTCTCTGGCGATGCCGCCGTGGTTGGCATCCAGCACGCTGGCGCCGGGGTCGATCGCGGCCTCCACCGGATAGGGCCGAATCAGCTGCTGGCAAAACGCATGAATGGTGCTGACGGTGAGCGCCGCCAGGTCGTCCAGACCGCGTTTGAGCTGCGCGCTTTGGCTTGCGCTGAGGGGACCCTCCAGCAGTTGCGCCAATTCTGCCGGGACCGTGCCGTCTGCCAGTTGGCGTGTGTAGCGCGTCACGCGGAGTTTCAGCTCTGCAGCCGCTTTCTCCGTGAAGGTAATCGCGGCAATTTGTCGGGGCGCAATGCCGCTCGCGAGCAGCATGGCGATGCGTCCGGCGAGCAAGGTGGTTTTGCCCGTGCCAGCGCCGGCTTCGACCAGCAGCGTATGCGCGTGATCGTGCAGGGCGCGGTAGCGGGCGTCGCGGTCGGCCAACGGTTGGACGACCGCGGTATCTAGGGGTGCTGCCATAAGGCCTCCAGCGGCTGCAGTCGGGCGGTGGCGGCGGCTTCTTTGCGGCCGCGATAGCCACGCGCGTGGCCGGCGGGCAGCGCGCAGCGGAATTCGTCTCCCCGTGGGGGATCCCAGGTGCCGGCGCCCGGCACGGCGGCGCCGGCCCGGAGCAACTCGCGCGCATGTTGAATGGCGTCTTTCAGCACCTCGCTGGCGGCGTCTGGCGACGCCGGAAACAGCAGACGTTGCAGCGCTCGCGGGTAGAGCAGGGCGGGTTCGATGGCCTCTGGCGCCAGCCGCAGCAGCGCCTGAACCGCGAAGCTGTACACCAGCCGCTGCACTTCGGCGCCACCTTTCAGCATCTGGGTGCCGGCCTTATCCGGCAGCCGGCCGGTTTTGAAATCGGTAATGACGGCACGCTGGCCGCCGTCGGGCAGCTGCAACAGGTCCAGGCGGTCGATGCTGCCTGTAATCGCGACCTCCAGGCCCGGAATCAGCACCCGCGCGGTGGTGTCCCACGGGGCATCGGCCGGGGTGGCTTTGTCCGGCGCACCAAAGCGCAGTTCCGGCCAGCTTGCGCGGGAGCGGGCTTCGGTCAGCGCGCCTTCCACCAGCAGCAGGCTGACCTGCGCCATCCGTCGTGCTTCCTGACAGGCCAGCCGCCACAGTTCGGGCGTGGGCAGCGGACGCTGGGCCAGCCAGTCGGCTTCCGCCGCGGCCTGCGCCCGGTCGAGCAGCGCATCCGCCGTCTCCGTCGTGACGGGCAGCGCGCCGCCCAGCGTCAGCGCATGCTCGAGCATCAGGTGCGTCAGGCTCCCCAGGTCGTTGCTGGCGACTTCGAGCGCGCCTTCCAGATCGCGCGGCGCCTGCCAGTTGAGCGCGTATTTCCACACGTAGACCGGCAGGTTGCGCAACAGGAGCACGAGCGCCGACGGCGAGACCGGGCGGGCCAGCACTTGCGCGATGAGCGGGTGCCCGGCGCTCAGCAGCCCGTCGTGTTCGGTGAGGATTTCCTTTTGCCAGTTCACCCAGCAGTTGCGCGCGCTGAGGCCCAGCGCCGAGGCGCGAAATTCCGTCGGCCGGGCCAGCAGCCGATCCGCCGGGGTCGCGGCGTGTGCAGGCACGCGGGCACGGGCCAGCGGGGTGATGGGGTAGCCGTCCAGCAGCGGGCTTCTGCCGGCTTCCTGACCATCCTCCGCGCGGCGGCTAAACGACAGCACGACAGCCCGACCGGCGCGCCGCGTCAGGGTGTGGAAGTCGCGCGCATCGCGTTCCGCCAGCGGCACGGGGTCGAGCAGGGCGGGGTCTATGAGGTGCGCCGGCAGCAGCGGATCTTCGCGCTGAGCGCGCGGCCAGCGTGCGTTCGTCAGCCCCAGCAAGCGCACAAAAGGACGCGGGCAAGCGGCGATGGCCTCGGCCGTGCCCCACAGCACCGCGGCGCCAAATTCGGCGTGCTCGGGCAGGCGCAGTCTGGCCAGCGCCAGATCTACCGCGCCGACGCCGGTCTCACCGAGCGCGCGCTCCCAAAGGCGTCGCGCGTTACCGTCCAGCAAGGTATCACCCAGCGTCTGAGCGGCGGCAGGGCCGGCGGCAAGGCGTGCGACCAGCGCGAGCAAGTCTGGTGCCCAGGACGGCGCGGGCTCGCCGTTCTGTGGCTGCAGGAAAGCGCGCTGCCAGTCTGTCAGGCGCTCCAGCGGCCACTCGGCATCGACCAGTCTGTGCCAGTC
>JALRCR010000133.1 GCA_023257255.1 Gammaproteobacteria bacterium | reverse complement strand
GGTGCGCGATCTGGGCTGCAAAGCGGGGCTGGTGTTCAATCCGGCGACGCCGTTGGACGCCATGCGTCACGTGATGGACAAGCTCGACATGGTGCTGTTGATGTCGGTCAACCCGGGCTTTGGCGGGCAGTCTTTTATTCCATCGGCGTTGCCGAAGCTGCGCGAGGCGCGCCAGCTGATTGATGCCTCCGGCTTGCCGATTCGGCTGGAAATCGACGGCGGGGTGAAAGTCGACAACATCGGCGAGATTGCCGCCGCCGGGGCCGACACCTTCGTCGCCGGCTCGGCCATTTTCAACGGCGGGGATTACGCCACCACCATCGCCGCCATGCGCGCCGCAATCGCCAAGGGTCGTAGCGCGTGAACACCTCCCCGCGCGTCGTGCTGTTCGATCTCGACGGCACGCTGGTCGATAGCGCGCCTGATATTGCGCACGCGGCCGACAGCGCGTTGGTCGCCTGCGGTTTTCCGCCGCGCGGCGCGGAAGCCGTCCGCGGCTACATCGGCAACGGCGCCGAGCGCCTGATCCACCGCTGTCTGACCGGCGAGATGGACGGGCAGGCCAAGGCCGAGGATTTTGCCCGGACCTATGCCGCCTGGCAGTTGAGTTATCAAGCTGGTCTGACCACGCGCACGGTGGTTTATCCCGGCGTGCTGGCGACCTTGCGCGCGTTACACGCGGCCGGCGTTCGGCTGGGGGTGGTCACCAACAAGCCGGAACGCTTTACCCTGCCGCTGCTGGCCGCGCTCGATTTGGCGCAGTGGTTTGAGGTGACCTTGTCGGGCGATTCGCTGCCGGTGAAAAAGCCCGACCCGCTGCCGCTGCAAACCGCCATCGAACGACTGGGCGGCCGCGCCGAACACGCGGCGATGGTGGGCGATTCACTGGCCGATCTGAAGGCTGCCAAGGCGGCCGGGGTGCGGGCGCTGTGCGTCAGCTACGGCTACTCGCCAAACGTCGACCTGCGGGATTACGCGCCCGATGCGTTCGTCGACCGCATGGACGCGCTGTTGCCGCTGCTGCTCGCTTGAGCGACGCGCCTAGCCGAACGCGCGGGTCACCAGTTCGGTGTCCAGATATTCGGTCAGCGCCTTGATCTTGCCCTGCTCGAAGCGGTACACCCAGCAGTAGGTGTTGTTGTAAGCCACACCCCGCTTGGTCATCGCTACGCCATGACCTTGCACGACCACGAAATCGCCGTCGGCCAGCAGGTTGTCCACATGGATATGGATATGCCCATCGACCAGCGCTTCCCGAAACGGCACCAGCAGGCCGTCGATCACGTCCTGTTTGCCCTTGAAGGTTTTGGACAGGCAGGTGGTCCCGATGATGGTCCACTGCACGTCGTCATCCAGACTCTCCAGCAGCGGCGCGCCGTTACCCTTCGCCAGTTCGGCAAAATTGTGGCGGACAGTTTCCTTGTTAGCGGCTGCAGTCATGCGCGTCTCCCCCGAGCTGTTTTTTATGGTACGGGCGAGCCTAAGCGCTGCCCGGGGGCGATACAACGGGGGAAAAAATTTCGGGGCGGAGACCGCCCCGGGGCTATTGCCACAGGAGGAGCGCGATGGCGTCGCGCTATTAGGCCAGTGTTGCAGGAGATGAATAACTCAAATCAGGCGCCGCTCATTGCCGTCTCCCCGGCGTGCGATGAGGCATTTCCCTGCGCTGGCATCCGGCTCATCGCCACGTAGAATTGGCGCATGGTACGGACGACCACTAAAAAACCTCTCGACCGCGATGCCTGGTTGCGCAAGGCGCTCGACGTGCTGTTTGCCAGTGGCATCTCCCAGATCAAGGTGGAGGTGCTTGCTCGCAAACTAAAGCTGACCAAAGGCAGCTTTTATTGGCACTTCAAAAATCGCGACGAACTGCTGCGTTCCATGGTCGACTGGTGGCGCGACCAGCAGCTGTCTTTCCTCGCCGCCCTTGCCGCCCGGCAAGTGGCCGATCCCGCCAGTCAGATCAAGGCGGTGATCGATTTCACCCAGCACACTGAAGACTCGCATCACGATGTCGCGATGCGCGAATTCGCGCGCTTCAACAAACTCGCCGCGCAGGCCGTGGCCACCGTTGACCAGCAGCGCGTGGACTATCTGGCGGGCCTCTTTCGGGCCGCTGATTTCACCGAGCAGGAGGCCCTGCTCCGCGCCCGTGCGCTCTATTTCTATCAGGTCGGCGAGTACACGACCTCGCTCGCGATCGACCCCGGCCTGCGCGATGAACTGGCCGAACGCCAGTTCAAATTGCTGATTTGTCGTCCGCTTGATGGCTGACGAAAATCCCTCCATACGCAGGCGTATAGTCACCGTACGGTACCGTCTTGAACGACCCGAGGCAAGCCTGCGCCTGGCGCTGGGCGGGTTCTTGCTGGGCTGCGCCCTGCTCTCCACGGCAGCGGAACTGCAGCGGCCCACGCCGGTCGTTGGCACCGAAACAAGCTACACCGGCGCCTTGATGAGCGTGGACTGCCCCCGCTGGACCACTGGCACATTGACCGAGGACGGCCTGCTGCTCACCACCTGTCAGGGCTACACCATTGAGTCTGACCACGCGCACGACATGAACCCCGTGCGGCTGCGCGACGCCGCCGGCAAGACGCTGGTCGAGTTCAAGCCCTACACGCCTTCGCTGTCTTTTCCGCTCAGCGTGGGCAAACGCTGGCGCGGTCAGTACACGGGCTTCACGGCGTTCAACAATCTGGTGTGGGACGGCGAGACCACGTGCAAGGCCGAGGCCGAAGAAAAAATCACCGTTCCCGCCGGCGAGTTCGACACGCTGCGCATTGAATGCGAGAACGGCTGGCGCGTGGGACCAAAGACCGGCAGTTCGCACGCCACCCGCTGGTACGCGCCGGCGATTGGTGCGGTGGTGAAAGAAGTCCACGCCCGCGATCCCGAGCGCTGGAACTTTGAACTCGCGCACTACGGTCTGCCCGGCTTGAGCCCGGCGGCCCTGCCCACGCCAAGTCCGGCGCCCGCCGTGCCACCTGCCGTCGCCGCGCCCGCGCCCGCGCCGACCACGCCGGCGGCACCGCCGCCGCCCGAAATCCTCGACCCCAACGAATACTAGCCACAAGGGCCTTTCCCATGAGCGAGACTGCTGCCGCCGTTGACGCGGCCCTCACTTCACGCCGTTCCGTCCGCGCGTTCCTGCCCACCCCGGTGCCGCGCGACACGGTTGAGCATCTGCTGACGGTGTCCGCCCGCAGCGCCTCCGGCACCAATATCCAGCCCTGGCAGGCGCATGTGCTGACCGGCGCGGCCAAAGCGCAGCTGTCGGAAAAAATCATCGCCGCGTTCGATGATCCGGCGGTGGCGGCCACGCATCAATCGGAGTTTCCGATTTATCCCAGCGAATGGGTGTCGCCCTACATCGACCGCCGGCGCAAGGTGGGCTGGGATCTTTATGGCCTGCTGGGCATCGGCAAGGGTGACTTCGAGCGCACCCACCGGCAGCACGCGCGCAACTACGCATTCTTTGACGCACCGGTGGGCTTCATCTTCACCATCCACCGCTCGCTAGGCTACGCGGCGTGGATCGACTACGGCATGTTTCTGGGCAATCTGATGACCGCCGCCCGCGGCCACGGCCTGCACACCTGCCCGCAGTTCGCGTTTACCCAGTTCCACACGATCATTCGCGAGACGCTGGGACTGGGCGAGGAACACAAAGTCATTTGCGGGATGGCGCTGGGCTATGAAGACACCAGCGCGGTCGAGAACAGCCTGCGCACCGAGCGCGCGCCGCTGTCGGACTGGGCGAGGTTCTACTAGGCGCTGGCCGTGAGGCGCTCCAGCGCTTCACGGTACTTGGCCGCTGTCTTCGCGATGATTTCGGGCGGCAGGTGCGGGCCGGGCGCGCGCTTGTCCCAGTCCAGCGTTTCCAGATAGTCGCGCACAAACTGCTTGTCGAAGGACGGCGGGCTGCTGCCCACGCGGTAGTCCTCCAGCGGCCAGAAGCGGGAGGAATCCGGCGTCAGGGCCTCATCGATCAGCACGACTTCCCCGTTGCGGTCGACGCCGAACTCAAACTTGGTGTCCGCGATGATGATGCCGCGCGCGCGGGCGTAGGCCGCCGCGCCGCCGTACAGGCGGAGCGCCAGTTCGCGCACCTTGTGCGCATAGTCGCGGCCGAGGATGGTTTCGGCCTGCGCAAAATCGATGTTCTCGTCGTGGCTGCCCAACTCGGCCTTGGTGGAAGGCGTGAAAATCGGCGCCGGCAGCTGCTCCGCCTGGCGCAGGCCCGGCGGCAGCGCGATGCCGCAGATTTCGCCGCCGGCCTGATAGTCCTTCCAGCCAGATCCAATGAGGTAACCGCGCACCACCGCTTCGACCAGCAGCGGCCGCAGGCGCTTGACCACCATGGCGCGGCCTTCCACCTCTGCCCGCTCGACCGGATCCGGCAGCACCTCTTCGAGGCTGAGGCGCGAAAGGTGATGCGGCACGGTGTCTTCGAAATGCCGAAACCAGAACAGCGACATCGCGGTCAGGATTTCGCCTTTGCCGGGGATCGGGTCGGGCAGGATCACATCGAAAGCGGACAACCGGTCGGTGGTCACGATCAGCAGGTTGTCTTCGCCCACCGCGTAAATATCCCGCACCTTGCCCCGGCCTAGCAGCGGCAGACTTTTGATGGTCGATTCAAACAAGGGCGGACGAACAGGGCTTTCCAGCATCGGGGCTACTCGGCTTCGGTGAAACGGGGCGCGGATTCAGGGGCGGGCGAGGCGCGGCAGATCGCCAACGTCCCCCATCGCATAGGCCATCAAGCAGCGCTTCAGCGGGTCTATGCGATCGGTCAGGCGCAGCCCCGCGCGGCGCAAACGGCCGGCCCAGGGCGAATGGTACAGAAAGAGGCGATTGAGGCGATCGGTCGCGCTCAACATCGCCAGCACTTCGCCGCGGCGCTGTCGCTCGTAACGGCGGAACAGGGCCTGGGGTTCGACGAGCCCCGCGTGGCCGGCGGCGGCGGCCTGTTCGGCCAGCACGGCGGCGTCCAGCAGCCCCAGATTCAGGCCTTGGCCGGCCAGCGGATGCACGCCGTGGGCCGCATCGCCGACCAGCACCACGCGGCCTTCGCTGTAGCGACGGGCGTGACGCCGGACCAGCGGCAGAGCAAGCCGCGGGCTGGTCTTAAGCACGGCCCCGAGCCGATGCCCGAAGGCACGCCCCAGACTCGCACAGAAACTGGCGTCATCCGCGTTGACCGCATCGGCCGCTTCCGCTGGCGTGGTGGACCACACGATGGCGCAGGTATTCGCCGGCGGCAGGGGCAGGAAAGCCAGCGGGCCGGTGGGCAGAAAACACTGGCGGGCGGTCGCCTGATGCGGCAAGGCGGTCTCCACGTTCGCCACCACCGCGGTTTGCGGATAGGCGAGGATTTCGCAGTCGATGCCGGCCAGCACGCGCAGCGGCGAGTCGCCGCCGTCGCAGGCCGCGATCGCGCGGGCACGCCAGCGGCGCGCGTCGGTGGTCAGCAGTTCGAGCGCGTCGTCGGCTGATTCCAGCGCAGCGGGCGTGCCGGCCACGCGTTCGATCGACGGCCGCGCGCCCAAGGCAGCGTGCAGCGCGCCCAGCAAGCGCGACTGTTCAAGCATGTAACCCAGCGCCGGACGCGCATTGGCCGCAGCATCGAAGGTGATGCCCGCCTCCTCGCCCTGTTCCCACACCGCCATGCGGTCATACGGCGCGACGCGCGCGGGATTGAGCCGCGACCAGACGCCAATGGCGCGCAGAATCCGCCGCGACGCGGGGGTTAGCGAATAGGTCTTCAGGTCCCAGTCCTCGCTGGTCGGTAGCGGGCGCGGCTGGGTGTCGAGCAGGGTGACGCTGAAGCCGGCGTCAGCCAGCAGGCAGGCGGTCGTCGCCCCTACCACACCGTTGCCGACGATGAGCCAGTCAGTCGTGCGCATAGGCCGCGCGCAGCCAGTCCGGGGGCGGCGCGCCCAGTCCCATCAGGCGACGCATCACGGCCCGCCGCAAGCCAGGCAGCGCATCGCAGGCCACCAGCGCCGCGCCGCGCGCGACGCCCAGCAAGGGCCAGTCCAGCGCGAAAAGCCGCGCCAGACCATCGGAAAACTGCACGGTGCGCGCATGGTCGGCGCGCCGGCGCTCGGCGTAGGCGGCAAGCCGCGTCGCCTCACCCGGATCCCCTCCCGTACGGCTGCATTCTTTGAGGCTGTCGAGCAAAACCGCCACGTCGCGCAGCGCGAGATTCAGCCCCTGCGCGGCGTTGGGGTGGATGGTGTTCGCGGCGTTGCCGACCAGCACCGCGCGCGGCGCGGTCAGCGCGTTTGCGCGATTCAATACCAGCGGGTGCGCACGGCGTTCGCCCAAACCTGAGAATCGCCCCAGCCGCCAGCCAAAATCCTGCTGCACATCGGCGAGAAAATTGTCTGCCGACGCGGCCAGCCAGCGGTCTGCCTGTTCGCGCGGCACCGTGCGCACCAGCACCTGCCGCGTGCCGCCCAGCGGCAGCAAGGCGCAGGGGCCGTGCGCGGTAAGGCGCTCGCAGGCGGTATCGGGCTGAGCCCGCGCGATGTCGACATTCGCCACGATGGCGGTCTGCTGGTAATCGTGATGCGTCGCCTCGATGCGGTAATGGCGCCGCACTGCCGACTGGCTGCCATCGGCCGCGATCACCAGCCGGCACCTGAGCGCGGCATCCGGCTCGCTGTCGGCCAGCCGCAGTTGCACCGAAGCCTCCTCGACCGTTAATTGCGCCAGCGCCGCGCCGAAAAGCGGCGTCAGCCCGGGCGTGTTAAGCAGCGCGGTGTCGAGCGTGGATTGCAGATGATCCGCCGGGCAGATGTGACCCAGCGCGGGCAGACCGACATCTTCGGCGCACAGCGTGCTACCGCCGAAATGCCCACGGGCGCTGACTTCAATGCGGCGGATAGGCGTCAGGCGTGGCGCCAGCTTTGGCCACAAGTCCAGCGCGTTCAACAGGCGCTGCGAGGACACCGCCAGCGCCAGTCCGCGTACGTCGCCGCCCTGCACCAGCGCGACCGGCTTGCGCGCATCGACCGCCGCCACCTTGAGCCCGAAGCGGGCCAGTCCGATCGCAAGCGCGGCGCCGGCCAGCCCGGCGCCCACCACCACACAGTCAAATTCACGCGGCACGGGCGTGCTGCATGACCGCTTCGATTTCCGCCACCGACTTCGGTGCGCCTTCGCTCAGCACGTCGTGGCCATTGGCGGTGACCAGCACGTCGTCTTCGATCCGCACGCCGATGTTCCAGAACCGCTTGGGCAAGCCCTTGATGCTGGGCGCGAGATAAAGACCCGGCTCGACGGTCGTCACCATGCCGGGTTCGAGCAGGCGCCATTCATCACCGATTTTGTAGTCGCCCACATCGTGCACATCCATGCCCAGCCAGTGCCCGGTGCGGTGCATGTAGTAGGGGCGATAGGCTTCTTCTTTGACCAGCGTCTTCCAGCGACCTTTGAGCAGGCCCAAATCGACCAGCCCGCGGGTGATCACTTCCACCGCCGCCATGTGCGGGTCGTTCCAATGGTTGCCCGGACGCACCTTGGCGATCGCGGCAAGCTGCGCGTCGAGCACAATTTCATACACCGCGCGCTGTTCGGGCGTGAAGCGGCCGTTGACCGGGAAGGTGCGGGTGATGTCGCTGGCGTAGTGGTCGAGCTCGCAGCCGGCATCGATCAGCAGCATATCGCCGTCGCGCAGGGCCTCGTTGTTTTCGTGGTAATGCAGGATGCAGGTGTTGGGTCCGCCGCCCACGATGCTCGGATAGGCGGGGGAGCGGCTGCCCTGCTGCGTGAAGGTATGCAGCAGTTCCGCTTCAATCTGGTACTCGTACATGCCGGGCCGGCAGACTTCCATCGCCCGCTGGTGCGCGACGGCGGAAATTTGCGCCGCCTGGCGCATGGTGCGCACCTCGTCCTTGCTCTTGTAGAGGCGCATCTCGTGCAGATGATGCGCCAGCGAGTGGAACTGGTCCGGCGCATGCACGCCCGCGCGACCTTTGCTGGTCACGCGGTTCAGCCAGCCGACCAGCCGCTGGTCGAAGTCGCGGTAGCGGCCCATGGTGTAGAAGATGCGGGTCTTGTTTTCCAGCAGGCCGGGCAGGATGTCGTCCAGATCCGAGATGGGGAACGCATCGTCGGCACCATACAGTTCGCAGGCGCCTTCCAGGCCGGCGCGCCGCCCGTGCCAGGTTTCGGCTTCCGGGTCGCGCTCGCGACAGAACAGCAGGAACTCGCCCTGCGGGCGGTCCGGCACCAGCACCATCACGGCTTCGGGTTCGGGAAAGCCGGTGAGATAGTGAAAGTCGCTGTCGGCGCGGAAGGGGTAGTACACATCCCGGTTACGCACCTGCTCGGGTGCCGTCGGCTGGATCGCAATCCCGCCGCGGTCGACCATATCCATCAGCCGTTTGCGACGGCGGGCAAATTCACGTTTGTTCATGGCTTGCTCAATGGAGGCTGGAAGGTTCGCCTTCCAGCGGGTTGCGGTGTTCCGCCTGCAGCATCAAGGCCCCAAGGCGGACGTATTCCAGTACGTCGAGAAAGTCCCGTTCGCCCATCTCGTCGGCGCGGTCGTCGGGGTCGATGCGGCTGATGTTGATGAGGTCGCGCAGCAGTTCTTGCCCGTCCTCCGTCAGCGCGCGGTCCCCGACCTGCATGCCAAAGCCGCTGAGAAAACCGCGACACCAGCCGCCCAGCGCCGCCGTGCGTTCCAGCAACGGCGTTTCATCGTCCGGCAGCACGAGCCGCAGACTGAAGCCTTCGTCCGCCAGTTCGCGCAGCGTCTCGGCCAGCATCAGCACCAGCGGGCTGTCTTTTGGCAGGTCGGCGAAGCGCGGTGCTGCGGTCTCGGCCATCAGTTGCGCCAGCCAGACATCAACTTCGAACCGGCCCGGATCGCACAGCAGGCCACAGAGCAGGCCGTGCGCCTCGGCCGCGTCCAGCTCGCTGGTCAGGGCCGCCAGCGCCGCGCTGACTGCGGGATAAAGATTGCGCGAAGCGCGGCTCGCCATAGGGAGTTTCCTTGCAGATCTGGGCGGATTATCACACGGTCGCCGCAGGCGCAGGAACCGCCGGAAACTTGCGGCGAAGTCCCGTTGACCCTGCCATAGGGCGGCTCTATATTGCCTCGCAGTCCCAGCATGGCGGCGCGCAATTTTCATGGCGAACAATCCCACCGACGCGTTAGACA
>JALRCR010000132.1 GCA_023257255.1 Gammaproteobacteria bacterium | reverse complement strand
GCCGCACGGCAAGCTCTGCATTGAAACGGCCGGCCGGCGGTTTCAGGGCGCCGTAAGCGTGCGGGGTGACAGCCTCGAAGTCTTCCACGACGGTCAGCGCGTGGTGCTGATGCTGGACGACCCCATGCATCACGCCGGCGAAGAGGAAGCGGCCGCCGGCAGTCTGCTGGCGCCGATGCCGGGCGCCATCACCGCCTTGCTCGTCGCGGTAGGCGATGTGGTCAGCAGGGGCCAGCCCCTGCTGGTGCTGGAAGCAATGAAAATCGAGCACACCATCGCGGCCCCGTTTGAAGGGACGGTCAGCGAAATCTTCTTCAGCAAAGGCCAACAGGTGACGCAAGAAGGCGCCGAGCTGGTCCGTCTGAGCGCGCTGGCAGCCGCCGGCGAACCGAGCTGAGGCAACTGACATGCTGATGGCCATCATCGAGTACGCGCTCAACCCCGGGGCTGAGGCCGAGTTCCAGGCGCTGGTCGGCAGCTTGTCACCGCGCCTTGGCGAGATCGATGGTTTTCTTGGCGCCGACGCCGCCGGCAGCCTGCTGACTGCGGGTTATTTGTATGAGATTTCCTTTTGGCGAGACGAAGCGGCGCTTGCCGTGTGGTCGCGCCATCCCGATCACCTGCACGCCAAACTGCGTGGCCGTCAGGCCCTGCTCAAGTGGTACCGCGTGCGGGTAGGTCCGGTGGCGCGGGAAATGCGGTTCGGGGCGATCCCGGGCGCGAGCGACGCCGGCTGATGGCTGGCGGGCAACTGCGGAGCGTTCACCGATGAGCAAACCCGACGCCCGCGATGAAGCGCGCGCCTTACTGCTCGCCTGTTACGACGGGGTTCTGTCGACCCAATCAGTCGCGATGCCCGGCTATCCGTTTGGGTCGGTGGTGCCCTTCTGTCTCGATCGTGCGGGTCAGCCGGTCATCCTGATTGCGAACATCGCGCAGCATCACAAGAACGTGTTGGCCGATCCGAGAGTGTCGCTGATGGTCTTCGACCGGGCGGCCGACGACCTGCAGGCCAACGGGCGGCTGACCTTGCTGGCGGATGCGAGCCGCATCAACGACGGACTTGAAGACGCCGCCGAGCGCTACTACCGACATTTTCCGGAGGCGCGGGGCTATCACCAGACACATGGTTTCGAGTTCTGGCGGCTCCACTTGAAACGCATTCGCTTCATCGGCGGCTTTGGCGCCATCCATTGGCTGGAGCCCGCCGCGCTCACCATCGACAACCCCTTCTCGCCTGAAGAAGAGGCCGGCATGGTGGCGCACATGAACGAAGACCATGTGAACGCGATGCAGGACTACCTGCGTCCGCTGCTTGGTGATGCCGTGAACGAGCTAACACCCACGCTGGCCGGCGTCGACGCCGGCGGGATTCATATCAAGGCAGGGCTTCGCGTGTACCGGGTGGCCTTTCCGGCGCCGGTCGCCAGCGCCCGCGAGGTCCGCGCTGCGCTGGTGGAACTGGCCAAACGGTGCCGGGCAAGCTAGCAAAGCCGCCCGGCGCGACTTGCCTCAGGCGTTGACGTCGATGACCACACGCCCCTTCACCTGACCGGCCAGAATGGCCTTGGCCAGCGCCGGCACGTCGGCCAACGGGCGTACTTCGGTCGCAGCCGCGAGGGCTGCGGGATCAATCAGAGCGGCGAGATCCTGCCAGGCGCGGAGGCGTCGGGGCATCGCAGCCTGGACGGAATCGATACCGCGCAAAGTCACGCCACGCAGAATGAACGGCATCACGCTGGTGGGCAGACCAACGCCACCGGCGAGGCCACAGGCCGCGACCAGTCCCTCGTAGCGGGTTTGCGCCAGCATGGTGGCAAGCGTGCTAGCGCCGACGTTGTCGATACCGGCGGCCCAGCGGTCTTTTTCCAGCGGCTTCGCGTCTTTCGCCAGCGCCTCGCGGGCCACAATCTCGCTCGCCCCGATGCTTTTCAGATAATCCCCGAGTTCCGGCCGGCCGGTAACCGCCGCGACGCTGAAACCCAGCTTGGCCAGCAGCATAATCGCGACCGAACCAACGCCGCCGCCCGCGCCAGAGACCACCACCGGACCATCGGCCGGCGTGATGCCGTGGTCGCGAATGGCGTTCACGCTCAGCATGGCGGTATAGCCCGCGGTACCAATCGCCATGGCCTGCGCCAGCGAAAACGGCTCGGGCACTCGCACCAGAAAACTGCCTTTCACCCGCTGCACCTGGCTGTAACCGCCGCCATGGTTTTCCGACAGGCCGTAGCCGTTCACCAGCACCCGGTCACCGGGTTGCCAGGCGGGATCTCGCGACTCACGCACCACGCCTGCGAGGTCGATGCCGCAGATCAGCGGCGTGTGGCGACAAATGGCCGCCGTGCCGGTCACTGCCAGCCCGTCCTTGTAGTTAACCGTGGAATACGCGACGTCGACCAGCACGTCTTCATCGGCCAGATCGCTTAAGGTCAGGGTCTGGAGCGTGCCGACGGTCTTGCCGTCCTGTTCGTTGGCGACGATCGCGCGGAATTGATTGCTCACGGTGCTCTCCTCATCACGGGTTAAAAACGCTGCCGCATTCTAAGCGCATGCGCACCCGGCCTGCTGCTTATAATCAGACCATGAATAACACCATGCGCTGGGACGCCGCCCGCTACGTCAATGAGGCCAGTTTTGTGCCGGAGATGGCCGCGTCGCTGGTCGAGGTGCTGGCGCCACAATCAGGCGAATCGGTGCTCGATCTGGGCTGTGGCGACGGTGCGCTGACCGCGCGCATCGCCGCCGCCGGCGCGACCGTGCTGGGCGTCGACAGCAGCGCCGAGCAATTAGCGCTTGCGCACGCGCGCGGGCTTTCCGTCGCACGACAGGATGCGCATGCCCTGCCCTATAACGCGCGCTTCCACGCAGTGTTCAGCAACGCAGCCCTGCATTGGATGCGCGAGCCTGCGCGAGTGATTGAGGGGGTGGCGCGCGCGCTGAAGCCCGGCGGCCGCTTCGTGGCCGAAATGGGTGGGGCCGGCAATATCGGGGCGATCGTGACCGCGCTGGAATCCGGCCTGCGCGCGCGCGGCATCGATCCCGCGCCGCTCAACCCCTGGTACTTTCCGACCCCGGCGGCCTATGCCCGCTTGCTCGAAGACGCCGGTCTGGTGCTGCGCAGCCTGCAATACTTCGAGCGCCCCACGCCGTTCGCACGCGACGTGGGTGATTGGCTGAGCCTGATGGCAGTCCCTTTTCTGGCGGCCGTCGCCGATCCCGCAAAGCTGGTCGACGAAGTCCGCGCAACTGCTGGACGATGCGGGCGTCTGGCAACTGGATTACGTGCGCTTGCGCTTCGTCGCCGTGAAGCCCGCTTGATGCTGACCGGCGGCTGCCTCTGCGGCGCAGTGCGCTACGCGGTGACGGTAGCGCTTCAGGACGTTTATTTCTGCCATTGCGCCCAGTGCCGCAAAGCGCAGGGCAGCGCGTATGCGGCCAGCGTGCCGACACCGCGCGCGGCATTTCGGTTGCTGGAGGGGGAAGCGCAGATAAAAAGCTTTCGCGCCTCACCCCACAAGCGCCGCTGGTTCTGCGGAGAATGCGGCTCGCCCATCTACAGCGAGGTAGACGAAGCACCGATGCTGCGGCTACGCGCGGGCTCGCTGGACGACAGCGGCACACTCACGCCGGTCGCGCACATTTTTACGGACGCGCGCCCGGCCTGGGACGAAATTCTGGATGAACTGCCGCGCTACCCCGGCCGCGAGCCGGGGCGCTAGGGGCACTGGCTAGCCCGGATCTGCGGCCGCCGCGAACGGCTGGTCAAAGCTTTCGTCGAAGACCATTTCCGCCAGCGGGCGCCGCGACAGGCGCTTGGGAAACGGCTTTTCCGGCCAGCCCATCATCACCACCGCCGCTAGCGAAACGTCTTCCGGGATGTTGAACATCGGCTTGATCTGCGGCTCCAGCGCGCAGTGGAGCGTGGTCAGCGCGGTGCCCAGGCCTTCGTGGCGCGCCGCCAGAATCATGTTCTGTACCGCGGGGTAGACCGAGGCGCCGCCCACGATGCTCAGACGGCCCAACTCGGTGTCGGTCGGATGCACATCGGCCAGCCGCGCGCAGACCAGCAACAACACCGGGATTTCTTCCATGTGCTGGGCGAAATGGTCGGCCGACTCCAGCATCGCCGGGCGCCCGCCCAGCCGGACGCTGCCTTCGCGGATCCCCGCCATGTAGTTGTTCCAGATCGGCAGGTACATATCACGCAAGGCGAGTTTGTTGGCCTTGTTCCGCACCACCAGAATCCGCAGGGGCTGACGATTACCGCCCGAGGGCGCGAAGCGGGCGGCATCCAGCACGCGCGCGATGACCGCCGGCTCGACCGGGTCAGGCTTGTAATAGCGACAGGTGTTGGTTGAGCGGATCATTTCCTGGAAGGACATGGCGTGACCTCTTCTGATAGTGATGCGGAATCAGCGCGCCGCAGTGTGCCGAGTTTGCACCCGGGCGTCACGCCAGTCGGCCTGACCGCCGGCCCCAAGGCTACGCGCCGAGCCCGACCCGCCGCCGAGGCGTGAGGGATGAAAGCCCTGCGCCGCGCTTTTAGAATGCCACCTCGCCCACAGCCGAAGAGCACCGATGTCAGACCGTCCGTTTTCCAGTCTGGAACGCGTCCAGACCCTGTTCGCCAACGACCACTACATTGCCGATCGCGCGCTGGCGCTCACCGTCAAACTGGCCGCCGACCTGCAAAAACCCATCTTGCTCGAAGGCGAAGCCGGCGTCGGCAAGACCGAAGTGGCCAAGGTGCTGGCCAGCGCGCTCGACACCCCGCTGATTCGCTTGCAGTGCTACGAGGGGTTGGACGCCAGCACCGCGCTCTATGAGTGGAATTACGCGCGGCAGATTCTGCATATCCGCATGGCGGAACAAGACCTCACCGCTCGTGCGGCGCTTGAATCCACCATTTTTGACGACCGCTTCCTGCTCAATCGCCCACTGCTCGCGGCGATTCGCCATCCCGGTCCGCGCCCGGCGGTACTGCTCATCGACGAAGTCGACCGGGCAGATGAAGAGTTTGAAGCCTTCCTGCTGGAGGTGTTGTCTGACTATCAAATCACCGTGCCGGAAATTGGCACGTTCAAGGCCACGCATCCGCCCTACGTGGTCCTGACCTCCAACCGCACGCGGGAACTGAACGACGCGCTGAAGCGGCGCTGCCTGTACCTGTGGGTGGACTACCCGACGCCGGAGAAAGAGCGCGAAATCATCCGGCAGCGGGTGCCCGGCATTGACGCGGCGCTGGCCGACGCGGTGACGCTGACCATGCAGGGCCTGCGCGCTGTCGACTTCTACAAGCGCCCGGGGATTGCCGAAGCCCTGGACTGGAGCCGCGCGCTCCAAGGTCTGGGCGTTTTGGAGCTAAGCCGGGACGTGCTGCTGGAAACCGCTGGCGTGGTGCTGAAGTATCGGGAAGACGTCGAACGCCTGCGCGCACTCGATGCCAACGCCATCCTCAACGGCAAGCCCGGCCAGCCGTGAGCGACCCCGCAGTGCTGGCAAGCGGCGAGGCGCTGCGCGAACACACCCTCCGGTTTTGTCAGGTGCTGCGCGAAGACGGTCTGCCGGTGACGCCCGCGCGGGTGATTGATGCCCTGCACGCCCTGCAGCACATCGATCCCACCGAGGAAGC
Source organism: Gammaproteobacteria bacterium (assembly GCA_023257255.1). Taxonomy (GTDB): domain Bacteria; phylum Pseudomonadota; class Gammaproteobacteria. The sequence continues at coordinate 3,554 of JALRCR010000132.1, read as the reverse complement.
CGATTTCCGCCTGGCGCTGCGGCTCAATCTGGCCAGCAGCCGGGAGCAGGAAGTCCTGTTCGAGCAGGCTTTTGAGCGCTACTTCCGACAGCAGGCCGATACCCGCCAACTCCGCAGCGGCATTCGCGGCGAAACCATGCGCGGGCAACTGGGGCACCACTACAAGCCCCTGGATCAGCAGGTCGAAGCACCCCCTGAGGTCTGGGGCGTCGCCGAACCCGGCCACCATGTCGACTTAAGCAGCCGCTGGGACCCGGACGCGCCGCCGCTGGCGCAAATCATCCGCGAACTGGCCAAGCGGCTCGCCACCCGCCCAAGCCGCCGCTTTCAGTCTGGCCGTCAGGGTGAACGGATCGACCTGCGCCGGTCCGTCCGGCGTAACGCGCGGCACGGCTTTGACCTGCTGGATCTCTCGCGCGCCAAACGCAAGCAAAGACGTACCCGGCTGGTCATGCTGTGCGACGTGTCCGGTTCCATGGATGCGTTCAATCCTTTCCTGCTGCAGTTGATGTTTGGCCTGCAGCAGGCGCTGAAATCCTCGCGCACGCTGGTTTTCAGTACCGCGACCACCGAAATCACCGCCGCGCTCCGGCGCCGCACGGTGAACGATACGCTGCGCGAAGTGGCCGAGACGGTGCGTCATTGGTCGGGGGGGACGGATATTGGCGCGGCCATCGGCCGCCTTAACCGGGGTGTCATCCGTGAAGGCGCGGCCAGCGCCACGGTCGCCATCATCATCAGCGATGGCTACGACAACGGGGTGCTGGAGCGCATCGCGAGCGAGATGCAGGCCCTGCAACGACAGGTGTCCAAAGTGGTCTGGATCAACCCCATGTACGGCGCCAGCACCTTCAAGGTCCGCGCTGCCGGCATGAAAGCGGCGCTGCCCTACATCGACCATTTCCTGCCTGCTTTCGACGCCCGTTCGCTGCGGGTGCTGGTGCGTGAACTGGCGCTGATCTAGCCCCGCCGCGCCGTCCCGGCCGCAGGCTGCGGGCCGTCAAAACATGACGCTGCCCACTTCGGTCGACGCCAGTGCGTGGTGTGCTGGATACAGGCAAGCGCCCTCAAGACAAATTTAGTGGTTCATACGCGACGAGTTTTGGTCCCACGCCTTCCGCATGTTGCAAAAAGGTGCAAGCCCTCGCGCGCTCCTGCTACTCATGGTGCAAAATCGCGCCAATCCCACCGGAAAGCAAATATAAGCCACTGAAATGGATGAATTTTAGATACCGGCATGGTTAATGCTGTGCTTCGCGCAGGAATCGCTCGCCTGCTCCCAATCCGGAGAGCGACGGGCGGCAACTACCGGACCGGCGGGGCTTTGGTGTGCCGCGACGCACCAAAATGTTTCTTCCGCTTCTGAGGTTTAGGTCGTATATGCATGAACAGAAACATTATTTTGTGCGACAAACCGAAATTACACTGCTAGAATTTTCGCAGAGTTGAATTCGATGTCCACGTCGAACCCGACCCCTAACGCAACTTGTATTTGGAGATTACCCATGAAGCGTTCACTCATCGCCTCCGCCATTCTGATGGCTTGCAGCAGCGCCCCCGTCCTGGCTCAGGACGCTGCCGCCGACGCCGGCCCGCTGGCCACCGCGAACTTCAGCAGCACCCTGGCCTTTACCACCAACTATATGTTCCGCGGCATCTCCAATGCCGATGGCCCTGCCGTTCAGGGCAGCATGGACTACACCTACAACGGCTTCTTCGCCGGCGCGTGGGGTTCCAACACCGAATTCTCCGATGCCAACTTTGAAATCGACTTCTACGGCGGGTATCGCTTCAGCTACACCGGCCTCGACTTCACCCTGCAGGGTCTGTACTACATGTACCCGGGTGAAGATGAAGCCGGCACCGAAGGCTTCGACCCGATTGGCGTGGAAGCTGACTACGGCGAGTTCAACGTGGGCGTGGCGCACACCTTCGCTAGCCAGCTGACCCCGACCGTCGGCTTCAACTACTACTATTCGCCGGATACCTTCGGCGAAGACGGCGTGTCGCACACCTTCCAGTTCAACGGCGGCGTCACCCTGCCGATGGGCGTTGGCCTTTACGGCATCTTTGGCTACACCACCATTGAAGGCGACAAGTCCTCCGGTGCGCTGGGTGGTTACAGCTACCAGTACTTCCAGGCTGGCGGTAACTACATGGTCAAAGGCTTCAAGCTGGACGTGAGCTATGTCGGTACGGACCTCAGCGAGTCGCTGAAAGAGTTCTACCCGAACACCTCGCCGGACAACTTCCGCAAGCTGGTTGAAGGCGAAGTGGTGTTCACCATTTCCCGCACGTTCTAAGCAGTCTCCCTGCTTGACACCCGCTGTCGCTTCGGCGACAGCGGGCTCCCTGTCCGGGCGTCCGCCCGCCTCCGCGCCCAAGCCCTTTCCAGCCCCCCTGCTCCGTCTGCTCGCACGCAGCCCCTTCATGCGTTACCTTCCCGGCACCGCCACGCGCAGGCGCGTTGCAGCGGATTTCCACGAGTTAAGCCGGAAGACACCCTATGACTTTATTTAACGCGCAAGCATTCCAGAGCGCGCTCAACGAGGACGGCGAATTCAAAATTGCCGGGCGTTTCCTCGACGGCGCGCTGAAGCTCCACTTTGCCGATGAGGCTCTGCTGCTGAAGTTCCGCGACGGACAGCTCGTCTCGATGAGCACGCCCTCGCTGTTCGATACCGCCGACGTGGTCATCAAAGGCCCGCTGAGTTCATGGCAGGAGTTCCTGAAGCCCGTTCCCCGTCCCTTCTTTCACGACATGTTTGCCGCCATCGTGCGTCAGCAGTTCGAATGGAGCGGCAACTCGGAAACTTTCTTCGCCTACTACGGCGCTTTCCGTCGCATGTTCCAGATCATGCGCGACCACGCGTTCCACTGAGAGGAGACCCCCATGGCCAGACACGACGAAACGGTGGGTCGCTACGTTTACCTCACCATCAACGACATCGAATATCGCGTTTATTACGAATCCAGCGGCAGCGGCATTCCGCTGATCTGCCAGCACACGGCGGGCGCCCACGGCTTCCAGTGGCGGCATCTGATGGAAGACAAGGACATCACCAGCAAGTATCAGGTCATTGCCTGGGACCTGCCTTTTCACGGCAAGTCGCTGCCGCCGATCGGCGACCGCCACTGGGAAAAGCCCTACAACCTCACCCGCGACTTTTTCCTGAAGTTCATTCTGGGTTTTTCAGCGGCGCTTAAGCTCGAGCGGCCGGTGTTCATCGGGTGCTCGATGGGCGGTCAGGTGGCGGTTGATCTGGTGGCGCATCACCCGGAATCGTTCCGCGCCTCGATTGGCGTGGAAGCGTCGCTGAGCAGCCCGGGCTATTACCTCGACCAGTTCTATCACCCGCGCATCAGCAACGAGGCGAAGCCCGCCACCATGTATGGCCTCTGCGCGCCGTCGAGCCCGGAGCCGAGGGAGGGCGTGGTCATGACGTCCTTGTGCACCATCACGGCGTCCTGCGCCAAGATGACGAGGATGTTTCAGCTATTTGACGCAGGGCTGTAACATGGCATGCGTAGCCCCGGGGTCGGGCGGGATGGAT
>JALRCR010000131.1 GCA_023257255.1 Gammaproteobacteria bacterium | reverse complement strand
CCACCATCACATTGAACGGAAGCTCCGCTGACGGTATTTCTGACGGTATGTCTGTCTGCGAATAAATCAGAAAAGCGCTGATTTCAAACAATTAACCGCCCACCGCCAGTCCGAGCGGGCCCACCATCTCCTTCCATTACGCGCTCCCGCGGTCTGGCGCACACCGCCCAACGGTTACTGCGCGTCACGCCGCTCGCCCGAATCATGGCTGTGCGCCCGGGGCCTGCCGCGGCCCGAGCCCATCAAAACCAGCCGGCCGGGCACGTTTTGCCTGCATCAGATCTTCTTCGCCGCACCCGCGGGAACCTCCCCGCAGGCGACCGGTCTGTGTTCATGCGCGGCCGCGCCCCGTCCTGCCGCCGCCCCCGTGGTCCCCTGCCGCAGAGGGCCGCGGTCGCCAAGGAACGTCCGTCACCGCACAGCGAGGTTTTCCATGACCGCCATGCTCGCCCTCAATCACGCCGACCACTATCAACGCCACTGGGTTGCGCCCGAGGCAGGCCCCATCCGGATCGGCTCGGCGGCCCATTTGCGCCTGTTCTGCCAGATGCTGCTCCAGACCCACAACCCCTACCGGCCGGCGGTGATGGTATGGCCCGACCTCGAGCCGGCCGCGCGCGACCGGCTGCTCGGACTGCCCATTTGGGATATCGCGGTGCAGACCGAGGGCCGTGCCTCGATACGCGTAAAAACTTTCGCCGAGGCGGCAAGTACGCCGCTGCTGCGGGAAGCCCTACTGATGAACGCGAGCGAAGAAGCGCGCCACAAGGTGGTCTTGAGTCACCTCGTCGCCCACTACGGCATCCAGCTCGCCCCCGAGCCGCCCTATCCGCCGCCGGCGAACCCGGAATGGGCCTGGCTGGTGACGGGTTACAGCGAATGCATCGACAGCTTCTTTGCCTTTGGCTTGTTCGATTTGGCCAAGGATTCCGGCTATTTTCCGCCCGAACTGGTCGAAACTTTCGAGCCGGTGATGCAGGAAGAAGCGCGGCACATCATGTTCTTTGCCAACTGGCTGGCGTGGCACCGACGTCAGTTGCCGCTCCACCAGCGACTGGCCTTCGAGGCGAAGGTGCTGGGGGTGTGGGGCTTTCTGATCTGGGAGCGGATTGGGATGGCGCGCGGCATCGGTGCAGACGGCACGGCGCAGGATGCCAACTTTGCGATGACCGGAGCCTCCGATTTGGGCGTCAGCCTTACCCCCGGTGCGCTGCTGGAACGCTGTTTAAGGGAAAACGAACGCCGCATGGCGGGCTATGACCAGCGCCTGCTCCGCCCCACCACCATGCCGAGACTCGCCGGTCTGGCCCGCAAGTTCATCTCAACACAGAACACCCCTTCGATTGCGATTGGCTCCGACGCGCACAAGCAGCTCTTCTGTCAGCAGTTCATCGACAGCTACACCGATTTTGAGCCGGCAGATCTGCCCTGGCCGGCATTAACCGAAGCCGAGTTGACCCGCCTGCGAACGGTGCCCTTCTGGCGCGAAGTACGACACACCGAGCGGCGTGCTGGCGCCATCGTGGAAGCCTATTCCCGCACGGTGACCGACCCAGTCCTGCTGGCGGCGATCCGCCTGCAGGCGCTCGAAGAATCGCGGCATGCCCGCCTGCTGGCGGTGATGATCGAGCGCTACGGGCTGGATGCGCCGGAACAGCCGCTTGAGGCACTCCCGGCGGACATCGAAAAAGCCTTTATCGATTTTGGTTTCGGCGAGTGTCTCGACAGTTTTCTGGGTTTTGGCGCGTTCAAATTCGCCAGGCAGGCCGGCTTTTTGCCCGAGTCCATGTTCGAAATCTTCGATACCCTGATGTTTGAAGAAACGCGGCATATCGTGTTTTTCGTGAACTGGATGGCCTGGCGGGAAGCGCAGCGCGGTCGCAAGGCGGCGGTCTTGCGCAATCTCAATTCGCTGCGTTTTTACGGCCGCGCGGTGGGTCGCTTGCTGGGGACCGTGCGACGCGGCCAGCATGCGAACGAGGGCAAAGACTTCTCTGCGACCCAAGCCAGTGTGTTTCTCGACGACTTCAGTTTCCGGCGCTTCGTGGAGACCTGCTACGCGGAAAACGGGCGACGCATGGCGGTCGTCGATCCGGCGTTGATGCAACCCACATTCCTGCCCCGTCTGGCGAACTCGGCGCTCGCCGGCTTCCGGCTCTGGGACAGGCTGCACCGCGCGCGGCACGCCCCCGATGCGCAAGCAAGCGAGTTGACAGCCCTAAGGCTCAAAGACCCGTAAGCAATTCCGCCCCGCGTGCTTGGCCGCATACAGCGCCGTGTCCGCACGCTGGAGCACTTTGTCAGCCTCTTCGCGTACGAGGCCGAACAGCGTAATGCCGATGCTGGGCGTGTTGTGACACGCCTGCCCGCCGAGCAGGTAAGGCGCATTCAGCGCCTGCAACAACTTGCGACCAACGTCGGTCGCCTGTCTGGTGGCGTCCTCGGGCACGGGACTCAAGTTTTCCAGCATCAGAATGAACTCATCACCCCCCATGCGGGCGGCAGTATCGCCTTCGCGCGTAACCTGTCGCAGCCGGTCGGCGACGGCTTTCAGTAACTCGTCGCCGGCCGCATGGCCGAGCTCGTCGTTAATCTGCTTGAAGCGATCGAGGTCGAGAAACATCAGCGCCCCCAGACTGCCATGGCGAGCGCTGTTGGCCAGGGCCTGCTCGATGCGGCTGTCGAGCAGACGGCGGTTGGGCAGGCCGGTGAGCGGATCGATCAGCGCCTGTTGCCTGATGAACTCTTCGGCCTGTTTGCGGGCGGTGATATCGGCGAGGAAGACGGTGAACCGCAAAGTGCCTTCAATGTTGAGCGGCGCGAATACCACCTCCACCGGGAAAGCGCGCCCGTCGCGGCGGCGAGCGGTCATTTCTTCGGGTTGAGCAGCATCAGCAACTGCCAGCGCGTCGCTGCCCTTCTGCATGAGCCGCCGGGCCGCAATGGCCTCCAGCTGACCGAAGACAGTGCCCGGGAAATCACGGCCCACAGCGTCATGCGCCGACCAGCCAAACATCAGCTCGGCCTGCCGGCTCCAGCCCTGAATGAGGCCTTCGGCATCGACTTCCACAATGGCATCAAGCGAGCTGTTGAGAATGCTGCGCAACCTTGCTTGCATCGACACCAGCGAAACGACGTTGGCGCTGTTGTAGCGACCGATCACGGCGAGCACGCAGAACCCCACGCCCAGCGTCAGCGCGGCCAGATACCCCGGGTCCGTATGCGTGAACCAGGCGCTCACGGCGGGCGGCAGCAGGGTGGCCAGCATCATCACGCGCAAGGCCTTCGGCTGGGCTGCCAGCGTGCTGGTCGCAACGCCGCACACCGCCAGCGCGAAGCCGACGAACAGGCTCAACAATGGGGTTTCGGTTGCTCCCGGAATAAAAAGGCTAGGACCCAGTCCCCAAGATAAACCTGCGATTAAGGCCATCCCGTTGTAGGCGCGCCGCCAGTAGGCATGGGTTGCCGGGCCATGCGCGGCACGCCGGTAACCACGCCACAGAACGAAAGACACCAGACTGCCGAGCACGGCGGCCCCGCACCAGAGCAGCACATCTGACGGCGGCAAGGCCGTGCGCCAGATAAGGCCGATGAGCCCTGGCACCAGCACCGTCAGACACATCAAAAGCGGCATCGGCTGATAGGCGATGGCCAGCAGCTGTCCTTCAACATCCGCTTCGCGGTCAGACAGCGCGCCGGCCGCCATCTGGTCTGGGGCGCAAGCACGCTCAATTCGTGCGCGCTCCGGCGCGGGGCCTGAAGCCGCAGGCGCGAGCGCGACCTGAGTCAGGCTGACGGCAGCAGTGGAGTGTGTCTGGCAGTATCGTCGGCATGCGAATTGAGCAGCAAAGGGTGCTGGCACTATACAGCCCGCATCGCCCTGCCCGGCAATGCACCGAAAACCCGCCGCCGCGCGGTAAACCCCGGCGCTTCAGCCCGCCAGCGACCGAACCAGCGCCGGCGAATCCAGCGCCATCCAGCGCTTGAGTTCCGCGCCCGTAGCGGCGGGCAAAAAGGCTTCACGCATCACCCCAAGTCGCGCGCGCTGGGCCGCATAGCGGGGCGCATCAAAGCCGTCGGCCAGTGCCGCAATCGCGTTTTCCAGCGCCGTTTCATCCGCGCACAAGTGTCCCAAATCACCGAACTGCGCAAAGCTCTCGGCCACATGTGGCGCCGACATGACGAGCAGCGGCAAGCGCAGATTTACAGCGTCGTAGAACACCCCGCTGGCCCCCGTGTGGTAGTAGCTGCCCTGATACGGCAGACAGACGAAGTGCATCGACTTAAGCAGCTCGAGATACCGCGCGCGGGGCATCTGGCTGGCTTTGGCGCGACGGGCCTGTGGCCGATCGGCGTGGGGAATCACCGCGCCGAGCGGCGTATCGGCGACGTCCGCGGCCAGTCGCCCCACCAGATGAAACTCAAACTGGCCGGGATAGCGTGCCGTCAGCCGGTTCGCCATGCCGATAAAACTGTGGATCCCTTTAGGCGCCGTAGCCTGCCCGGGCAAGGCGATGCGCCACGGCGGGCCAGCCGGTGGCGCGGCGTCATCGGCCTCCTGAGGCAAGAGACTCAGCTTGAACACGCCGGTTCGCGCCGCCAGTCCTGGCGCCAACGCCTCCAGCGGCGGCACGGTTGCGGCATCCAGCACCAACAGGCGCAGCGCCGGATGCGCAGGGCGCCGTATGACCTCCACCAGATCAAGGCGTCGCACCAGCGGATTGCGGCTGCGCCAGCCAAACGCACCGGCGTCCGGTCCATGGAGCAAAAAATGGCACCACAGCCGACCTCGATAGCGCGCGGTACGCGCAAACCATTCGCCCAGATGAAACTCAGGACCGTTGCTGCAAGTGAGCAGGAGGTAAATCGGACCGCCGTCGTCGTGCTGCGCCAGCAGCCTGCGCAGCAAATGCCAGAGTTGCCAGGCCCGCGTCAGCGGCGGGGTGCCCATCGGCGGAATGGCTATCGTCTGATAGGCACAGTTGGGCACCGGCTCGGCTTCATTCAGCCGTTCAACTTCCTGACGATGCTCGGCCTCGGCGGCAAACCGCAGCGGCTGCGCGGGAAACGCCGCGCGCAGGGCGCGCAGAATGCCCGTGTTGATGGTGCTATGCCCGGTGCCGTGGATGGAGGGTTCGACCACCAGCATCATGTTGAGGACCTCGTTGTCATAAGGGAGTCCGCATCATGCGTGCAGGCCCGAAGGCCCAAGCTGATCTGCATCCGGTGCAACGCATTGGGCAGGAGCACCGCCGACTTGCCGGCTATCATGGCGACCCGCTGCCCGGACGTTCGAGGTCTCCGTGAGTCCCACCCCAGCTTCCAAAGCCCAACAGTTTGCGCGACAGGTGGACTGGAACCTGTTCCGGATTTTTTACGAGATCGGTCGCTGCGGCAGCATCAGCGCCACCGCCCGCGCCTTGAATCTGCAGCAGCCCAGCGTGAGCGCGGCGCTTAAGCGGCTGGAGGAACGACTCGAAACCACGCTGTGCCTGCGTAAAAGCCGCGGCATCGAGCTCACCCCCGCCGGCCAAACGCTGTTTACCCGCTGCGCGGCGCTGCTGGAACAGGTGCAGGCAATGCCGCAAGACCTCGCCCGCACGCTCTCGGCGCTGCAGGGCACGCTGCCGATCTGCATGCTCTCGCAGCTCATTTCCCCGCGTCTGGATGCCGCGCTCGCGGCCTACCACGACCGCTATCCGGACGTTGCCATCCGCATCGACGTGGCCCCCTGGCGGGCGGTGCTCGAAGCAGTGCGCAGGGGCGATGCGTCCCTCGGCGTTGCCTGCGACAGCGCGCCCAGCGCCGACTTACGCTACGAAGTGCTGATGCGCGAGACCCAGCAGCTTTACTGTGGCCCCGCGCACCCGCTCTACGGCCAGGGGCCGTTCAGCCCGAATGAGCTGGCCACGCAGGCCTTTATTCATACCGGCGAAGACGAACCCGCCGCGCTTGAAGCCTTCCGCCAGCGCTTTGGTCTTGGCCAGCGCCGCGCGGGGTTTGCCGAAGACCTGCACGAAGTACGCTGGCTGATCGAGCTCGGCGTAGGTTTGGGCTTCCTGCCCACGGTGGTGGCGGGCAGTCGGCCGGATCGCGACGCGCTGTGGCCGCTGCTGGCCCCCGATCTGCTGCCCAGTTATGACGTCTTTCTGATCACCCGGCAGGCCGCCGCGAGCGATCCACTCTGCGAGCGATTGCTGAGCGCAATCCGTCAGGACCACCGGACTTAAGCCCGCCCGCCATCATTCCGGCCTATGGCCGCCATCAGCGATTGGCGACTACCGGGTCGCAAACGGCCTGCCTAGCATTGGGCCATGAACACGCCCCCTCGCATTCCAACCATCTCCGGCCTACGCGGTCTCTGGACGCGCTCGCTGATTGCCTGGCCCGACGGCCGACGCGACACCACCACCGCCGTGCGCTGGCTACAAGGACCAATGCGCTATATCGACCTGCGGCAGCCCGCCGGTCGCCCCGATTTCTCCAGCACGCGCTGCGTGGCCGAAGCCGACCTGCCCGCACTGGCCTGGCTGGCGAGTCAGGAAGGTTTCGCTGGCGTGCTGACGCAGGATGGTCCCTGGTTTGAGTGGGGGCGCGACTTCGACCTGCAGCCGCAGGGCATGTACTCCGACTGCGGCAAGCTGTGGTACGAGGGCGATTTCATGGTCGAGGAAGGCCGTGATCTGCCTTACATCGAACACTGGCATCATCAGGCCGTTGGCGATCCAAATCCGTGCGTCGCGCTCCGTTTGCGAGCGATCGACGCGCCGCGCGATGGCTTCCTCGTGCGCGTGGGACCCCAGTTCATGTATGCCTGCGGTCGGGCCGTACCGCTGGCCCCCTTGGCGTCCTTGCTGGACTGCCTGCACGCGGCAGCCGATCAAACCGCACGGCTGGCGCTATTCGACTGCGAAATTGCGTTTGGCCTTGTCACCGGCGACCGCTGGGAAATCCAGCATTCCAGCCTGCCGTGGCGCGAAGGCACAACGCTTGGCCCGCAGCTTGCTCTGGACCAGCAGACGTGGCGCACAAGCGAGCTCACGCCCACCGGATCATTCCTCCGCCGTCAGTGGGCCATCACCACGACGGAAGGCGCGCTTGCCGCCTGTGCGCCCACCGACCCTTGATTTCAATCTGGAGCCACTACCATGCACCACGCCCTGTCCCGCAGACTGATCGCTTCCGTTCTGCTCCTCGCCTGCACGCTCGGCAGTAGCGCGCACGCAGCGGAGAAAAAGCAGTTCAATTTCGCCTGGTCGATTTACGCCGGCTTCATGCCCTGGCTGTACGCCGAGCAATCCGGGATTCTCAAGAAATGGGCCGACAAATACGGCATCGAAATCAAGCTGACCCAGTTCAACGATTACATCGAGTCGATTAACCAGTACACCGCCGGACAGTTCGACGGTGTGGTCGCGACCAATATGGATGCGCTCAGCATTCCCGGCGCCGGCGGCGTCGACACCACCGTGCTTATCGTGGGCGACTATTCCAACGGCAGCGACGAAGTCGTGCTGAAAGGCAAAGGCCTCAAGCTGGCTGACATCAAAGGCAAGGAAGTGCATCTGGTGCAGCTCTCGGTCTCGCACTACCTGCTGAGCCGCGCGCTGAGCAGCGCGGGCATGAAAGAGTCGGACATCAGCACCGTTAATATTTCGGACGCCGACTTTGTCGCGGCCTGGAAGACCGCAGACACCAAGGCGGTGGTCGCGTGGAAGCCGGGCTTGAGCGACATTCAGGCCTCGCCCGACGCCTCGCCGGTCTTCAATTCCTCGCAGATCCCGGGCGAAATCATGGACATCGCCATGGTCAACAGCCAGACCCTGCGCGACAACCCGGCCTTCGGCAAGGCGCTGGTCGGCGCGTGGTATGAAACTCTGGCCGTCATGCAGGGCGACGCCGAGGCCGCGAAGGCCGCGCGTACGGTGATGGCCGAAGCCTCCGGCACCGACCTCGCGGGCTACGACACCCAGCTCGCCACCACACACCTTTTCTACAAGCCGGCCGATGCGGTCAGCTTCGTGAAGAACGAGCAGTCCAAGAAGATCATGGAGCTGGTGCGCGACTTCTGCTTTGAGCACGGTTTGCTTGGCGAGGGCGTGAAAGACCGTAACGCCATTGGCATCGAGTTCACCGATGGCAGCGTTGCGGGCAACAAGGACAACGTGAAAGTTCGCTTCGACGCCACCTACATGGGCATGGCGGCCGACGGCAAGCTCTAGGCAGCACTGAACCCCATGTCTGGTTTGCGTGCTTTCAGTCACCTGCCGCTGGTCGATATCTCGGCCCTGCGGCAGGGCGACGCCGAGGCCCAGCAGGCGGTTGCCGATGCGCTGGGCAAGTCGGCCCGCGAAGTGGGTTTTCTGTATGTCACCGGACATGGGGTGCCCGAGGCACGATTCAGCGCGCTCATCGATGCGGCCCAGCGCTTTTTTGCCCTGCCGCTGGCGGACAAAATGGCGGTCTACATCGGGCACTCGCGCAATCATCGCGGCTATGTGCCCGAAGGCGAAGAGGTCTACGCCGGCGGTTCCAAAGACCGCAAGGAAGCCTACGATCTGTCGTTCGAACTGCCGGCTGACGATCCAGAGTATCTCGCTGGCAATCCTTTGCTTGGCCCCAATCAGTGGCCGGGCTTGCCGGGCTTTCGTGAAGCGGTCGGCGCGTACTATCAGGACGTGCTGGCGGTCGGCAACGACCTGCTGCGCGGTTTCGCGCTCGCGCTGGGCGAGCCGCCGAGCACTTTTACGCAGCACATCAGCAAGCCACCGTCGCAACTGCGGCTGGTGCACTACCCCTTCGACCCCGAAGACCCCGATGCCGTCGGCATCGGCGGGCATACGGACTACGAGTGCTTCACCCTGCTCCACGCCACGGCGCCTGGCCTCGAAGTGCTGAACGGCGCGGGCGAGTGGATTGAAGCGCCGCCGGTGCCCGGCGCGTTTGTGGTCAACATCGGTGACATGCTGGAGTTGTGGACCAACGGCGAGTTCATTGCCACCACCCACCGCGTGCTGAAAGTGCGCGAGGAGCGTTATTCGTTTCCGCTCTTCTTCAACGTCGACTACCACACGCGCATCGCGCCACTGCCCCGTTTTGTGCGGCCCGGTCAGGCGGCTCGCTCGCCGCTAGTGGCGGGCGAACATCTCTTCGCGCAAACCTCGCAGAGCTTCAGTTACCTGAAAGCCC
>JALRCR010000130.1 GCA_023257255.1 Gammaproteobacteria bacterium | reverse complement strand
GGGCTGGCGCGCTTGAATGGTCGCGGCGTGGCGTTCGTGGGGCACCAGAAGGGCCGCAATACCAAAGAAAATCTGCGGCGCAATTTCGGCATGCCAAAGCCCGAGGGCTATCGTAAGGCGCTGCGGATCATGGAAATGGCCGAACGTTTTCGACTGCCGCTGCTGACCTTCATCGATACTCCCGGCGCTTATCCAGGCATCGACGCCGAAGAGCGTGGGCAAAGCGAAGCCATTGCCCGCAACCTGCTGGTCATGGCCAGTTTGCGCACGCCCATCATCGCCACGGTGGTGGGTGAGGGTGGTTCGGGTGGCGCGCTGGCAATCGGCGTGGCCGACCGCGTGCTGATGCTGCAATACGCGACCTACGCCGTGATCTCGCCGGAAGGCTGTGCGTCCATCCTTTGGAAAAGCGCCGAGCGGGCCTCCGACGCGGCCGAAGCGATGGGCATCACCTCCGACCGCTTGCTGCAGTTGAAACTGGTGGACGCGGTCATTGAAGAGCCGCTGGGCGGTGCCCATCGCGACTACGCCCGCATCGCAGAACGGGTGAAGGCCTCGCTGCTTGAGTCGCTGGATCGCCTCACGGTGCTCGACCCGGAAAAACTCGTCCATCAGCGCCAGCAGCGTTTGTACCGGTTCGGCGAGTTCGCCGAGAAGTAGCGCTTGGCCAAACCAGCGGCCAATCCCGAACAGGCCCTTGCGGCCGCGCTGGACGAGGCCGCCCTGCAGGGGCTCAAGCTTGAGCGCCTGTTGGTCAGTTTTAGCGGCGGCGCAGATTCCACCGCGTTGTTGCTGGCGGCCTCTCGCAGCCTGCGCCCCGGACAACGGCTTGAAGCCATCCACTTCGACCACGGCTGGCACGCGGCCAGCGCCGACTGGGCGGCCCATTGCGTGGCGCTGGCGGCGGCGCTGGGCGTACGCTGTCGGGTAGAAACCTTCACTGCAGCGGTGCCGGCGGGCGCGAGCCTCGAGGCTTTTGCGCGGGATCTGCGCTATGCCGCGCTGAGCGCCCATCTTGATCGGCACACGGTCGGCCTGACCGCCCATCACGCCGAAGATTTGGCCGAAACGTTTTTACTGATGGCGCTCCGCGGAAGCGGTCCGCACGGCTTGGCGTCGATCGCGCCGTCGCGTCCTTTGGGAGACGGCCTTTTGTGGCGTCCCTTTCTGGGCCTGAGCAAGGCCGTGTTGCAGGCTTACGTCGCGGCGGCCGGCCTTGAGGTGCTGGAAGACCCGGCCAATCGCAGCCCGCGCTATGACCGGAATTATCTGCGGGCCAGCGTGTTACCGGCGTTGCGGCGCCGCTGGCCCGGGACAGACGGCAGCTTGAAGCGCGCCGCCCGGTTGCAGCAGGAAGCCGCAGCGGTGTTGGACGAGCTTGCGGATGAGTCGCTCGTGGCCTGCGGCGCCGAGGAGCGGCGTCTGCCGCTGGCCGGGCTGCAACGCCTGTCGCCTGCCTTACGTCGCTGGACCCTGCGCCGCTGGCTCGTACAGAACGGCGCGCCCTTGCCCGGGGCCCGCGCGATCGATCGAATCGCGACCGAACTGCTGAATGCCGCACCCGATCGCATACCACTGGTCGATTGGCCCGGCGCCGCAGTCCGGCGCTATGCCGATGCCTTGTGGTTGACCCCCAAAGACGTGCCCGCGCTGCGTGGCGAATGGCGCTGGGCGCCACCGGCGCCTTTGCGCTTGCCGGGCGGCTGGTTATCTGCGGAGCAGGCGGTAGGGCAGGGGCTTGCCGTCGCGGCGGTCGAAGGCAGTCAACTTCGGGTGCTGCCGCGGCGCGGGGGAGAGCAACTCCAGCTCCCCGGGCGCCATCACCATCACAGCCTGAAGCATCTCTGGCAGGCGGCGCGGGTGCCCCCTTGGGAGCGGGCCCGCGTGCCCTTGTTGTTTATAGAAGACCGGCTAGTGGCCGTGCCCGGCATCGGGGTACACGCCGCCTATGCGGCAGCAGACGCTGCGGCGGGTTGGGTCATACGTTGGTCGCCCGACGACGAGCTGCGTGGCCCGACTGTTGGCTAGCGCTCCGGAAAGAGCGGGTCGGGCATATCGAAAAAGTTGAGGTCGATCGCACCTGCCCCATGGCCGCCGGCCGCCGGCTTGCCGGGCACGACCTCACCCAGTTGTGGCATGCGCTTGCGTAGCTTGGTGCCGGCGCCGGCCACTTTCAGCTGAAGCTCGGGTGAGAACGGGATCTGGAAGGCACGCGGCACGACCTCGCCGTTGGCAGTCGCGAAGCGGGTGGTCCAGAGATAGATAGCGCCCTTGTTCGCGCCATTTTTTTCCGGCTCCGTGATGTACAGCCCGCTCAGATTGAAGCGCTCGGGCATGCCCGAAGTCGCGGGCCAGCCGAGCAGCGCGGGCATCGCCTGCCAGCTCGACCAATAAAGTCCCAGCACCATCGCAGTCGATGCAAGCTTCAACCACCAGGCAAAGCGGGTGAAGAACAGCACGTTGACAAGCAAGAGGGCGACCAGCGCGTAGGCGGCGAAGAACGCCGGGCTGGCGGCAGCAGAGTTGATCATGGCGCGGCATCCTTACTCGGCGGCCCCGACGGGGGCGCATCGCGGAATTTGATTTTCACGCTGCGCTGGCCCAGTTGCAGACGGTCGGCCGGCACCCCGTGTACTTCATCGTCTTCTTCCAGTTCGCCGACCTGCGGGATGTTTTGCCGCAGCTTGCCCTGACCCTCTTCAAACACCGACTTGAAGCCGGGCGAAAACGGCAGTCGGTAGGCGCGCGGCCGCTGGTCGGCGTCGGGGTCGAGGTCGGAGGCCCAGAAGAAGACGGCGCCCGGCTTGCCGCCGGTCTGGTCGGGTTCCTGAATGTAAACCGCCACCAGATTGAAGCGACGCGGCACATCGCGGTCAGTTGGCCAGCCCAGCATGGCAGGCAAGGCGAAATAGACCGCGCACCAGGCCGCGGTTACCGCCGCGACCAGGCCGAGTTTGGCGACCCAGTGCCAACGCGAGAACATGCCGAGCAGCAGCAGGCAGAGCGTGACCACCACGTAGCCCGCCACGATCGATGAGTGACCGAAAGAAAGCATGAAGGCTTATTCCCGCTTGAAAGCTTTGTTGACGAGTTCTTTGGCCACGTGGTTGATGTTCGCCACGCGGCCGTCGCCGATGATGCTGAAGCGCACGGCTGTGCGTTCTTCGTCTTTGCGCTCCAGCGTAATCGTATCGTAGTAGATGACTTCGAGCGTAGGGTTAACCTTGTCCACCCGGATGGTCACAGGTACCGGTTGGTTGTCTTGCGTCGCGTAGTAATGGGCGTTCACCACGTATTCGCCGGGGAGCACCGCGCGAATGGTCGTCACTTCCTGATTAAGCGGATTTTCGACCATGCGGCCGTTGATGTTCAGCGTGTCGTTCAGGTTGCCGCGGTCGTCCCGGTCAAGATGGATGAGTCCCGCGGCGGGATTCTTGAAGTAGGTCAGGTTGCCCTGCGGGTCTTCCACATAGGTATCGATGTCGTTCGGATTACGGTCGGGCCAGGTCACCGTGATGATGTATTCGGCCTTCGGATTGACGATGCCCTGCTTGGACACCGGGTTCATGAACAGCACGGCCAGCACAAACAAATAGGTGATGGCCTGGATGATCTTGAACAGCACCGCCGTGATCGGGTCGAAGGGCGCCCGATAGCGGCTGTTGCTGCGGGAGAGGGCTGACAAGCGGGCGGCCTCTCGATCAGGCGCCGCGGCGCGCGGGTAGCAACACGTCGCGAATTTCGATCGTCACCTGCAGCAGGGCTTCCAGCCCGCGGTCCAGCAGGTAGTAGGGGATCGAAAGCAGAATGCCGGCAACCAGACTCGCGAGGGTCGTGTAGAGCGCGGTACTCATGCCCACGCTCATCTGGGTCAGCACTTTCTGCATGGTGCCCGCGTCCAGCGCGCCGGTTTCGGCCACCGAACTCAGCATCAGGATGAAGCCGACCAGCGTGCCGAGAAAGCCGACCTTCAGCATCAGGTCAATGTAGAACCAACCAAACTCGTGGGCGCCGCGCAGGCGGGTGGCGTAGGCATCCAGCAAATCGCTGCCGCCTTCGCCCTCCGCGGGCTGTTTGCCGGTACGCAGATCAGCGAGGTATTCGGTGACAAAACCAGGGCGCAAACCGGCCGCGTCGACGCTGGCTGCATCGCGTAGCGCGGGGGCACCAAGTTGTCCGTTCCGCAGCGCGTCGGCCAGTCGGCCGGCACCGTCGAGTTCGCGCGACAGGTACAGGCTCCGCTTGAAGGTATGGCCCGCACCGATGGCGTACATCAGCAGCAGGACCAGACAGATATGGCTGCGGTCGGCGCCCACCATCACCTGAAAGAGACCCTGATCCCAGGCCACCACGCTGCCGAATACCACCAGCCCGGTGGTAATCCACCACAGCAGCAAAAGCAGATGGTGCTGTCCGAGCAGCATGTTCCAGCGGTCGTTTGAGGCGGTGGCGGTGGTCACGTCAGTGTTTCTCCAGCACAAAGGCAAGAATTTCGCGAAGCAGGCCGTTGATCCGGTGGGCGAACGCATTGACCCGGGCGTCCGGGTGGTCCTCGGGCAGCAGAATCACGCTGATCACCGTCTTCTCGCCCTGTCGGTGAACGGTCAGGCGGCAGGGCATTTGAGCGACAAAGCCGGGATCCAGTAGCAGCACTTCGCGGGCGGATTCCAGATTGCAGAAGTGAATCACCTCAACATCCGGGAAATCCGTATAGCCGCGTTCGCGCAGGCCTTTGCCTATCGTGTTGCGGCCGGTGATCCGAAAGTTGCGCTCGGTAATGGCGTAGTCAAGTTCAAGAATGACGTTGTCGAACGCCTCGGTGGTTTCCCCGCGCAAGATGAGCTTCGCAGAGTCGGGCGTTGCGGCGTAAGTCAGGCTGACGAGCCCTAGCAGGAAGCTCAGTAGCCACCACCGGGCGGAAGCTCGCGTCATTCGCGAATAGTCACTTTGGTGCCAACGTCCACGTACTGGCGGAGCGCGTGGACATCCCGGTTACTGAGCGCGATGCAGCCGCGGGTCCAGTCCAGTAACTGTTGCACCTTGACCCGCTCGGCGGTTTCTTCGCCCAAACCGTGAATGCCGACCGCGCCCCCGATGCTGGTGTCTTGCGGGGGCAGGGCGTTGTTGCGCGCTGCAGCCACAATGGCGTCGAACTGCTTACGACTGATGAGGTGATTGCGCAGGCCGTAAAACGCGTCTTTCACGTTGGGGTAATTCAAGCGCATGAACAGATCGAAGCCGCTGTCATCCTTGAACTCGGTGATCCGGTAAACGCCCAGCGGGGTTTTGTTGTCGCCCCGAATGCGCTTGTCGCCAATGCCGCCGCGCCCTACCGCCACCTGAAACTTGCGGGCCACGTGCTGGCCTTTGCGCACGATGAGCGTCCGCTCGGATTTGTCGATTTCCAGCGAATAACCGGGTTCGAGTCCCACTTCCTGCAGGCCGTCCGCGTGCAGGGGCTGGGCGGTCAGGGTGAGAAGCGCGAGCGCGGCGCAAGCAGCGAGATGTAGGTGCATGCCTTCAGTGACCGTCCTGTGCTGGTGAGTCAAGGAATCTTCGCGCGCCGAGTATAGCCCACCGATCAGGGGCAATGTCTGCCCCGCGGCCCTGTGTAGAATGCGGGCGTCCCACTTATGGAGCAGCTGCCCTTGTCTGACGCCCTTGCCTATACCCGGACCGCGATCGTGTTGCACTGGCTAACCGTGCTGCTGGTCTGCGCCCTGTTCGGTCTTGGCTGGTACATGGGCGACCTGCCCAAAGGGCCGTGGCGGGGAGAAATGATCGCGCTGCACAAGTCGCTCGGCATTACGGTGTTTCTGCTGACGCTGGGCAGAGGGTACTGGCGGCTGCGCTACCCGCCCCCGGCTTTGCCGGCAGCGCTGCCGGTGTGGCAGTCGCGCCTGGCGCAGGGTGTCCAGCGGCTGTTTTACGTGCTGCTGCTCGCCCAGCCCTTGCTCGGCTACCTCAGTTCTTCCTTCACGCCCTATAAGACGCGCTACCTCGGACTGCAGTTGCCGGTGTGGGCGGCGCCGGATCCGGTCTTTAACGAATTCTTTACCGAACTGCACGAGGCCGGCGCCAGCGCGCTCCTGCTGGTCATTGCCCTGCACGTGGCCGGGGCCGCATCCCACGGCCTGCGGCAGGGCGATAACCTGGTTCGCCGCATGTGGCGCTGGTAGGCGCGCCCCAAACCGGCGCTCCGGCGCTGGTCCGACGCCTATAATTGCGGCATGCACGCTGCCCGTCGACACTCGCTACGCCGCGTTTTGCTGGTTTACGAACTGGCCTTTATCGGGCTGGTGGTGGTGACGGGCGCGATTGGCGGACTGTGGTCCTACTTCTGGCAGCAGACCTCGGCAGAGTCCTTGAGGCTGAATGAACTCAGCCACACCATGCAGGAAATCCGCACGGTGCTGTTTCAGCAAATTCAGGAAGTCGCGCTGGCGCGTTTGCGTGAGGACCCTGCCGCCAGCGATATCCACGGACGCTACTACCGACAAATCCAGGGCGGGTTTAACGCCTTGCGTCGGCGGTCCAGTTCGCGCCTCGAAGATTACGCCGTGCAGGCCATGCAGGAGGCCTATGGCCGCCTGCAAGACGACCTCCACGCGGCGCTGGAAGACCCGTACTTCCTCAACCGGATCGTTCGTTTGCGGGCCATCGACCAGCAGCGGGAGCGTTCCCTGCTGGGCGGGTTTGATGAAGCCTGTAAGGCCTTCGAGCAGCTGGTCAGTCAGCAACTGGCCACCCAGACCGGGCGGATCGAGCGCTGGACGCGCTACGCGCCCTATGTGCTGCCGGTGCCGGTGGTGCTGGCGCTGGCGCTGTTGGTGCTGTCGCGACGCAGCCTCAGCCGCAATTTCGTCAAGCCGATGCGCGCGATTATTCGGGGCACCGAGCGGATGAGCGCGGGCGAACTCAACCATCGTCTGCCGGTGGCCGGGGTGACCGAGGTGGCGCTGCTCGCAGACAGCGTTAACCGGCTGGCCGGCGATCTGGCCGACAGTCGGGACGCGCTGATCGAATCCGAACGTCAGGCGGCGCTGGGCGCGCTGGTGCCCGTCGTCGCGCACAATATCCGCAACCCGCTGGCTGCCATTCGCGCCAGCGCGCAACTGCTGGAGCACGTTGACGACCGCGCGGAAAGTCGGGAAATCGCCCACGATATGGTGGCCACGGTAGATCGTCTGGGGCGCTGGGTCAGCGCGCTGGTGTCTTATCTGCATCCGCTGAAACCCCATGTGCGAACGCTACCCGCCAGCGAACTGCTGGAAGCGGTGCTAAAACTTGTCGCGGCCCGCTGCCGTGAGCGTCAGGTTACGGTCGAGCGCCGCGCCTGGGTGACCGGCGCGTTGGTGGAGGTCGACGCGGATTTGATGGAGCAGGCGCTGTATGGCCTGCTGGGTAACGCGCTTGAAGCCTCCGGCGATGGCGCGCGGCTGTGGGTCGGGCTCGCCGCCACTGCCCACGAGGTGGTGTTTGAAATTGAGGATGAAGCCGGCGGCATTCCGTTCATCCCGGAGTCGGCCGGCCTTGAGCCCGGACCGAGCACCAAGCGCTTTGGCACCGGGCTTGGCATTCCGGTCGCATTCAAGGTCTGCAAGGCCCATGGTTGGGATCTTGAATTCGCCGTGATTGACGCGCGCGGGACTCGCGTCACCCTGACCGCCCCACGCAAGCTGGAGTCTGATGAAAATGAGTGAATCGCAGACCCCGGCGGCCGCCCGCGTGCTGGTGGTGGAAGATGAGGCGCTGTTCGCGCGCGCGATTGCCCGTCGTCTCGAGAAGGCCGGATACAGCGTGGAAGTGGCCCCGACGCTGCGCGAGGCGGAGTCAAGATGGCTGGCCGCGGGCGCCGATCTGCTGTTGCTGGATATGCGTTTGCCGGACGGTTCGGGACTCGATTTTCTGGCCCGCCTGCGCGGGCCGCTGGGCGCGAAGGTCGCCGTACTGACGATGAGCGCCTATGGCGAGCTTGAGGACGCGGTCAGTGCGATGAAACTCGGCGCGTCCGACTATTTGCGCAAGCCCATCGATCTCGACGAACTGCTGCTGAACGTCGAGAAAGTGCTGGCGCAGCAGCAATTGAGCCGGGCGCTCGAATACTCGCGCGCGCGCGAATCCACCAGCCTTGAGTCACCGGAAATTATTGGCGAGTCGGTGGCCGCACAGCAGTTGCGTAGCCAGATTGAACGCATCGCAGCGCTGGCCGGCGCCGCCGCAGATGCCGCGCCGACCGTGCTCATCGTGGGTGAAACCGGCACCGGTAAAGATGTCGCCGCGCGCGCCTTGCACCAGCGCTCCGCGCGCGCCGGCCGTCCGTTTGTCCACGTGGACTGTGCCGCGCTGCCCAAGGAACTCATCGAGACCGAGCTCTTCGGGCACGTCAAGGGCGCGTTTACCAATGCCACAGGCGAGCGGACAGGCCTGATTGAAGCCGCCGAAGACGGCGTCGTGTTTTTGGACGAAATCGGTGAATTGCCGCTCGAACTGCAGGCCAAACTGCTGGCCGTGCTGGAGCGTCGTTCGCTGCGGCGAGTGGGCAGCAGTCAGGAACGGCGCACCGGCGCATGGTTTATCGCGGCCACCAATCGCGACGTCGAAAAAATGGTGGCCGACGGCAGCCTGCGCGCTGACCTCTACTTCAGGCTTAATGTGCTGGGTCTGAAGCTACTGCCCTTGCGTGAGCACCCGGCAGATATCTTGCCGCTGGCGGTTTATTTCGGGCGCCAGATTGCGCGCCGCTACGGTTTGCCCGAACCGACCCTGGACGCGTCTGCGCGCGCCGCGCTGGCGGCCTATAGCTGGCCGGGCAATTTGCGCGAACTGAAACACGTTATGGAACGCGCGATTCTGCTGGCCGGTGGCGCCCCGCTAGGCGCTGAGGCGCTGCTGCTGCCGGGGAATCTGACGCC
This sequence comes from Gammaproteobacteria bacterium, assembly GCA_023257255.1. Classification (GTDB taxonomy): domain Bacteria; phylum Pseudomonadota; class Gammaproteobacteria. The sequence continues at coordinate 295 of JALRCR010000130.1, read as the reverse complement.
CGTGCCGCCGGCCCACGGCGACGGACTGGCGCTGGAAGGCATGACGCTGGAAGCCGCCGAAAAAGCGCTGATTGAAGCCGCCCTGCGCCGCACTGGCCACAATGTGTCCGAGGCCGCCCGCCAGTTGGGCGTCACGCGGATGACCATGCGCTATCGAATGAAGCAGCACCGGATTGAAGGCGGCGTCTGAGGCTGCCCGCTTACGTCGACCTGACCGTATCATCCAAATCATCTCCGTCGAACCGAGGACTACGCCATGACCGATGCCCAGACCCAGCTTGAACTTGAGGCCGCC
>JALRCR010000012.1 GCA_023257255.1 Gammaproteobacteria bacterium | reverse complement strand
CGAAGCGGTGAAGCAAGGAGATTGAAGGAAATAGTGAGCCAGCGATGGTAAGCCGCCAAGCCGTTGGCTGTAAACCCGCAGACCTCAGGTGAACTGGCGCTGGCGGCGCGCCTCGAACAGGCAAACCGCGGCCGCCGTCGACAGGTTGAGACTCTCAACCGTCCCGAGCATGGGAATCCGCACGAGCAGGTCGCAGGTTTCGCGGGTCAGGCGGCGGAGTCCCGGCCCTTCGGCGCCCATCACCATGACCAGCGGCAGTTTGAGGTCGGCCTGATACAGGTTGTGTTCGGTCTCGCCGCTGGCGCCCACCACCCACAGGCCGTCTTCCTTCAGCGACTCCAGCGCGCGCACCAGATTGCCGACCTGCACCAGGGGCACGCTGTCGGCTGCGCCGCTGGCGACCTTGGCCGCGACGGCGGTGAGACCCACGCTGCGGTCGCGCGGAATGATGACCGCATCCACCCCCGCACCGTCCGCTACACGCAGGCAGGCGCCCAGATTGTGGGGATCCTGCGGATGGTCGATGGCCAGTAGCAGCGGCGGTTCTTTGCGACCTGCGAGTCGCGCCCGCAGGTCGTTCATTTCCAGCGCCGGCGGCGCGCGTCGGCGCAGCACGATGCCCTGATGCACGCCGCCATCGGCCAGCCGGTCGAGCGTTGCCGGCGGCACCCGCTGCACCATCACGCCCAGTGCGCTCGCCTGTTTCGCCAGCGCGTCGAGTTCGGTGCTGCCGCCGTCGCGCCGCAACCACATTTCAAGCACATCGTGGCCGGCGCGGGTCAGGGTCGCTGCGCAAGCATGTAGGCCAAACACCGTCAGGCTGCGATCGTTGCGCGACATAGCCGCTTACCGCCTGCGCCGTTTGGCCGGCGGTGCTTCGGTCGCGAGCGCAAAATCGATTTGACGCTCGTCGAGACTGACCCGCATCACCGTCACCCGTACCTGCTGGCCAATCCGGAACTCCCGATTCGTGCGCCGGCCGCGCAGGCGGTGGCCCGTCGGATCGAACTGGTAGTAGTCGTCCGGCAACGCAGTGACGTGTACCAAGCCTTCCACAAAAATGTCGGACAGCTGGACGAACATGCCAAATGAGGTGACGTTGCTGATGGTGCCCTGAAAACTTTTACCCACTTTTTCCAGCATGAATTCGCACTTCAGCCAGGCCACGGCTTCGCGGGTCGCTTCATCCGCGCGGCGCTCAGTCATCGAGGTGTGCTCGGCCAGCACCGGAATTTCTTCCAGCGCCGATTTGGGCGTCTTCACCTTGGCCAGCCGGCGCTTGATCGCGCGGTGCACGACCAGATCGGGATAGCGGCGGATGGGCGAGGTGAAATGCACATAGGCGTCGAGTGCGAGGCCGAAATGCCCCGCGTTCTCGCCGCGATAGACCGCGAGCTTCAGACTGCGCATCAGCACCGTTTCGATCAAATGGCGATCGGGGCGCGCTTTCGCCTGCGTCAGCACCTGCGCGAAGTGGCGCGCTTCGGGCTTCTCACCGCCGGGCAGCGCAATGCCCAGCTCGGCCAGAAACTTGCGTAAGGCGACCAGCTTTTCACCCTCGGGCCGGGCGTGAATGCGATACAGCGCCGGCAGCGCATGGCGCTCGAGGTATTCCGCGGCCGCAACGTTAGCGGCAATCATGCACTCCTCGATCAGCCGGTGGGCGTCGTTGCGCTCACGGGTTTCGATGCGTTCAATTTTGCGCGCCGCGTTGAACACGAACTTCGGCTCTACCGAATCGATGTCCAGCGCGCCGCGCAATTCGCGGCGTTCGCGCAGTTTCAGATAGAGCTCATGCAATAGCAGCACCTGGTTGTGCAGGCTGGGCTCGCGGGTGCGCGGCTGGTCGAGCCAGGCCGCCACGTCTTCGTAAATCAGGCGGGCATGTGAATGAATCACGCCGTTGTAGAAGCGGGCTTTACCCGGCTCGCCCTCGGCGTTGAGCGACAGCTCACACACCAGCACCAGCCGGTCGACTTCCGGGCGCAGTGAGCAAATGCCGTTCGACAGCGCCTCGGGCAGCATCGGGATCACGCGGTCGGGAAAATACACCGAGGTGCCGCGTTCGCGGGCTGCCGCGTCCAGCACGCTGCCTTCGCGCACGTAATGCGCGACATCGGCAATTGCGACGTAGAGCTTGTAACCGCCCCGCACGGCGCGGCAGTACACGGCGTCGTCAAAGTCGCGCGCATCGGCGCCGTCGATGGTGACGAAGGGCAGGTCGCGTAAATCGACGCGGTCGGCGCAGTCCTCGGCGCTGACGCTGGTCGGGACTTGCGCCACCTCTGGCTCGATGTCCGCCGGCCACTCACACGGCAGGCTGTGGGCGCGGATCGCGATTTCCACTTCCATGCCCGGCGCCATGTGATTCCCCAGCACCGACACCACCCGCGCAATCGGCTGGGTGTGGGCGTCCGGCTGCTGGGTGATCAGCGCGACCACAATCTGGCCGTGACTGGCGTCGCCCTCATCGCCTGCCGGCACCAGCAAATCCTGGTTGATGCTGCGATTGTCGGGCACCACGTAGCCCACGCCGCCGTCGCGAAAATAACGCCCCACCACTTCGCTGTTGGCGCGTGAGATGACTTCGGCAATCGCGCCAAACGGACGGTCCCGCTGATCGACCCCGGCAATCCGCACCAGCACCCGGTCGTCGTGCAACACGCGCCGCGCCTGACGGGGTTCGAGATAGATGTCCTGATCGCCCGTATCAGGACGCACAAAGGCGAAGCCATCGGGATGCCCTATCACGCGCCCGGCGATGAGCTCCATTCGTCGCGCCACGCCGTAACGGCCGGCGCGGTTCTCGACCAATTGTCCGTCGCGCACCATCGCACGCAGACGCCGGGTCAGGCCATCGATCGCTTCCTCATTGCCCAGCAAACCGAGCAGATTGGCGAGTGCCGGCAAGGGCAAGGGCGCGTCGGCTTTTTCGAGCGCGGCGGCGATATCTTCACGCGATGGGATGACCACGCTGTACTCGCGAGGTTCGCGCGGCGCGCGATCGTTGCGTCGACTCATTGACTCACCCATGCCCCTTCTGTAGATTGCCGCTCGCTTTGCCGAGGTGGCGGAATTGGTAGACGCGCTGGTTTCAGGTACCAGTGGAGAGATCCGTGGAGGTTCGAGTCCTCTTCTCGGCACCAGCCAGCAACCTGTCCAGCATTGTGCTGGCAGGTCGCAAACAAAATCCTGATCACGTCAGCATCAGGCTGACATAGCCCACGTAAATCACGCCGTTCACGGCGAGATGCCACAGGCGCAAATCTCCGCGCCGGGCCAATGCAAACATCCAGAGGCCGGCGGCATAGGTCACACCGATGCCGACGAGCACTTCTGGGGTGGGTTGCCAGGGCGTAATCACAATCCCCAACGCGGGCAGCAAACTGCCCTGAAACACCATGGCGCCGGTGATATTGCCGAACGCCAACGTGTCTTTGCCGCGACGGATCCACAGCACGCTGTTCACCTTCTCCGGCAATTCCGTGGCCACCGGCACGATCAGCAGTGCCAGCAAGAGTGGCGATAGCCCGATCAGCGCCGACACGGTTTCTACCGAATGCACAAAGCCTTTGGCACCGCCGACCAGCAAGGCGAGCCCGATAAGCATCTGCAGCACAATCACCGGCAAATTGGTCGGCAGACCCAGCCGGCTCAGAAACAAGGCCCCACCAGCTTCGGTGCCGTGGCCATCGTCGACCAGCGCGGCGGACACGCGCAGCGTCAGCATCACGTAAATGAAATAGGTCAGGACCAGCGCCACGACGAACCCCGACCGCACGGCTTTCATCTCGGCCGGCACGAACAGCGCGGCAATGGCCAGCGCGTAGGCGATCAGGAAGAACAGCAAATCCCGGCGCAGCCCGCTGCGCTCAGGCCGCAAATGGCCCATCCACCCGCGCCGTCCCAGCACCGAGAGGGCCATGATTGCGAGGCTCAAAGTCGAGAGCATCAGGGGCGCACCCAGAATGGCGCCGACGCCGATTTCAGCATTCATTTGCGCGTTGGCGCCGCCGGCCAGTACCGCCACCAGCGGGACAATACTTTCGGGCATCGCCGTGCCCACCGCCGCAAACAGCGAGCCCGTCACGCCTTCGGAGATCCCGATGCGTTCACCCAGATGTTCCAGTGCGTTGGTGAAAATTTCTGCCGCGATGAGGATCAGCAACAGCGTGCCTAACAATTCCAGACCAAGGACCATGCTAACCTCGCGCCGCCCGCGCCCCGAAGTCATCAGACGTGGGCCGGATTTTTGTTGAACGTCGAATCGGGGAGCCTCGTGGATCAGGTGATGATGCTGAAAGCGCTCGTGCTGGGCGTGGTTGAGGGCTTGACCGAGTTCCTGCCGGTGTCGAGCACTGGCCACCTGATTCTTGCCAGCGAGTGGCTGGAGTTTAACAGACCGGAAGCGAAAACCTTTGAGGTCGTCATCCAGCTGGGGGCGATCCTGTCGGTCTGCTGGCACTTCCGTGCGCGCCTCTGGCCGGTGGCCACCGGCCTGACCCACAGCCGGGTCGCGCAGGGCTTTGTGCTCCGCCTGCTTTGCGCCTTCCTGCCGGCCGCCGTCCTTGGCCTGCTCCTGCATGGCTATATCAAGTCCGTGCTGTTCAGCCCGACGGTCGTTGCCTGGGCGTTGATCGGCGGTGGTCTCGCGATCCTTGCGGTCGAACGGCTGGCGCCGCCATCCAGGGTCACGGCGGTCGACAGCCTCAGTCTCTCACTCGCATTCAAGATTGGTCTTTGTCAGGCCTTGGCGCTGATCCCCGGGGTATCCCGGTCAGGCGCAACGATCATGGGCGGCATGTGGCTCGGCGTCAGTCGCCAATGCGCGACCGAGTTTTCTTTCTTCCTCGCCATTCCGGTGATGTTCGCCGCCACCGCACTGGACCTCTACAAAAGCTGGGACCTGCTGACACTGGACGCCTTGCCGGTATTCGCAACCGGCTTCGTCGCGGCGTTCGTCAGCGCGCTGGCCGCAATCCGGTTTCTACTCCGCTTTGTCGCCACCCACAGCTTTGTGCCCTTCGCCTGGTACCGGATTGCCTTTGGCCTGCTGGTGCTCTGGGCGCTGGGCGGCGGCTCCTCCGGCGCCACTTAGACCGCAATGGCAGATGGTTATGCCGAGACGATAATTCACCCGGCTGACTTCTCTCCCTAGACTCCGCGCTCCCGAATCCCGGCCGGAGTACGCGCCTTGTCTTCTGCATCCCAGCCCGAATCCCGGCCCCAGCCTCTCACGGCAACGCAAATTGCGCGCCTGCAGGCGGCGGTCGACGGCTTCTCGCCCAGCGACCTCGTATGGGCCAGCGGCTATCTGGCCGGTCTCGCCGATCAGCACCGAAGCGCCCCGACCGCCGCAGCGTCTGCCCATCCGCCCGCTCAGCGCCTCAGCATTCTGGTCGGCTCGCAAACCGGTAACGGCAAGCGGCTCGGCGAGCGCGTGCTCAAGGCGGCCCAGCAGCGCGGGCTTGCTGCCCGTCTGGTGAGTCTGGCCGACTTCAATCCGCGCCAGTTGCGGCAGGAAACCGCGCTGCTGTTAATCGTCAGCACCCACGGCGACGGCGACCCGCCGGACGACGCGCTCGCCCTGCATCGGTATCTGACGAGCGCGCAGGCCGCCCGCCTGTCCCAACTTACCTACAGCGTGCTGGCCCTGGGCGATTCCAGCTACCCGCATTTCTGCAAAACGGGCCGCGATTTCGACGAGCGCCTGCAGGCGCTGGGCGCACGGGCCGCGGTGCCGCGCGTGGAGTGCGATGTCGATCTGGCGGCGGCGAACGACGCGTGGATTGAATCAGCCGTCAGCGCCTTCGCCGCGTTGCTACCAGAAGCCGCCGCGCCCGCGCGCCTCGCCTTGGTGGAAACCACCGCGCCGGCGCCGCGCGAGCACGTGCGAGCCAGCGCCACCCTGCTGGCCAACCAGCGCATCACCGGACGTCAGTCCAGCAAGGAGGTTCGCCACGTCGAGTTCGCGCTGGACACCGCCGACTTCGACTACCTCCCGGGCGACAGCGTGTCGCTCCGTCCGCACAACCCGACGAGCGTGGTGACTGAAATCCTCACGCTCATGCAGTGGCCTGCGGCCACGCCGGTGAAACTGGGCGAGCGCACGCTGACGATTGAAGCCGCCCTGCGCGAGGGGCTTGAAATCACCCAGCTCGCCCGCCCGGTGGTGCAGGCGATTGTGGAATTGGCGCCGCGATCAGAGCTGCGCGACTGGCTGGCAGCGGCCACGCCCGAGGCCGTCGCCAACTGGCTGGCGTCGCGGCAGCTGGTCGACGTCCTGCGCGAATCCGACGCCCGTTTTCCGCCCGAAACGCTGGTGTCGCTGGCGCGACCGTTGGCGACCCGCGCCTATTCGATCGCTTCAAGCCGGCTCGCAAGCCCGGATGAAGTGCATCTGACGGTGGCGATAGTCAACGACGACCACGAAGGACGCGCCCGGCCAGGTGCGGCATCCAACTATCTGGCCGCGCTGGCGCCCGGCGCCGTCGTCGAGCTGCAACTCGACCGCAACAGCGCCTTCCGCCTGCCGGCCAACGACGACGTGCCGCTCATCATGGTCGGCCCCGGCACCGGCATCGCGCCGTTTCGGGCCTTCATCGAAGAGCGCGCGGCGCGCGGCGCCGCCGGCAAGCACTGGCTGTTCTTCGGCGAACGCACGCAGCGCGAAGATTTCCTCTACCAGATCGAGTGGCAGCGGCATCTGCGCGAGGGCTCGCTGACGCGGCTGGATCTGGCTTTTTCACGGGACGGCGCACAGAAGGTCTACGTGCAGGATCGTCTGCGCGAACAGGGCGCCGAGGTCTACGCCTGGCTTGAAGCCGGCGCTGCGTTCTACGTCTGCGGCGACGCCAGGCGCATGGCGAAAGACGTGCACCGCGCCCTGCTTGAACTCATCATGCGCCACGGCGGGCGTGACGAAGACGGCGCCGAAGAGTATCTATTCGAACTACGCCAACAGGGGCGCTACCAGCGAGACGTGTATTGAGATGAGCAAGTCCGACGAGCTTTCCGCCGTTGAAGGCATCAAGACCCGCAGCCGACAGCTGCGCGGCACGATCGCCGAAGGCCTGACCGACCAGATCACCGGCGCCATCAGCGACGACGACACCCAGCTCATCAAGTTTCACGGCAGCTATCAGCAGGATGACCGCGACCTGCGCGCCGAGCGCCGCGAGCAGAAGCTGGAACCAGCGTGGCAGTTCATGGTGCGCGCGCGGATCCCGGGCGGGCTGTGCACGCCGGCGCAATGGCTGGCCTTCGACAACATCGCCCACGAGTATGCCAACGGCACGCTGCGGCTGACCACGCGGCAGACTTTTCAGCTGCACGGCATCCTGAAACGCGACCTCAAACCCACCATCGCGGCGATCAATCGCGCGCTGCTGGACACACTTGCGGCCTGCGGCGACGTGAACCGCAACGTGATGAGCACCACCCTGCCGGCGAGCCGCGCGGTGCACGCCGAGGCGCTGGATCTGGCGCGTCGAATCAGCGCGCATCTGCTGCCTAAAAGCGGCGCTTACCACGAAATCTGGCTCGACGGCGCGAAGCTGGTCGACACCGCAGAGGTCGACGAACCCGTGTACGGCAGCACCTATCTGCCGCGCAAATTCAAAATTGGCCTCGCCGTCCCGCCGGACAACGACGTCGACGTCTACTCGCAGGATCTCGGCTTCATCGCCGTGCTGGATGAGGGACGCATCACCGGCTATCACGTGGTGGTCGGCGGTGGCATGGGCGTGACCCACGGCGATTTGGCGACCTGGCCGCGGGTGGCAGACGGGCTTGGCGTGTGCACGCCGGAACACGCGGTGACGGTCGCCGAGGCCGTCGTCACCACCCAGCGCGACCACGGCGACCGGACCAATCGCAAGCACGCGCGGCTGAAGTACACGGTCGACGACATGGGCCTCGACGCCTTCCGCGCCGAAGTCGAGCGCCGCGCCGGCATCCGTTTCACGCCCGCTCCACCCATTCATTTCAACGACAACGGCGACCGGCCGCAGGGCTGGCATCAGGACGATGAAGGCTACTGGCACTACATGCTGTACGCGCCGTCGGGCCGCATCCGCGATGACGGTCCGTGGCAAGCGCTGAGCGGCCTGCGCGCGATTGCCGCGAGCGGTGAGGCGCAGTTCCGGCTAACGGCCAACCAGAATGTGCTGCTGTCGGACATCAGCGCGGCAGACAAGGCCGCAGTCGACGCCCTGCTCCGCGCGCATGGCCTCATCACCACCGTCTCGCCGGTGCGCCACCTGGCGCTGGCCTGCGTGGGCCTGCCGACCTGCGCGCTCGCGATGGCGGAAAGCGAACGCTACGCGCCTGAGTTCCTCGGCAAGGTCGAAGCGCTGCTTGACGAACACGGCCTGGCCGGCACGCCGATTAACCTGCGGATCACCGGCTGCCCGAACGGCTGCGCGCGGCCGTTTCTGGCCGAGATTGCGCTGGTCGGCAAGGCGCCGGGGCGCTACAACCTGTATCTCGGCGGGGCCCGCGACGGCTCGCGTCTGACCGTGCCTTTCCGCGACAACATCACGGAAGCCGAGATTCTGGCCGAACTCACGACCGTCTTCGCCGCCTACGCCGCGGGGCGCAACGCCGGCGAAAGTCTGGGTGACTTCGTGCGCCGCGCCGGCATCGTCGCAGATATTCACACCGGCCAGCAGTTCGCCGGCGAAGTCCGGCGACTCACCACCGCCGGATGACCAGCCTGCGCGAACTCTTTGCCCGGCTGCGACAGGTGCTGCCGGGCACCGTACGGAGCGACCGGGGTTTCGTGACGCTGGTTGGCGCCGGCCCGGGCGCGGCGGATCTGCTGACGCTAGGCGGACTCAAGGCCCTGATGGAAGCCGAGCACGTGCTGTACGACCGGCTGGTGGGCGCCGAGGTGCTGGCGCTGATTCCCGCCCACGTGGTGCAGGAAGACGTCGGCAAACTGACCGGGCAGGACCACCAACAAACCCAGGCCCGCATTGGCCAACGCCTGCTCGCGCTTGCGCAGTCCGGCAAGCGCGTGGTGCGGCTGAAAGGCGGCGACCCGTTCATTTTCGGGCGCGGCGGCGAAGAACTCGCGATCCTCGCCGCTCACGACCTGCCGTTTGCGGTCATTCCGGGCGTGACCGCCGCGCTAGGTTGCGCGGCCTATGCCGGTATTCCGCTGACCCATCGCGACTACGCTCAGCAGGTCAGCTTCGTCACCGCGCACTGCCAACGCTCGGTCGACCGCGTGGACTGGACGGCGCTGGGCCAATCCACTCACACCGTGGTGTTCTACATGGGTGTCGCGCAGCTGCCGCTGATCGAAGCGCGCCTGCTGGCGGCGGGCCGCGCGCCGCACACGCCCGTCGCGCTGATCGAACGCGGCAGCACCGCCGCACAGCGCGTGGTGCTGGCCGACTTGCAAAGCCTCGCGGCAGCCGGACGCGCACAGCAGATTGCCGCGCCCGCGCTGGTCGTGGTGGGCGAAGTCGCGGCGCTGGGCGAGTCGCTGGCCTGGTTCAGCGAGCCGCTGCGTTACGCCGGCGAGCAGGCCATCCATCACGCCGCCTGATTCTCCCGCAGGTACGTCCCGCCCCGTCTGCCCGTAGACTACGCCCCGACGCCTATCCGGTTCGGGAGACTTCATGATGAACACGCTCCGCGCCCTGCTGCTGGTCCTCACCGGCATCTTCGGCACTTCAAGCTTTGCCGCATCGCCGTCAGCGCGCGTGGAGTCGTTCAGCCCGGCCGGCAGCGCCAAAGCCATTGGCAGCGTGAGCGTCCGCTTCGCCACCCCGATGGTGGCCTTCGGCGAACCCCGTCTGGCCGATCCCTTCACCATGGACTGCGCCCTGCCCGGCAGCGGCCGCTGGCTGGATGCGCGCAACTGGGTATTCGACATCGCGGGCACGCCGCCGGTGGGCCTGCGCTGTCAGTTCGCCCTGCAGGCTGGCCTGCGCGACAGTCAGGGTCAGACGATAGGCGGCCAGCAGCGTTTTGCCTTCGACACGGGTGGCCCGTCAATCCTCCAAAGCGAGCCTTGGGAAGGCAGCACGATCGATGAAAATCAGGTTTTCCTGCTGGGACTGGACGCACCCGTCGACGCCGCGACCCTCGAACAGCGCGTGCATTGCCGCGCGGAAGGCGTGGGTGAGCAAATCGGCGTGCGGGTGCTCAAGGATGACGAGCGTCGCGCGGTGCTGGAGGCCAGCCCCTGGTTTCTCCGCCGTTATGCCATGGCCCGCCTGCCGGCCACCTACGAGCAGACCCTCGTGGCCCGCACGGCGGCCGATGAAGCGGCGGTACGCGCGCGCTATGCCGCGCAGACTGAGGGGCCGGATTCGGCGCTGGTGGCCGTGCAGTGCCGCCAACGCCTGCCCGCGGCGGCCAAAGTATTTCTCGACTTCGGTCCGGGCATCGCCGCTGCGTCGGGCATCAGCAATGCCGAGCGCCAGACGCTGGCCTATGAAACCCGGGCGGACTTTACCGCCATCCAGGGCTGTCAGCGTGCCCGCCGCGACGGCGGCTGCCTGCCGGGCTTTGACATCCGGCTTGATTTCAACGCTGCCGTGCCGCGCGAAGCGCTGCTGGCCGCAACGCTGGAAGGCCCCGACGGCCAGCGCTTTCCAGTCACCGTCGACGGCAGCACGGGAGACCTCTGGAGCAACGGTCTGGTGGCGCGCGGGCCCTTCCCGCCGCACGCGAAACTGCGACTCACGCTGCCTGCCGGGCTAAGCGACGACGCCGGCCGCACGCTTGCCAATGCGGCCAGCTTTCCGCTGATCATCCGCACCGAAGAAGACCCGCCGCTCGCTAAATTTGCCGCCGAGTTCGGCATTGTGGAGGCCCATGGCGAACCGGCGCTGCCAATCAGCGTGCGCAACATCGAACCCAATCTGATCGTGAGCGCCCGCCCGGCGTCCACGCCGACGGCGCCCGGTATCACGGGCTTTATCGACGAACAGATCGACCAACTCCTGCGGCGGGACCGCGGCTTCACCGGCGCGCCGACCGTGCGCGCCGGCATCAAGGGCCGCCTGCTGCGGGTGCCGGTGGACGACGTCGCCGCGATCGGCCAGTGGTTTCAACAGGTCAAGCAGGCGCGGCGCTACGACTGGTTCTGGAACGAAGAAAAACAGGCCAGCGAACTGCGCGGCCAGCCCGGCATGACCGAAGTGCTGCGCGAGGCGAGCGGCGTCACCGCCTTTGAAGTGCCGCGCCAAACCCCGGCAAAAGCGCTGGAAATGGTCGGCATCCCGCTGCCAAAGCCCGGCTTCTACGTCGCCGAAATCGCCAGTCCGCGCCTCGGCGCAGCGCTGTTCGCCAAGCCCGCGCCCTACTACGTGCAGGCCATGGCGCTGGTGACCAATCTGGGCGTGCACCTCAAGTGGGGACGCGAATCCTCGCTCGTCTGGGTCACGGCGCTCGACAGCGGCAAACCGGTCGCCAACGCCGCGGTCAGCGTGCACGACTGCGCCGGCAAGGCGCTGTGGCAGGGCACGACCGACCGACAGGGGGTGGCCACTATTGCCGAAGCCCTGCCCAACAATCAGCAGCTGCCAGACTGTGGCTGGAATAGCCGGGGCCTGATCGCCGTGGCGCGTTACGGCGAGGACGCAAGCTTTGTGGCGTCGGACTGGAACAACGGCATCAGCACCTGGCAGTTCGGCCTGCCAGGGCCGAACTGGTTCAGCGCGCATAGCGCGGTCAGCGTGCTTGACCGCAGCCTCTTCAAGCCCGGCGAGACGGTGCACATGAAGCACCTGCTGCGCGCCCGCAGCACCCGCGGATTTGCGGCCTGGCAGCCCGAGAGCCTGCAAGTGCGCCTGCGTCACGACGGCAGCGGCACCGAGATCCCGCTCGACGCCAAGCTGGATAGCGACACCGGCAGCGCCTTGAGCGACTGGACCATTCCGTCCAGCGCGCGGCAAGGTACCTATCGCATCCAGATCGCCGACGGCGACGCCTGGCTCGAGGCTGGCGAATTCCGCGTCGAACAGTTCCGCGTGCCGCTGCTCCGCGCCGCGCTGCAGCCGCAGGACCTGCCGGTCGTAAACCGCGACCGCTTGCCGCTCGATTTGCAGATCACCTACCTCGCCGGCGGCGGCGCCAGCGAGTTGCCCGTCAAGCTGCGCGGCCTCATCCAAGCCCGCACCGTCGGCTTTACCGACTATGAAGACTATGTGTTTGCCAACGGCGACGTCAGCGTGGGCGAGACCGACCAGACCGAGGCCGCGTGGAGCGCGCCCAGCTACCAGCCGGCACCGCCGCCGCAGGCGCTGCCGGTGCAAAGCCTGACGCTGGACAAAACGGGCGGCGCCCGGCTCGAACTCACGGCGCTGCCAAAATCCACCACGCCGCAAACGCTGGTGGCGGAAGTGGAATACCCGGACCCCAACGGCGAAGTACTGACCGCCGCCACCCGCGTGCCGCTCTGGCCGTCGGCGGTGCTGCTGGGGATCAAGCCACGCGACTGGACCATGAGCCGACGCGAGGTGGTCTTCACCACGGTCGCGCTGGACACCCGCGGTCGGCCGCTGGCCGGCGTGGACGTGACGGTCGATTTGTTCCAGAAAATTAACTATTCGAGCCGTAAAAGACTGCTGGGCGGCTTCTATGCCTGGGAGAACCGCAGCGAAGTGAAGCCGCTGGGGCAGGCCTGTCGCGGCCGTACCGACGCCCGCGGCGAACTGGTCTGCACCACCAGCACCGAGATCGCCGGCAACCTCATCCTGCGCGCGCAGACGCTGGATGCCGCTGGCAATCCGAGCGTGGTGAATCGCGACGTCTGGGTGGCGAACGATCAGGACTGGTGGTTCGCCCAGGGCAACGACGACCGCATGTCGCTGGTGCCGGAGCGCCGTGAATATGCCCCCGGCGAAACCGCGCGCCTGCAGGTGCGCATGCCGTTTCGCGCGGCCACCGCGCTGGTCTCGCTGGAGCGCGAAGGCGTGCTGTGGCAACAGGTGGTGGACCTGAGCGGCAAGGCGCCGGTGGTCGAGGTGCCGATTCCGCCCGAGGGCGCTCCGAACGTGTTTGTCTCGGTGCTGGCGGTGCGGGGTCGTGAGCGAGCGATTCAACCGACCGCGCTGGTCGATCTGGGTCGGCCGGCCTTCAAGCTCGGCATGACCGAACTGCGCGTCGGCTGGGCGGCGCATGCGCTCAAGGTAAGCGTGACGCCCGAGCGCGAGACCTACCAGCCGGGGCAACGGGCCGCGGTCGAGATCGCAGTCCGCCGGGCCGACGGCAAAGCGCTGCCGCCGCACAGCGAAGTGGCGCTGGCGGCGGTCGACGAAGGCCTGCTGGAACTCCGCCCCAACGCGAGCTGGCAGGTGCTGGAAAGCATGCTCACCCGGCGCGGTATTGAAGTGCAGACCGCGACCGCGCAAATGCAGGTCGTCGGCAAGCGGCATTACGGACGCAAGGCGGTGGCGCCTGGCGGTGGTGGCGGCAGCGGCAGCGGCACGCGACGCATGTTCGACACGCTGTTGCTGTGGGCGCCGAAGCTCGCGCTGGACGCTCAGGGCCGGGCGCGGATCGAAGTGCCCTTGAACGACTCCCTGACCAGCTTCCGGCTGGTCGCCGTGGCCACCGCCGGCACCGGCCACTTCGGCACCGGCAGCGCGAGCATCCGCAGCACCCAGCCGCTGATGCTGCACGCCGGCCTGCCGACGATGGTCCGCGCGGGCGACCGCTACCGCGCGAGCTTCACGCTGCGCAACGCGAGCGAGAAGGCGCTGAGCGCGACGCTTGCCGCGCAGGTCAGCGTCACCCAGGACGCTGGCGAGACCAGCGCCAACCCGCTGCCCGCCCAACAGGTCAGCCTCGCGCCGGGCGCCGCGCAGGAGGTGAGTTGGGACTACGAGGCACCGGATGCCAGCGGCTTGCGCTGGACGGTGACAGCCGATGCGGGCGCCGCGGCTCAGGATGCGCTTAGCGTGAAACAGACGGTGCTGCCGGCGATTCCGCTCAGCACCCTCCAGGCCAGCCTCCTGCAAGTGCAGGGCGAGCAGACCCTGCCGGTCGCTGCACCGGTCGGTGCCTTGCCCGGCGGCGGGCTGCGAATCAGTCTGCAGGCGTCGCTGGCGCAGGTGCCGGCGGGCGTTGAAACCTGGTTCCGGCAATATCCCTTCCGCTGTCTCGAGCAGCGCGTCTCGAAGGCCGTCGGGCTTGGCGACGACACCGAGTGGGACGCGCTGATGAGCGAACTGCCGGGCTATCTCGACGAACACGGTCTGGTGCGTTATTTCCCGGGTCAGGGCGCCGGCAGCGACGTGCTGTCGGCCTATTTGCTGTCGCTCGCCGCGGACGCCGGGCGCGAGATTCCAGCGCTGCAGCGCATGCCGCTGCGGGAAGGCCTGATCGGCGTGCTGGAAGGCCGCTACCAGCCGCGTTCGCCACTGCCCACCGCCGACCTCAGCCTGCGCAAGATCGCGATCCTTGCGGCGCTGGCCCGCCAACCCGAAGGGCTCAATCCCGGCTGGCTGGACAGCATCGACGAAACACCCCGGCTGTGGCCGAGCAGCGCCGTGGTCGACTGGCTGGACATCCTGCTGCGTAGCCCGGACCTGCCGGGCCAGCCAGCGCGGCTCAAGGCCACGCTGGACGAACTGCGCGCGCGCCTCGCGCCACAGGGTAATCAGCTGATGCTGACAAGCGCGCCGGGGGACCAGCTGCCCAGCCTGATGGTGTCGGGAGACCTGACGCATAACCGCCTGTTGGGTCTGATCGCGGCCCTGCCCGACTGGGCCAGCGACGCGCCGCGGCTGTTGCAGGGCGCACTTGCCCGCCAGCAGGCGGGGCACTGGGACACCACGGCGGCCAATGCCGTAGGCGTGCTGGCACTGCGGAAATTCGCGGAAAACTTTGAAAAAACGCCGGTTGTCGGCCGCACCAGTCTGAGTCTGGCCGGGCAGCAACGGGAGCAAGCGTGGCCAACGCCCGCCATCGCGCACACCTTGCCTTGGCCGACCGGGCCCGCCGTCTTGCGTCTGCAGCACAGCGGTAGCGGTGCACCCTGGGCCTCGCTGGAAAGCCGCGCGGCCGTCCCGCTGAGCGCCACGGTGGCGAGCGGCTACCGGATTACCCGCCGCGTGGAAGCCATCAGCCGGCAAACGCCCGAGGCCTGGCATCGCGGCGACATTTACAGCGTGGTGCTCGAAATTGACGCCAAGAGCGAGATGCCATGGGTGGCCGTCAGCGATCCCCTGCCGGCCGGCGCGGTCGCGCTGGGCAGCGGCCTCGGCGGCGACAGCGCCACACTGGGTCAGGACGACAGCGGCGCCAGCCTCACGCCGAGCTTTACGGAGCGTGGCGCGGACGGCTACCGCGCGTACCTTGAATACCTGCCGGCGGGGCGTTCGGTGCTGCGCTATCGGGTGCGACTCAACAATGCGGGCAGCTTCGCGCTGCCGCCGACACGGGTCGACGCCATGTATGCCCCGGCCGTCTTCGGTGCGAGCCCCAACGAGCCCCTGACCGTTCTGCCGTGAGGCGCCGGGCGCGCAGTCTGCTGCTGGCGCTGGTGGTGTCGGCGCCGGCCACCGCCGCGGCCCTGCCCTCGCCGGGCGAGGTGCGCGCCGCGCATCCGGCCAGCGAAGCGCAGCTGCTGGACCGCCACGGCGTGGTGCTGGACAGTCGCCGGCAGAACGCCGAGGTAAGACGCAGCGACTGGGTGCCGCTGTCGGCGCTGTCGCGACCGCTGCTAGACACCGTCATCACCGTCGAAGACCAGCGCTTCTGGCAGCACGCCGGCGTCGACTGGTGGGCAATCGCGGCGGCCCTGCGCGACACGCTGCGGGGTTATCCGCGCGGCGCCAGCACGATCGATATGCAGCTTGCCGCCCTCCTCGACCCGACGCTGCGGGCGCGTCGGGGCGGCCGCAAGCTGTGGCAAAAATGGCGGCAGGCGCAGGCTGGACGCGCGCTGGCAGGCGCCTGGTCGAAGCCCGAAATTCTCGAGGCCTATCTCAATCTCGCCAGCTATCGCGGCGAGCTGGCGGGCATCGGTGCCGCCAGCCACCGCCTGTTCGGCAAGGCGCCCGCCGCGCTTGACCGCACCGACGCCCTGCTCCTCAGCGCGATGCTTGGCCAACCGAATGCTTCACCCGCCGCGCTGAGCGCGCGCGCCTGTCGGCTGGCGGTGCGGCTGCCGACGCCGGTGGCCTGCAGCGCGCTGCAAGCGCGCGCCCGGGATCTGTCGCAAGGCACGGTCGAAGCGAGCCCGAGCGAGGCCCCGCAGCTGGCCGCGCGACTGCTGCGCACCGGCGGCGAAACGGTGACCAGCACGCTGGACGGTCGGCTGCAGGCCGTTGCCCGTGAGGCGCTGCAACGGCAGTTACGCGAACTCGCGCCGCGCCACGTCAGCGACGGCGCGGTGCTGGTGGTCGACAACGCAAGCGCCGAGGTGCTGGCTTACGTCGGCAACGGCGCGCCTTTGAGTTCGGCCCGTTTTGTCGACGGTGTGCGCGCCCGCCGGCAGGCGGGTTCGACCCTCAAGCCCTTCTTGTACGAACTCGCCATCGAAACCCGCCGACTCAACGCCGCGTCGATCCTCGAAGACAGTCCGCTCAGCGTGGTGAAAGCCGGCGGCGCCTATGAGCCGCGCAACTACAGCGAAGCGTTTCGTGGCCGGGTCAGCCTGCGCAGCGCGCTTGCCGGCTCGCTGAACGTGCCGGCGGTGCGCACGCTGATGCTGCTCAACCCGGAGCGCTTCGTCGGCCATTTGCGCCAGCTGGGCTTTGCGCTCGCACACGACGGCGAGTATTACGGCGAAGCGCTGGCGCTGGGCTCGCCGGAGGTCAGCCTGTGGGAACTGGTCGCCGCCTACCGCACGCTCGCGAGCGGCGGCGTGTACGCCCCGCTCCGCGTGCGCCCCGAGGAGCCGCTGCAGGCCACGCCCGCGCTGCAGCCCGCGGCGAGTTTCATCGTGGGCGATCTGCTAGCCGACCGCGCCAGTCGCAGCGCCACCTTCGGGCTGGAAAGTCCCTTGGCCCTGCCGTTCTGGGCGGCGGTCAAAACCGGCACCAGCAAGGAAATGCGGGACAACTGGTGCATCGGCTATACCTCGCGCTACACGGTCGGGGTGTGGGTGGGCAATTTCGACGGCACGCCGATGTGGGAAGTCTCGGGACTAAGCGGGGCGGCGCCGATCTGGGCGGAAGTCATGCAAGCCCTGCACGCCAGCGAGCCCGGCCGCCCGCCGCTGCCGCCGGCGGGACTCGAGCGGCGAGCGGTACGCTTTGCCGACGCGCTGGAGCCACCGCGCGAGGAGTGGTTTCTTGGCGGCACTGAAACCGCGGAAGTGCGGCCCGCGCCGGTCGACGATACCAGCGCGCGCATCGTTGCACCGGCCAACGGCAGCATTCTGGTGCTCGATCCGGACATTCCGCCGGCGCATCAGCGAATTTTCCCGACGATGAGTCCGCCGCGCGCCGGGCTGTCGTGGCAGCTGAACGGCAAGCCGCTGGCGGCGGGTCGCTCGTGGGCCCCACGACCCGGGCGGCATCAACTAACGCTGGTCAATGCGGCCGGCGTGGTCATAGACCGTACGCAGTTCGTGGTGCGCGGCGACGATCGGCTGTCGCCGGCACCGACCGAATAGCGCGGCGCGCGCCCGAAACTTGTTACGATGCAGGCATGAGCCAATCATGGACCCTTGCCCAGTTTCGCTGGGACGACATCACCCCCGCCAAGGTGGACCGCGACCTGCTGGAGACCGTTAAAACGGCCGCGCTGGTCGAGGCCAATAGCGCGGACTACGTCACCTATCTGCGCAACGTGTTTGCCGACGACGACGCCTTCAAGGCGGCGGCCGACGAATGGGGCGTGGAAGAAGCCCAGCACGGCGAGGCGCTGGCCCGCTGGGCGACCGCAGTAGATCCGAGCTTTGATTTTCCCACCGCCCTTGCCCGCTTCCGGGCCGGCTATCAGCTGCCGCTGGATGTCAGCGCCTCGGTGCGCGGCTCACGCACCGGCGAACTGGTCGCGCGCTGCGTGGTGGAGTCCGGCACCTGTTCGTTTTATTCCGCAATTCGCGACCGCAGCCCGGACCCGGTGCTCCGCGCGATCTGTCACTGCATCGCGCAGGATGAAGCCCGCCACTACCGCCTGTTTGAAGACCACCTCAACCGCTACCTCGAGCGCGAGCCGCTGGGCTTATGGCGGCGCCTGAAAATCGCCTTCGGGCGGGTGGACGAAACCGGTGACGACGAACTCTCTTACGCCTACTTCAGCGCGAACGTGCCGGAAGGCACCGAAGCCTACAGCCGCGAGCGCTGTGCGACGGCCTACTGGCGGCGGGCCATCAAGCTCTATCAGCCGCGTCACGTGGAAAGCGCCGCCCGCATGATTCTGCGTGCGGCCCGGCTGAAACTGGCAGCGCCACTGCTCCGCGTGGCCCTGTCGGCCGTGTGGTGGGGCATGCAACGCCGCCTGCGGCGGCTGGAAGCGGTCGCCCGCTAAACCAGCGTCGCCGGGTCGGCCTTCGTCGACTCGGCCTGAAACCGCGCCCAGCGAAACGGCACCAGCAGCTGCTGCAGGAAACGCCGCGGCATCCGTTCGACGATGCCGATCACGCCCAGCTCGCGATCCGGCCGATGCAGCCAGGTGCCGAAAACCTGGTCCCAAATCACCAGATTCTGCCCGTAGTTGCTGTTGCCCTCCGCCGGATTGGGCGAGTGGTGCCAGCGGTGCAGGTTCGGCGTGTTGAAGACGTAGCTCAGCCAGCCGCCGCGCATGTTGATGTTGCAGTGGGTCAGCAGGCCGAGGTAGGCCGTGATGGCGCTGACCCAGATCATCGCGTCCATGGAAATGCCGGTGGCCAGCATGAACGGCATGCTGGCCAGCACGCTGATGTTCGAATCGATGAAGTGAAAACGGCCGGTATTGGCAATCCACAGCCGGCGCACGCTGTGATGAACCGCGTGGAAGCGCCAGAACACCGGCCATTCGTGCGACAGCCGGTGCGCCCAATAAAGACCAAACTCGGCCGACACCAGCCCGATGGCAACCTGCACGGCCAGCGGCAAACTGCCGACTAGCCCATCTCCGCGGCTGGCAAAGAACGGCAGGCCGGAGAGAAAAATAATTGTCATCTGCACCGTGCCCTTGTCGAGCAGGGTATGGGCCAGATCCGCCGGCAGCTGGCCGTCAGACTGCTGCCAGGCGCGGCGCCAGGGCCAGCGACGCTCCAGCAGGAGCAGCCACATCAGCAGCCAGAGATAAGACAGGTTGAAGAACCAGGCTTTACGCAGGGTCTCAGACAAGCCGGCCGGATGGCCGCTGCCAAAGCCAAACGCGAGAATGCTGGCGCTGGACAGCACCAGCGCGGGCCAGGCCAGATAGGCCGCCAGGCGCGCCAGTGTGGATTCGGGCGCTGATGCCGCTGGCAGCGCCGCCGCCTTTGCCTGCATCAGGGCTTGGCCGCGCCGGGCTTGCAGCTGGTGCGCAAGGCGGTGGCCACTTCGTATTGGTCGTCGTTGGCGTCGCGCGCCAGCCCGCAGTGCACGCGGGTGCTGAGCCGCATTTGCTCGCCTTCGGGCGAAATTTCAAACTCGTAGCGCGGACTGCAGTTGGCGGAACACTTGGCGTAGAGGGCTTTGCCTTCCTCACCACGGCCTTCGGAGAAGGCGCGGATCCAGTCGTTCACTTCCGGCAGGGTCTTGAACTTGCGGTCGGGCCAGGTCAACGGCTTGGCGGCGGTCTGTTTGTCCAGCGTGCGACAGATCTGCTGCTGCTCGGCGTCGGGCAGGAATTTGGTCGGGCCCACGCGGTAGAGCACGCGCGTTGTTTCAGTCTTGCTGCAGTCTTTGCAGGCCTCGGTGTGGGCTTTGCTTTTGTTCAGCGCATCGTCCAGCAGACGGGCCGCCACCGCCCGCACCGACTTCGGGTGCTCGGCAAGGTTATACATGATGCCGACCGAGGCCATTTCGCTGGCCAGCGCGGTGTCGACCGCGCCGCCCGCACAGGGGCTTGCGTCAGTCGCCGCCGGGGCAGCCTGCGCCGCGAAGGGGGAGTAGGCGAAGCCGGCAAGTGCCAGCGAAAGCAACAGCGTTTTGATGGGGAATCTCCCGGTTGTCAGGCCCGAATAGTAATACGTTGTCGGGTCTGAACCGAGTCTTAATCCTTGACCGGGCGGGTTTCCCCGAGGCCAACGGCCTCAGCCCATGGTCTGCACCTTGTCGAGGGCCATGCGGTAGATAACCCGAACCTCGCCAGGCGCGCGGCCGGGATAGGTGTCCTGCCCCAGATATTTCTTGGCCAGCGCGTCGATGTGCGCATCGCCGCCCGCCTCCGTCACGTCCACGATCTGCCCCATCAGTTGCAGATAGCGATAGGGGTTTTCCGGATCGAGGATAGACACCGCCACCGCCGGCCGGGCCCGCATATTGCGGTCCTTGAGCCGCCCTTTCGCCGAATTGAGCAGCAGATGACTGCCGTCGAAACTGAACCACACGGGGGTGACCTGTGGCGCGCCGTTGGCCATGGTGGTTGCGAGGTGCGCAAAGCTCACCTTGGTGGCCAAGAGATCGAGCAATGCCGCGGGAACAGTCGCCATGGGGAATCCTCCGCCAAGGTGCGTGATCTGCCCGGCGCCAGTTGGCGGGCGGTAGTCGAGGGCAAACGACAAGCGCTGGCTAGTCGTCGACAACCAGACAGTTGCGTCCGATTTCCTTGGCCCGATAGAGCGCGGCGTCCGCGCGCTCGAACAGGGTATCCAGATTATCGTCGGGGCGGAGCGCGGCCAAACCGATCGAAACCGTCATGGGCACAAACTCGCCGCGAAACTGGAAGGCGGCGGCTTCGATACGCGCTCGGAGGTCTTCGCACAGGTTTTGCGCCGCTTCCAGCGTCGTCTCCGGAAACAAGCCGACAAATTCTTCGCCGCCGTAGCGGGCAAACAGATCCGTGCCGCGCACCCGCTGCTGGGCGATGGCCGACACCGAACGCAACAGGCGGTCGCCTACCCGGTGGCCAAAACGGTCGTTGACCAGTTTGAAACGGTCCAGATCCAGCACCGCCAGACACAGCGGTGTACGCGCACGCCGCGCGCGCATGATTTCCAGTTCGCCGCGCTCTTCGTAGGCCAGGCGATTGGGGCTATCGGTCAGGGGATCGCGGTGGGCGCGGGCATGTTCTGCCGCCAGGCTCTCGCGTAGCCGCGCGGATTCGCGTTCAAAACCCGTGATCTGGGTGGTGAGTTCGGCAATGCGGGTTTCGTAATCCTGCCGCTGCTGGTCCTGCACATTCAGAAACTTGCCGACCGCATCGCGCACGGTGCGCAGGTTTTCCTCAACTTTGAGTTGGACCTGCATCTCGACGGTGTCGCCCTGAAAACTTGCGTCTAGTTCTTCCAGCCCCACCGAGATGTTGCGGGTCAAGGCGTCGGTGTCGCTGGCCGCCAGCCGCGACTGGTCAAGCGCCACCTTGAGCTGGGTATCGATCACGCTCATGTACTGCGCGGAGCGCTTCAGAAAGGCCGAAAGCAGGCGCGAATCACGCCCCAGATAGGTGTGGGCTTCACGCAGCAGTTCGCTCAGATCTTGGGCCGGGTCGTCTACTTCGCGCGCGCTCAACGCCATCCGCAGGGTGACTCGGCGGGCTTCAAATTCGGGGGGCAGGCTCAGCTGGTCGAGCAGATTAAGAAACAGGCTTTGCGGGTCTGCCGGCAACTCTGACCGGGCGGCCTGTTCGGCGTCGACAAACAGGTCGGCAATCGCGGCGACAATGGTGTCGGCACTTTCGCCAGCATGCAGACGCCGGCGTAGCAGATTGATCCCGCTGACCAGCCGGGGGGACTGGGCCAGCAGGTCCATCAGTTGTTCAACGGGTTCGGTGACCGGACGGGTAATTTTCAGCCGGCGCCGCAGGATAGTGACGCTGCGCTCGCTCAAACGGTTGATGAGCCCCGAGAAGTGGCTGACGGTGGCGTTGCTGAGCAGGTTGTCGCGCAGAACTTTCAGTTCGCGGCCCAGTTCCTGATCCACCGGACCCAGCACTTCGACAATCCGCAGCAAGGCGCGGGTCAGGACCCGTTCGGAGGCCTGCCACTCGGCGCGCTTGCGCTCAAGCTCGCCCTGCACTTCGCGTAAGCGAATCTGGGCGTCGGATGAGCCATTGGCGGATGGGTTGTCGTTGTCTGCTGTCATTGGTCTTGGGCCACTCACGTGTACTAGCGTCCACGGGCCCGCCAACTTGAGGCCTGCGTGTACCAGGCGATGGCGTCGAGGTGTGCAGACCGGACCGTCTGCCCGACAAGCAGCGACCGGACCTCACTCAAAAATGCCGTGCAAATACCAGCCGCGCGCCCCGGCCAGCTCGCGGAAGATCCACAGCCGGCTGCCGTGCTGGTTACGGGCGATGAAATAGTCGCGCGCCACCTCTGCGCCATCCCACCAACCGGTCTGGATGCGCTCGCGCTCGGCGGTCAGCTCCAAGGGGCCATCAAAGTTGGGACGACCGTCCTCGGTGCTCAGGGGAACCGGGGTGCGGGTTAACCACAGGGGGCGATCGGGCCAGCGCCGGGAGCCTGTCGGCGTGCCGACCGGCCGCGCCCGCTGTGCCTGACGCACCACCGTGGCACAACTGGCTCGCTCCGGCCGATGGTCAGCCCGGGTGCTGAGGCCGCACAGGGCCTCATCGCCCAGTCTTGCCCGCAAGCGCTCCACAAACTGCGGCCAGGATTCGGTCTCTGCACTGGCCTTGGCCGGGCTGAAAAGATCGCCCTCGGTGACCACCGGCAGGCGCTCGAAGCGGGCGGCTTCCAGACTGATGCCGCGCACCGGCGAGCCGAGTTGCTGGCGCAGGAAATACTCGCGGGAAAGCCGGAAGAGGTGCGGCAAGTCGCGGCTCTGCTGCAGAAGATTGATTGAATGGCGGGATACCGAGCCATCTGCATGGTGCAGTTGCCAGTCGATCTGACGGATGGCGGAAGCCTGGGCACGCAGCACGCCGGTCAATTCGTGCAGCAGGCGCTCCATGGCCAACCCCAAACCCTGAGCGTGATGGATTTCCCACAGCAGATCGATGCGGCTGGCAAAACAGGCCGGGAGCTCAAAAGCCGGCACCGGATCGGGCTGACGCCCCAATGCCCGGTCGAGGGTCAGCAACAGCGCCGGGGTAAACCGGCGCGCCAGGCTGTCGCGCGGCAGACGCAGGCACTCGCCGATGGTGCGGATGCCAATCCCGCAGAAATCCTGTAACAGACGGGCCGGCAGGCCCATCACGTCCAAGGGCACCTGACTCAGCGCGGCCGGCAAAGCGGCCAGCGACTCGACCGGCGCAGTCTGACGGGCGCGCGCCAGCCAATGGGCGGCCGTTGGCGTGGGCGCGGTACCAAAAGCCACGGACTGAAAGCCCAGTTGGCGCAATTCGCGACGCAGGCGGGACAGCAAGCCATGCAAGCCGCCGAACAGCCCCAGACTCCCGCGCACTTCCATGATCAGGCCGTCGGGCGGCAGCGGTGCCAGTACGGGCGTGAACTGATAGGCCCAGGCGCACAGCTGCTGCAAGGCCTGCTGTTCGACCGCGGGCACGCGGGTGAAAGCCAAGACCTCGCCCAGCGCATGCGCCGCGCTCAGCGGCAATCCGGTCCGCATGCCCAGGCGAGTGGCCTCGGCATTGGCCTGGGTGATGCGCTGCTGCCGGCCCTCTCCTTCCACCAGCACACAGGCTTTACGGGTGGTATTGCCACGCAGCGCCATATCCAGGGTGAAGCGCGGCAGGTGCACGGCCAACCACAAACGCTGGGCTGCCGGCGCCGGCGCCGCGGTGCTTGCTACCGCGCCCAGACGCGGCACAGATGCCGCCGGAGGCAGCGAACCTGGAGCGACAATTGACCATTCATGTTTCATGCGTTTGATTCCTGACTGAACTGGATGACGCCAAACCGATGACGTTGGGTCGGGGGCGGCGTGAGACTTGAAGCCTGCGTCGCGAGAGGCTCAGAGCGCGAGCCTGCACGCCCGGGTCTGCAGACTCCCCCGGCATTTGAGTACCTGCACGGTCACCTCGGTGCTGCCGGCGACCGGACTTAGCAACAGGCGCAGCGCCGCCGGTGAGGCCTGCCCGGCGCAATCGGGCGAACGAAACAGCACGCCCAGACTGCCGCCGGCCTCACAGGCCAGTTGCAATCGCCGCAGGGCCAGCGGTGCTAGCGTGCCGGGCCAATACAGCGCGGCACCGGCATCCATGAAGCGCAGCGCCTGCTCAAAGGCCCAGAACTCGCGCTCGGCCGCCGTCTGCTGGCGTCGGGTCGGTCGCCGCGCGGCAGCGCCTGCAGCCGAGGCGGCGTCCACATCAATCACCAGCACCCGCGACAGCTCGAGGCCGGCGGCTTCCATGGCCGGTGCATTGGGCAGATAGGGCGGGGCCACCCAGATCAACCACTGCTGGCGCCGCCCCAGCGCGGCCAGCGCTGGCAACAACAGTCGCAGGGCACCGATCCCCGGGCGGCTGGCAAGAATTTCGATCAGCCCCGGATGGGGCCAGCCTCCGCCGGGCAACATGGCATCGAGCGCGTCGAAACCGGTCGACAGGCCGCCTTCAGCCGACACCTCGCCAGCGCGCCAGAGTCTGGCGCGGCGCATGAGTTCTTCGAGGGTCATCGCACACGCGACCGCAAAACCCCGACTACCAGCCCTTCAATGACCAGACTGCGGCTGCCAAGGTCAACTTCGATGGGGGCGAATTCGTCGTTTTCCGGCAAGAGCGAGACCTGCTGCCCGCGCCGCCGAAAACGTTTAACGGTGACTTCGTCTTCCAGTCTGGCGACCACGATCTGGCCGTTTTCAGCGGTGGCCGTGGTGTGCACAACCAGCAGGTCGTCCGGCAGGATGCCGGCATCCCGCATGCTCATCCCCTGTACGCGCAGCAGATAGTCCGCCCGCGGCCGGAAGGCGGCGGGGTCAAGTTGCAGGTGCTCCTCGATGTGCTCGCTGGCCAGAATGGGCTGCCCGGCGGCCACCCGGCCCACGATCGGCAGGCCCAGCACCTGACCCCGGTTGAGATCTGGCAGCCGGATCCCGCGTGAAGCGCCCGGCCGCAGTTCGATGGCGCCCTTGCGGGCCAGGGCGCGCAGATGTTCTTCGGCAGCGTTGGCCGAGCGAAATCCCAGCGCCTCGGCAATTTCGCTACGGGTAGGCGGCAGGCCGTTTTCCTCGACGGCCTTGCGGATGAAATTCAGGACTTGCAGCTGGCGGGCAGTCAGTTCTTCAGGCATTGGGGGCCTCGATACTGTTTTTTTATACAGCTGTGATTATAGCCAGCAAGCGGCGTGCGGCAAGCCCGGTATTTGTCCGGCGGCGAGTCACGTCGGGTGTCCTGCGGGCTGTCTATACTCCGGCCTGCGCCTGAACGCGCAGACCCTGCCCTGCTTTCTCAATTCCGGAGTGCTGCCCTATGGCCAGTGATGTCAAAGGCCTGACCCGTATCCTCAAGGCCTGTGGCTATTCATGGGCCGGCCTGCGTGCGGCATGGCGCTATGAGGCGGCTTTTCGTCAGGAACTGCTGCTGGTCCTGGCCCTGATCCCCGCGGCCCTCTGGCTGGGGCGCAACCCGCGCGACTACCTGCTGCTGCTGGGCTCAGGGGTGCTGGTGCTGATAGTCGAGTTACTGAATTCGGCGGTGGAAGCAGTCACCGACCGGGTCGGGCTGGAAGCCCACGAACTCTCCGCGCGCGCGAAGGATCTGGGCTCTGCGGCCGTGATGCTCAGCCTCGCGCTGATGGCCGCCGTGTGGGCGACGCTGGCGTGGCTGCGCTTCGGCCCGGGCTGATGCCCGGCTAGCGGAGCGCGCGCGCGAGTTCGCGGGTGGTGGCGCGCAGGCGCTCGATCAGCACGCGCTGAAACGTGCGGTTCAGCCGCAGCTGACAGGGCAAGGAGGCCCATTCCTTGAAATCGCGATCGATCCCGAGCAGGGTGCAGTCGGTGTCTGCCGTCACTTTGGCGCTGCGCACGCCTTCAGACAGGTAGTCCATCTCCCCGACGCAATCGCCCTGCCGGAAATCGGCAATCCGCACCCCGTTGACCGCTGCGGCCAACATGCCATCGACCAGCACATAGAACGAGCGGCCCTTGGCGCCCTCGTTGAAAATGACTTCGCCCGCCGCGCACCGCTGCCAGCCGGCCACCTTCACCACTTCCTTCAGCTCGCCGCGCGTAAAGTCCTGAAAGAAGCTAAGGCCGGCCAGCGTATCCAGTTTCTGCTCGTCATTCAGGGTGACTTCCAGCGAACGGCTGCCGGAAGTCAGCAGGTCGATATCGCGCACCACCTCTTCACCGCTCTGGTAGCGGCGCTTGAGGTCTTTTTCGAGGAGCTTTTTGACGATCTGCCACAGCCCGTCCGGCACGTCCGCGATCACTGCCGGCTCTTCAAAACAGACTTTCTGGATCAGTCCGGTCAGCCCTTTGGCGGCGAACGGGGGTGCGCCGGAAAGTAATTCGTAGAACACCGCGCCCAGCGAAAAGAGATCGGATTGCAGGGTAATTTCCATGTCGCGTGCCTGTTCGGGCGACATGTAAAGCGGGGAGCCGAACCAGCCCACGATCTGGGTCTGGTCGGCGCCGTCGCGGCGCGCGATGCCAAAATCGCCAAGCTTCGCCACGCCACTCTGGGTCAGCATGATGTTGGCGGGCTTGATGTCCCGGTGCAGCACCCCCAACCGATGCGCATAACCCAGCGCATCGGCCGTCTGGCGAATGATCCGCAGCACCTGTTCTACCGGCAGCATGCGCTCGCTTGCGCAGTGATTACGCAGCGTATCGCCGCCTTCGATGTACTCCATGACCATGTAGGGCCGGCCGTTTTCTTCGCCTGCCTCATACACTTTCAGCACGTTGGGATGGTCGAGTCGGCCGGCCGAACGCGCCTCGTTGACGAACAGACGGCGCGCCATTTCTTCGCCTTCGGCATCGACCTGGCTGGCCAGCTTGATCGCAACCGGCCGGTCTACGTAGGCGTCATAGCCGCGATAAACCACCCCCATCGCGCCGCGCCCCAATACGCTGATGACGTCGTACTTGCCAATTTTTGCGGGAATATCACTCATAGTTCAGCGTATTTTCAGGCGCATCATGCGCGACTGGTCGATGACGAAATCGAGGCCAAGATCCTTGATCCAATCATCAACGTCTTCGTTGCCGGGCAAGCGGGCCAGAGTCAGCTTGCCCATGAAGTGCGCGAGTTCGTTGACCGACTTGGCCATGGCGTAGTCCTTGGGATTGTGCCGGGCTTCCTCCAGAACTGCACGCTGCAGACAGACGTAGTCCACCGCCAGTTCACGCACGTGCGCGTAGTCGCCCTGCCCGCCGCCGAATTCATCCAGCATGAAACGGCAACCGAACGCGCGCAGGGTATTAATGAACTCGGCGGTTTGCTCCAGATTGCCCACCGCATCGCGGTCGGTGATGGAAAAACACAGCCGCGCGGGCGGGATCTCGGTCGCCATGAGCAGTTCCAGCACCGCGCTGGCGAGGTTCTCGCGCAGCAGTGATACCCGTGAAATCGAAATGACCAGTTGCCCAAAGCGCTCGCCGTCCGGCCCGTGCTCGGTCAGCCAGCGTAAGGTTTGCCGGAGATTCCACAGATCAATGTCCCAACCGTACGCCGTAGTGCCGGCCGCTTCACCAAACAGTACCGGCGGCACCAGCTTGCCTTTACGGTCTTCGGCACTGGCCTGCAGCAGCGCCAGCGACGGCCGGTCGGCGCGCACGGCCTGGGCTTCCTGCAGCAACAGCACCAGCCGATTGCGCTCGACCGATTTCTTGACGTAGCTGGCGACCTGTTTCAGTTGCTCCTGCTGCCGCTGGTCGGCGCCGGCCACGACGATGGCGTTGTCGCCCTGGCTGCGGGCCTCGTTACAGGCCCTGACGGCGGCCTCCAGCACCTGCTCCGGGCGCAGCATGCTGCTATCCAACGCCGCCAGCCCCGCCACGCAACGCACAGCGATCGTGGTCTCGGCCTTACCGCTCGGTAGCGCGAAGTAGCCTTCCAGCAGGCTCTGCACCTCGGGCAGTGCCGCATCCATCCCGCCGCTTTCCCAGAACAGGCCCAATTCACCACCGCTGATTCGGGCAACGGTGACCGGTTTTTGAGCGCAGTGCGCCGTGATGTGTTGCGCCCAGCCCCGCAGGGCTTCGTCGCCCGCATCCAGCCCATAGGCGTCGTTAATCTGCTTCAGGTTATTCATCGCAAGAAAGCAGATTACGGCCTGCGCGGCGAGTTCATCGGTCACAGGCAGCTTGCGGTCCAGATGGGCGAGAAACGCCTTGCGCGTCAGCAGGCCGGTGAGTTCATCGCGCGCCGCACCGGCGACGATTTCATCGTGGAATTGCTCGACCACTTCGGACATCGCGCGCTCGACCGGCGCGACCGGCTCCTCGCGCACGGCCTTCATCACCTCGCGACGCAGGTTCATGGCGACCTGTTCCAGCGTCAGCGTCATGGTCTTGTGGCCCCGCCGGTCCACGAAGACATACGGGTTGAAGTCGTCCCCAATCCACACCAGCGCCGTCATGTAGGCCTGCGCCGCGCCGTGATTCATGACGAAGTGTTCGCCCACGTTCAGGGCTCGCGCCTTGCGCAACCAGCGTTCCCACTCTTCGGACGGCGGCTGGCGAGGCGCAGCCACCGGCGACAGACCGGCCTTCTCGCGCCGCTCCTTCAGCAGCTTTTGCTGTTCGATGCTGCTCTGAATGACCATCGCCACGCTGTCGTCGTATTGCCGGGCCTGTTGCTCCAGCAATTGGTCGAGCTCCTGGAACACAGGCTGCAGCGCTGACGGATCCTTGACCAGTTGCTCCTCGGCGGCACTGACCAGCGAGGCCATTCGCGCTTCCAGATTCTCGTCGTCCAGATCGTGCGCCGGACGCACGGCGGCGACGCGGTTAATCAGTTGCCGCACCGGATGCGAGGTGTCTTCGAAAAACTGCTCATCGGTGATCGCGGCCCGATGCGCCGCGCCCTGCAGGCGCCGGATGCTCGATTTCGCCACGTCGGCCAGCCGGGGATCGTGCAGCAGGGAGCCCAACAGGCTGACGACCACTTCGATGATGTCCTGCTGCTCCGGTGCGATCGCCATCGGGCCAAGGCCATTAGCCTGCAAACTGGCCGCCACCTGTTCGCTGACCGCGCGGGCACTGAGCAAGGGCGGCGCTTCACCCTCGGGCGCTTCCACCGCGAGCATGCCCAGGGCTTCGACGATCCGCTCCAGCGGGTAGCTTGCCTCCGGCGCCTCTGCCGCGGCTTGCCCGCCGCGCTGAAACTGGCGCAGCAGACTCAGCTGGGCGCGCGCCGAAGACAGCGCGGTCTGCATCGGTCGATAGCCCGGGCCGTAGACGGGATACCCCGGCACCGGTGCGCCCAGCGGGATGCCGGGGGGCGCGTCCTGAACGTCGGGGTCCAGAACCGGAAAGCCTTGATCCCCCGATAGCGGAGACGTCCATTGAACCCAGGGTGCCGGCTGCCCCGGCGCTGCGCCGCTCGCCGACCCTGCCTCGAGCGGCAACGCGGGCTGCGCGCCGCCCCCGGGCAGCGGCTGCCCGGCGCCTGCTGATGGATACGCCACGCCGCTCACGGCCGGTGCGGTGGGCGGGTCACGTGTTTCCGCGCGACGGGGTCGTGGTTGCGGGCGTAGGGCCGGCAGCGGCTTTTCGAGGTCCTGCATCGGCTGTACGCCTTGCCCCTGCAGGTAGTCGTTAATTTCCCGATAGAACGGCGGCAGTTGCGCTTCGAGCAGGCGGCGCAGGGCGCGAAACACGATTTCGTTGATTACGATGCCGCCCAGACTGGACTTCAGGGTATCCGCAACAATATTGCAGAGGGTGGCGGGTCCTAGCGGGTTACCGCTGTCATCAATCACCCGCCGCGCCATGGTGGAAAATCGGGCGCTCAGTTCGCCCAGCGGTTCGTGCAGCGCCTTTTCGAGTTCCGCCACTGCGCTTGAGACCGACAGGAATTGCTCGAACTCATCCTTGTCGATCAGCGACAGGCCACTCGCCGCTTCGGCCTCGGGGCTTTTCCGGACCATGAGCGGATTG
This sequence comes from Gammaproteobacteria bacterium, assembly GCA_023257255.1. Lineage (GTDB taxonomy): Bacteria > Pseudomonadota > Gammaproteobacteria. Next base: position 6,145 of record JALRCR010000012.1, on the reverse strand, counting down.
CCCAGAATGGCTACCCCGTGGCCGAGCAACTCCGGCACCCGCCGCCGAAGATGGTCGGAGCGGTCTTTTATTTTCAGCTGGGCGTCCAGTATTGACCGGGCTTCCGCGTTACTGCCCGCATCGCGGGTGGCCAGAAACAGCGCCTCATTCACCTGTCGCAGAAACTCCTGCGACATAAACGCGGCAAAGCGCTCCGTTTGCTCCAGCAGCCCCGGGAAGCTGCGGCCGAATTCGGGCGCAAAACGCCGCTGCGTTTCGGACAGGGACGTTTCTTCGTCGTCGTCCTTGGCGCCGGCCAGCTTTTCCAGCATGCGAATGATCGAGAACGGCGGATTCTCGAAAGAAACCCCGATGCCGGCCGGAATAACCCGGCACACCTGCAGGTTGAGGCTGAGTTCAGAGCGGGTGTTGGGCAGGGAGAAGTACAGCACCGCGCGGTCTTCGGGGCTGATCTTTGCCAGTTCGGCGGCGTCGAGGCGGATGAACATGCCCGCCACGCAAAAATCCTTGCCCGCGCAGGACACGCGCGCGCGCCCCGCGACTGCAATGGCGGCTTCCAGATTGATCGGAAGGCGTGCGTACCTTCGGCGTTCAGCTCCCGCTTGCGGGGCGTCAGACTGCTCCACTGCTCTCGGCTCGTTCCTGAATTGTTGTTTTCGATACCGGACGGTCGACCGGCTGCCCGGTGAGGGCGTCGCAATCCTAACACCCATAGCGACTCGGCCCGACCCAAACTTCAGCGCGCCCATGGCCCGCCCATCGGGCGCTTTAGCTATGCCACAATGCGGCCCTGAAATCCGCTAGCCGAGCCGCAAAGTCTGACCGCATGGAAACCTCTCCCGCCCGCAGCAACTTCATCCGCGACATCATCGAAGACGACCTGCGTGTCGGGCGTCATCAACGCATCGTGACCCGCTTTCCGCCGGAGCCCAATGGCTATCTGCACATCGGCCATGCCAAGTCCATCTGCCTCAATTTCGGGGTGGCGCGCGACTACGCCGGCCAGTGCAATATGCGCTTCGACGATACCAATCCCGAGAAGGAAAGCGAGGAGTTCGAACGCGCCATTGCGGAAGACGTCCAGTGGCTGGGCTTCAGCTGGGATGACCGGTATTTCCACGCCTCCGACTATTTTGAGCAGCTTCACGACTACGCCGTCCACCTAATCAAGGCCGGCTTGGCCTACGTGGACAGCCAATCGGCCGAAGAAATCCGCAATGCCCGCGGCACCCTGACCGAACCCGGGCGCGACAGCCCCTGGCGAGCGCGCACGGTCGACGAAAACCTCGCGCTCTTTGCCCGCATGCGGGCCGGCGAGTTTGCGGACGGCACCCACGTGCTGCGCGCCAAAATTGACATGGCCTCGCCCAATATCAACCTGCGCGACCCGACGATTTACCGCATCCGTCGCACCACCCATCACCGCACCGGGGCGAGCTGGGCGATTTACCCGATGTACGACTACACCCACTGCATTTCGGACGCGCTGGAGGGCATCACGCATTCGCTGTGCACGCTGGAGTTTGAAGACCACCGCCCGCTTTACGACTGGGTGCTGGACCAGCTGCCCGTGCCCTGCCATCCGCGGCAGATCGAATTCGCCCGGCTCGAGCTGAACTACACCATCACCAGCAAGCGCAAGCTCCACGCGCTGGTGCATGAAGGCCTGGTCAGCGGCTGGGACGACCCCCGCCTGCCCACGCTGAAAGGCCTGCGCCGACGCGGCTATCCGGCGGCGGCGATTCGGGAGTTCTGCGAGCGCGTTGGGCTCACCAAAAAGCAAACCACCATCGACATGGGAGTGCTGGAAACCTGCGTGCGGGAAGACCTCGACGCCAACGCCCCGCGCGCTATGGCGGTGCTGGACCCGGTCAAGCTCGTCATCGACAACTACCCGGCCGAGCTGGTCGAGTCGCTGCCGGCCGCCAATCACCCCAAGAACCCGGACTTCGGCAGCCGCGAGATCGCCTTTTCGCGCGAGCTCTACATCGAGCGCGAAGATTTCATGGAAGACCCGCCGAAGGGTTTCTTCCGCCTCGGCCCGGGCCGCGAAGTACGGCTGCGCTACGGCTATCTGGTGACCTGCACCCACGTCGAAAAGAACGACGCCGGCGAGATCATCGCCATCCACTGCAGCTACGACCCGGCCACCCGCGGCGGCAATGCCCCGGACAACCGGCAGGTCAAAGGCACGATTCACTGGGTCAGCGCGGCCACCGCGGTCAGCACCGAAGTGCGCCTCTACGACCGCCTGTTCACGATCCCGGATCCGGGCAGCGACGATGATTTCCGCATCCATCTGAATCCGGACTCCCAGCGCGTGCTGCCGGCCGCGCAGCTGGAAGCTGCGCTGGCCGATGCCGCCCCCGGCGCCAGTTTCCAGTTCGAGCGTCTGGGCTATTTCTGCGCCGACCTGCGCGAGCACGCCCCCGGTCGCCCGGTGTTCAACCGCACCGTCACGCTCCGCGACACCTGGGCCAAGGTGCAGGGCAAGCGCGACTGAGCACGCCGGCGCCCGCTACACTGCTGCCGAACACCTCGCCATAGTTCAATGGATAGAACGGGCCCCTCCTAAGGGCCAGATGTAGGTTCGATTCCTACTGGCGAGGCCAAAACGCTTCACGCTGACGCCCCGCCCAACCGGAGTATCCGCCTGCCATGCATTCCCCCATCACGCTGATTGGCTGGGGCCAGATCACCCAGCGCAAAGACGCCACGCCGCCCTGGCAAACGCCGCTCGATCTGATGGCCGACGCCGCCCGACAGGCGGCCGCAGTGGCCGGCGCAGGCGTGCTGCAGGAGGTCGACACCGTGCTGGTGGTGCATACCCAGAGCCGGCACCTGCCGGACGCCGGCGCCGCGCTGGTCGCGCGGCTGGGCCTTACACCGCGCACGGTGAAAGTCTCCGGTATCGGCGGGCATGTGCCGCAGTATTTTGTGAATCAGGCGGCGGGCATGCTGGCGCGGGGCGAGGCGGAAACCGTGCTCATCTGCGGCGCCGAGACCTACTACCCGCGCAGCGCCGACGCGGTGCGCGGCGACGCCGGCCTCCTGCAGGGCATTCCGGCGGACTACGCCTCGGACGACGCGGTGGGCAGCAGCGAACTCGAACAGGCGCACGGCCTCAGCCTGCCAATTCACGGCTTTCCGCTGTTTGAAAACGCGCTGTGGGCCCGATCGGGACTGTCGCGCGAGGCCTGGCTGGCGCGCGTGGGCGCGCTGTGGTCGGGCTTCAGCGCAGTGGCGGCGACACATCCCAATGCGTGGACGCGCGCGCCGGTCGACGCGGCCAGCATCACCACCCCGGGTCCGGACAATCGCCCCATCGCCTTTCCTTACACCAAGCGCATGGTCTCGCTGGTAATGGCGGACCTGGGCGCGGCGGTGATCATGAGCACCGCCAAACGCGCCGGCGCATTGCGCGACGGTGCAGGCGCGCCGGTGTACTTTCTGGGCGGCGCCTACGCCCGCGACCGGCAGCGTTTTTTTATCGAGAAAGCCGACTACACCCGCAGCCCGGCGATGGCGCAGGCGGTGCAGCGCGCAGAGGCCCGCGCCGGCATCACGGCGGCGGAGCTCGAATGCTTTGACCTCTACAGCTGCTTTCCCTGCGCGGTGCAGGTGGCCCAGCGCGAAATTGGCATCGACGCGCACGACACCCGCCCGCTGACGCTCACCGGTGGGCTCGGCTTCTTCGGCGGGCCCGGCAGCAACTATGCCCTGCATGGCATTGCGACGATGGCCGAAGCCATCGCCGCCGGGCGCTATCGCAACGGCATGGCCACCGCGCTGGGCTGGTTCATGCACAAGTACGCCGCCGGCATTTACAGCGCGACCCCGCGCGAGAATGACCTGCGCGAGACCGACCTGGCCGATACGACCAGCCCCGATGCCGGCGCCGGCCCGGTGCCGATGGTCGCAGCGCCCACCGGACCGGGCACGCTCGACACCTACACCGTCCTCTACGACCGCGAACAGCGGCCGGTATGCTCGCTGCTCTACGGCCACACGCCGGACGGCCTGCGCTTTGTTGCCAACGGCGAGCCGGCGCCGGCGATGTACGCGGCGCTGACGGGCGAGAATCAGGTTGGGCGCGCGTTACAGTTGAGACAGGTCGGCGGCCGCAATGTAGCGATCTTCGCCGATTAGGCAGCGCGTATGGCCGGACAACGCGCGGCATCGCCCGGTTGCGCCCTCTGTAGGCCGTCCCCACGCATCTGCGCTGATGATCCGGCGATGAAAAATCCGGAATGGACATAGTCCGCTTTTTTGTGGCGCGTCTGCGCGCGAAATCCATGCACCGCCGTGCTAGCGTGCCTCCTCTCCCTCTACCAGAAAGCCATCACATGACCTTAAGACCCGCCTTCCTTGGCCTGCTCTGCGCGCTCGTGCTCGCCGCCTGCGGCAAGTCCACCCCCGCCCCGACGGCCGCAACACCAGCCGCCGGCGACGTCGTCAAAGTCGCGGTGTCGCCGGCCTCGCCCCCGATGCTTTTCACGCAGGACGGCAAAACGGTGGGGGCAGATCTGGAAATCTTCGAGGGCTATTGCAAGGCGCGCGGCTGCACGCTGCAAATCACCGCCTATGACTGGCAGGGCATGCTGGGCGCGGTATCGAGCGGGCAGGCTGATGTGGCCTTTTCCGGCATTTCGATCACCGACAAGCGCAAGCAGGCGATGGATTTCTCCACGCCCTACTACGACAACGCCTGGCACCTTGTGGCCCTGCAAAGCAAAAACCTGCAAATCACCGACCTCGCCGTGCTGAAGCAGTATTCGCTGGGCTATCCGCGCGGCATGGCCTACAACGACCTCATCAAAAACGAGTTTGAACCCAAGGGCTACTACACCCTGGCGCAGGTCAAGCTCTACCCCTCGTATAACGAAGTCGTCGCCGACCTGCAGAACGGCAATCTCGATCTCGCGTTTATCGAAGAGCCCGTGCTGGCCAATTTCATGAACAAGGAAAAAATGCCGCTGGCGAGCAGCCATGTGTTCAAGGGCCTCGACCAACTGGGCTTTGCCTTTGCCAAGGGCAGCGCGCGACGGGACGACTTCAATAAGTACCTGGCCGAGCTCGGCCCGGAACAGCTCAAGGCCATTCTCGACAAGTGGATGAAGTAAGCCGGCGAGTGCGCGTCGCGTGAGCTTCCTCGACATCCTGCGCCAGCTAGCGCATGGCGTGGGTTACACCCTGCTGGTGACGCTCGCGTGTAGCGTCACCGGCTTGTTGAGCGGGCTGCTCATTGCGGGCGGACGGCAACTGGGCGGCGCCGCCAGCACGCTGCTGCTGGATGTCTACACCTATATTTTTCGCGGTGTCCCGGTGCTGGTGCTGCTGTTCGTGGTGTACTTTGGATTGCCTGGTCTAGGCCTCAAGGTGGCGCCGCTGCTCGCCATGATGTTGAGCCTCGGCCTCATCGCGGGCGCATATCTGGCGGAAGTCTTTCGCGGCGCGCTGGCCAGCGTCGATGCCGGCGAAATCCTCGCCGCCCGCGCCAGCGGCATGACCCGCGGCCAGATTTTCCGCTTCATCGAACTGCCGCAAATGCTGCGCTTCGCCGTGCCGGGCATGGTCAACGAGTTCACTACGGTGCTCAAATATTCGCCCTTCGCTTATACCGTGGGCCTGCCTGAAGTGACCAAGGAAGCCATGTCGCTGGTCGCCACCACCCATCGTGGCATCGAGATTTATCTCGCCGTCGGCCTGGTGTACTTCGCTATCTTCCGCCTGCTAATGGTGTTCATTCGCTGGCTGGAACGCCGTTACGAGATTCCCGGCATGCGTCCGGCATGAACGCCTCACCGCTCATCGAGATTCGCCAGCTGGTGACCCGCTTCGGCGAGCACACGGTGCTCAACGGCGTCGATCTGGACCTCTACGCAGGTGAAATCAAAGTCGTGATGGGGCCTTCGGGCTGCGGCAAATCCACGCTTTTGCGCTGTCTCAATCGGCTGGTCGAACCGACCAGCGGCCTTATCCGCTTCCGGGGCCAGGACATCACCGCAGCCGGCACCGATGTGCGCGCGCTGCGCCAAAGCATCGGCTTTGTGTTTCAGCAATTTGCGCTGCTGCCCTGGCGCACGGTCAGCGAAAACGTGGGGCTGGGCCTGGAACTCAGTGGCATGCCTGCTGCGCAACGGGC
>JALRCR010000129.1 GCA_023257255.1 Gammaproteobacteria bacterium | reverse complement strand
TGGACGGCGAGCGGTGCGTGGGCGAGTTCACGCCGGGCCCCCACCACGTGGGCTTTGATCAGATGACCCACGGCGGCATTCTCTTCAGCGCGCTGGACGATGTGATGGCCAACTGGCTGTTCCTGCAAGGCGCACGCGGCTTTACCGCGAAGTGCGAAATCCGCTATCGCAAACCCTTGCCGATCGGCACGGCGATCACCCTGGAAGCGCACTGCAAGCAGCGCAAGGGCCGGCTCTGTCAGCTGGAAGGCAGCGCGCGCCGCGTTGACGACGGCGCGCTCGTCGCGACCACCGAAGCCAGCTTCATGATCGACGATTTCGGCCCCCTGCCCCGCGACTAGCCGCCGCATGAGCACGCCGGAACTCAAGCGCTGCAGCCGCTGCGGGGACACGCTTTCCTGCGGTGCCAAACTCGCTTCCTGCTGGTGCCAGCAACTGCCCGCCCTGCCAGCCGCGCTGCTCTCCCCCACCAGCGACTGCTACTGCCCACGCTGTCTGGAGATGCTCACCAAACCGCCCGAGGGACCTGTCGCCCATGTGGTTTGAACGCCCGAAAGTCATCCGCTTCCACCACTGCGATCCGGCGGCCATTATTTTTTATCCGCAGTACTTCGTGCTGTTCCACGAACTGATGGAAGAGTGGTTCAGCGAAGGGCTCAACACCAACTACGGCGAATACATCCGCGTGGCGCGCCTCGGGGTGCCGGCAGTGAAGGCCGAATGCGAGTTCACCGCGCAAAGCAAACTGGGCGACGAAGTGCGCTTCCGCCTGCAGCCGACGCGCCTCGGCAGCAGCTCGCTCAGTTTTGTGGGCGAGGCTTGGGGCGGTGATGAACTGCGCGCCCGCGCGCACATCACGGTGGTGCAGATGTCGCTGGAAACGCGCAAATCCGTGCCCTTTGCCGTCGAACTGCGCGAACGCATCACGGCGTTTCTGCCGCCGGAATAAGCCACCTGGCCGCGCGCAACCCGGTGGCGGCGGCGATCTTGCTCAGCCGGCGGGCGAATAGCCGAGCACAGACTTCAATTCGAGAAACTCCCCGAAGGCGTGTTCGCCGAATTCTCGCCCGTTGCCCGACTGCTTGTACCCGCCGAACGGCACGGTGATATCCAGGCCTGCGTTGTTCAGGCTGATGTAGCCGGCGCGAATCCGGCCCGCGATGCGGCGCGCGTGCTCAAGGTTCTGGCTTTGCACATAACCGCCCAGCCCGTACTCGGTGTCGTTCGCAATGCGCACCGCTTCGTCTTCATCATCGTAGCCGATGATCGACAGCACCGGCCCAAAGATTTCCTCGCGCGCAATCGCCATGTCGTTGCGCACGTTGCTAAACACCGTGGGCTTGCAGTAATAACCTTCGCTCAAGCCTTCGGGTTTACCCGGCCCACCGGTGACCAGGGTCGCGCCTTCGTCGATCCCGGCCCCGATCAGTCGCTGCACTTTTTGCCACGCGGCTTCTGAAATGACCGGCCCCATCCGGCTGTTGGCGGCGGGGTCGCCGGGCGTCCAGCTCTCGGCCACTTCCCGCGCAATCGCGCAGACTTCGTCCATCAGCTTGTTGGGGACCAGCATGCGCGTTGGCGCACGGCAAGACTGGCCGGAGTTCATCATCACGCTGTTCACGCCCCCGGTGACCGCGGCTTTGAGGTCGGCGTCTTCCAGCACGATGTTCGGGCTCTTGCCGCCCAGTTCCTGATGTACGCGCTTCACCGTCGCCGCGGCGTTGCGCGCGACCTCGATGCCGGCGCGGGTCGAGCCGGTGATGGAAATCATGTCGATGCCCGGATGCGAAGACATCGCGGCGCCCACCGTGGGGCCTTCGCCAAAGACCAAATTGAACACGCCCGGCGGCAGCCCGGCGGCATCGATAATTTCTGCGAGTATTTGCGCGGAAAACGGCGCAATTTCCGACGGCTTGAGAATCACCGTGCAGCCCACCGCCAGTGCCGGCGCGGTCTTCGCACACATCTGATGTACCGGCCAGTTCCAGGGCGTGATGAAGCCACAGACGCCGATCGGCTCCTTCATCACACAGTGCGTGCCTTTGATTTCTTCGAACTCGTAGTCGCGCAGCACACTATGGGCCGCGCGAAAGTGACGAGGCCCAAGCGCGGCCTGGGTGTCACGCGCCAGCCACTGCGGCGCGCCCATTTCTTCACGAATGGCGACGCCCATGTCGTCGAGTCGGCGGTCGAATTCCACCGCGATGCGCTCGAGCGCGGCAAGGCGCTCTGCTTTGGGGGTAGCCGACCACACGGGAAACGCGGCACGGGCGGCAGCGACCGCCGCATCAATGTCGGCCGCGCTACCCACCGCGATGCGCCCGTTCGGCTTGCCGGTAGCGGGGTTAATCACATCGAGCAGCTGCGGGGTCGCCGGAGCCACCCACTGGCCGTTAATCAAGAATTTGAGATGTTCACGCATCGAGAGATTCCTTGTTTTCAGATAAGGCGCGCAGCCGAGCGCGCATGCCAACCAAGTGCCGTCTGACAGCCACCGCATCAGTTCACCCGGTCGGTGAACTGCGGTAACGCCCTGCCCGCCATTAACTCGATCGGTAGCAGCAGCCTAGGCTGACTCACCCATTCCCTGGACATGAATCACCACGGGCACGCAGCTCAAGATCGCTACGCTGGTCCGCGAGCCCTTGAAACAGTTCTTCCTGATGGCGCACGGTGGGCGGCAAAAAGAATCCGGCTTCCATCACGCCTTCCGCTCTGCATGGTGATGAGGCGCTCGTGGTGTTGACACCGCCGGCGCCCCGCCGCTCAGAGCACGAAATCAGCCGCTGTCAGGCTGCCCACGCCGGTCAAGACAATGGCAAATTCGGCGGTGCCGAAATCGCTATCCGTGTTGCCGTAGAGCACGCCGGTATCGAGCCGCAGTTGGCCCACCGCGGTGAAAGTCGCAACCAGCGTGCCGTCGAAGGCCTGATCGCCGCCGGTCAGGCTGTCGGCATCAATCGCGGAAAGATCGATCAAGTCGCCGCTGGTGAAGTCCGCGATGACATCGGCCAAGGTGGCATCGCTATTGGTGTCGCCCACCGCGATAAATACGAAGACGTCGTTGTCGGTGCCGCCTTGCAAGGTATCAAGCCCCGCACCGCCGATGAGACTGTCCGCGCCAGCGCCACCGGCCAGCAAGTTGTTGCCCGCGTCGCCAGTCAGCGTGTCGTTGTAGTCGCTGCCGGTCAGGTTTTCGACCGAGAGCAGCGTGTCGCTGCCCGACCCGCCGGTCGCCTGCGCGGCACTGAGGGCAAGACTTACCGTAACGCCGGCGCTGGCGTCGACGTAAGACACCGTATCGCTGCCGCTGCCGCCGTTCAGCACGTTGCTGCCCGCGCCGGCGTAAAGCAGGTTGTCCAGCGTGTTGCCGGTCAGGTTGGCGGTGCCGCTGCTCGTGATCTGGCCGTTCTCGACGTTGGCCGTCAGGGTGTAGCTCGCCAGCGCAGTCAACACCAGATCGGTGCCGCCGCCGCTGCTCGTCTCGCGCACCACATCGCCGGTCTGGCTGACCACGTAGGTGTCGTCGCCGAGGCCGCCGGTGAGGGTGTCGTTGCCGGCGCCGCCGTCGAGGCGGTTAGCGCCCGCGCTGCCGGTCAGGCGGTCGGCATAGCGCGAGCCGATGAGATTTTCGATGCTGCTCAGGGTGTCGCTGGCAGAGCCGCCGGTGCTCTGCGCGCTGGTCTTGGCGAGACTCACGGTGACCGCCGCCGTGGCGGTCGCATAAGACACGGTGTCTTGCCCGGCGCCACCGGCCAGCACGTTATTGCCCGCCGCCGCGAAGAGCAGATTGTCCAGCGTGTTGCCGGTCAGACGGGCAGTGCCCGTGGACATGATGCGGCCGTATTCCACGTTGCCGGGCAGGGTGTAGCCGGTCAGAAAACTTCTCACCAGATCAAACCCGCCGGTTTGCGGATCGGTATCCGTTTCTCGCACCAAATCGCCGCTGTTGCGCACGTCGTAGGTGTCGCTCCCAGCGCCGCCGCTCATGGTGTCGTTGCCGCTGCCGCCATCGAGACTATCGTTGCCGGCGTTGGCATTCATCACATCATTGCCGCCCAGCGCATAAAGATTGTCGTTTCCGCTGGTGCCGTTCAGCGTATCGCGCGCGCTGCTGCCCACTCGCGCGGACGTGGCGTTAACCACGATGTCGCTGCCGGGCCGGGCAATTTTGCTGACGTTGCCGGCGGCGTCGATCTGGCGCACTTGAAAATCCCGCGCCTCAACCGCGCCCGTGCTTAAGCTCAGGGTGCTGCCGCTGCCGCGCGTCCAGTGCAAACCAGCATCGAGGCTGTATTCCCACTTGGCTTTGGATTCGACCGCGCTCAACAAGACCGTCCCGGTCTTGGTGTACATCACACCGGTCGCGCTCTGCGTCATGGACTTGATCAAGACATTGGTGGTCGGCACTTCATTGGCGTCGGTCGCCACCCGCCCAATGGCGTCGATAACCGACAGGCCGGTTTTGACCTCGCCAAATACCGCGTAGCCGCGATTCGCGCTGCTGGTGTAATCGAGAAAACTGTTGTCCAGCAGGTTGACGTAGAACTGGCTCGTCGCCGAATTGGGCGCATCGGTGCGCGCCATCGCCAGCGTGCCGCGCAGATTGGACAGGCCCTTGTTGGACTCCAGCGTAATCGGGGCGTACCAAGTGTCTTTTTCGACCTGATCCGTGGTGTACCCACCGCCCTGAATCACGAAACCCGGCACGACGCGATGGAACAGCAGCTTGCTGTAGAAGCCGCCGTTCGCGTACGCCAGAAAATTGGCCACGGTGTAGGGGGCGGCCGCGGGCGCGAGCTCAAACACCACGCTGCCCTTGCTGGTCAGCATGGTCACTTCGGGGGTGTCTAGCCAGGTGCCGCGGAGCACCAGTTTGGGGGCGTAGGGCGCGATCGTATCGGTGGCCATGCGAAGTCCTTGCTCAATAAGTGCGAGGCGCCGCCGCGCACGAGATCAAAATGGGCAGCGGGCGCGCACGCGGCAACGCCCACCGCTGTCGGCTTAGCCCGGGTTGCCCTGCGCGGCCGCTTTCAGTTCACGGCGCCGCCGGTGCAGCACCGGCTCGGTGTACCCGTTGGGCTGATGCACGCCGCCGAAGACCAGTTCGCAGGCGGCCTGAAACGCCACCGACTCGTCGAAGTTGGCCGACATCGGCTTGTACCCCGGCTCGTTCGCGTTCTGACGATCGACCACTACCGCCATGCGCTTGAAGGTCTCCAGCACGTGCCGCCGGCGCACGTAGTCGTGCCGCAGCCAGTTGGCGATGTGCTGGCTGGAAATGCGCAGCGTCGCGCGGTCTTCCATCAGGCCCACATCGTTGATGTCCGGCACCTTGGAGCAGCCGATGCCCAAATCAATCCAGCGCACCACATAGCCCAGAATGCCCTGGCAGTTGTTGTCGAGTTCGGCCTGCACCTGCTCGCGGGTCAGCGGCGTGTCGCCCAGCAGCGGGATGGTGAGGATGTCGTCCAGACTCGCCCGCGGGCGCTTTTTGAGCTCGTTCTGCACCTCCCACACGTTCACTTCGTGATAGTGCATGGCGTGCAGGGTCGCCGCAGTCGGCGACGGCACCCAGGCCGTGCTCGCCCCGGCGCGCAGATGCGCGAGCTTGGTGTTGACCATCTCGTTCATCAAATCGGGCTTCGGCCACATGCCCTTACCGATCTGCGCCTTGCCCTGCAGGCCGCAGGCGAGGCCGATATCGACGTTCCAGTTCTCGTAGGCCTTGATCCACTTTTCCTGCTTCATGGCCTCTTTGCGCACCATGACGCCGGCCTCCATGGAGGTGTGGATTTCGTCGCCCGTGCGGTCCAGAAAGCCGGTGTTGATGAAGATGAGCCGATCCTGCGCGGCACGAATGCATTCCTTGAGGTTGACGGTAGTGCGCCGCTCCTCGTCCATCACGCCAATTTTCAGCGTGTGCCGCGCCAGACCGAGCATGTCTTCCACCTTGTCGAACAGCGCGCAGGCGAAAGCCACTTCCTCAGGGCCGTGCATTTTCGGTTTGACGATGTACATCGAGCCGGCGCGCGAATTGCGCAAGGACCCCAGCCCGCGCAGGTCGTAGAGCGCGATGGTGCCGGTAATGACCGCATCCAGGATGCCTTCCGGCACTTCCTCGCCTTTCAGCAGCACCGCTTCGTTGGTCATCAAATGGCCGACGTTGCGGATAATCAGCAGCGCCCGCCCGTGCAGCGAAAACGGCGCGCCCTGCGGATTCATAAAGCACAGATCCGGCGCCATCGTGCGGGTGATGGTCTTGCCATTTTTCTCGAAGGTATCGGTCAGCGTGCCGGTCATCAGACCCAACCAGTTGCGATAGACCTCGGTCTTGTCCGCGCCGTCGGCGGCGGCCACCGAATCTTCGCAGTCCTGGATCACGGTGAGCGCAGACTCGAGCACCACGTCCTTCACGTGCGCCGCATCGGCGCGCCCCACCGGATGCCCGGGATCGATCTGGATGATGAGATGCAGACCGTTGTTCCGCAGCAGGATTTCAGCGGGCGCATCCGGGTTGCCGTTGTAGCCGGCAAACTTCTCCGGCTCGCGCAAGCCCACATGGCCGTTGTGGCGCAGGCTGACCTGCAGCGCGCCGTTAACCACCCGATAGGCCACCGCGTCGGCATGGCTGCCGGCGGCCAGCGGTGCAGAACGGTCGAGCAGACCGCGGGCGTAGGCAATCACGCGCTCGCCGCGCACCGGGTTGTAGCCGGCGGTTTTTTCCGCGCCATCGGTGTCGGCAATGACGTCGGAGCCGTACAGGGCGTCGTACAGCGAACCCCAGCGCGCGTTGGTGGCGTTCAGCGCGTAGCGCGCGTTCTTCACCGGCACCACTAACTGCGGGCCGGCAAGGCAGGCAATCTCGTCGTCGACCTGCTGCGGGTTGACCTGAAAATCTGGCCCTTCGGGCAAGAGGTAGCCGATTTTCTCGAGGAATTTTCGATATTGCGCGTGGTCGTGCGCGGCGTCGCAGCGGGACTGATGCCAGGTGTCGATCTCGGCCTGCAGCTTGTAGCGTTTCAGCAGCAGGATGTTGTTCTTCGGGGCCAGTTCGGTCACCACCTCTTCCAGCATGCGCCAGTAGTCGACGGGGTCGATGCCCAGCCCGGGCAGGATGTCGTCGACCACCAGCTGGTAGAGCGGGCGCGCGATTTCAAGCTGGCCCTGGTTGACGGGAATATGGGTTGCAGTAGCGGAAATGCCGGCAGTCATGGGGCGCTCTCGTGAGAAAAATCCAGACCGCCACAATAAACGCTCCGGCCAATCATTTCCCCTGTCGTCGCGCCGTCCTGTGATCGGACGGGTTCGGTGTACATTGGGGCCATGAGTAAAAAGCTGCTGTTTGGCCTGCTGCTGGCGCTGGGTCTTGGCGCCTGTCGGGTCGAAGACACCAAACCCCAAATCAAGAACGACGCCCGCCTGCGGGCGGTGATGGCGGCCGAGCGCAAGCGGGCCGAGGCGGCACAGCGCGAACAGGCCGGCCAGGCCGCGCCGGAGGCACCGTCCACCGCCGGCACCTCGCCGCCCGCCCCGGCGCCCGCAGCCCCGGCGCCGCTGCCGGCCGCGCCAGAATCCGCCGCGCCACCTGCGGCGCCCAGCGAACAGGGCGCGTATGTCGAAATGACCGAAACCCCGGCCGGCGCGCCACCGCCGCCGCCCAGTGCCCGCAACAGCGGCGAGGCGAACGCCCGCGGCAGCGGGGCGCGCGCGGCGGCCGACGGCGGCGGCACCGGCGGCAATGTGCCGCAGGGCATAGCGCCCAACGCGCCGCTGGGTGGCCCAGCCCCGCCGCCTTCGGGCGCACCGGGACGCCTTGGCACCAGCGGCCCGGCGCCCACGGTTCGCGGCGCCAGCGCACCGGGCGGTGGGCCGGCGGGCGGACCGGCGGCGGCCGAAGTCACCACCGCCGAGGACCTGCGCCGCAGCCGGGCCGAGTTTGAGCGGCTGATGCAACAACAGGGCGGCGGCGGCCGACCCGCCGCCGGCACACCGGCCGGCGGGGGTGGTGCGCGCGGCGCCGGCAGCGGCGTCGGTCGTTCACCCGACCTGAGCGGACAAGTCGGCATCAATCCCAACGGGCCGGGCCCCGGCGCCGTGCGTGGGCCCGGTAGCGGGGACGATGGCATCGTCGCCAGACAGCTGCGGGAGGCCGCCGAACGCGAACCCGATCCGGTGCTTAAAGAAAAGCTCTGGCGGGAATACCGCAAGTACACCCAACCCTGAGATCTGCCGTGCAGAACCCGCGTCCCTCCGACCCGCTCCAGCCCACCCGTCTCACGCCGCGGGTGGCCGACGACACCCCGCCGGCGCGACGCTTTGCCGCCCCGCGCGGCGCGGTGCTGTGGTTGCTGCTGAGCCTTGGCCTGTGCCTCGCCGCGCTGTTTGGCCTGCCGCGCCTGATGGCGCCCCCGCCGGCGCCGCCCGCCGCGCCCGGTGCGGCCCCGTCCCAGCCGGAAGAGCCGCCCGACCCCATCCTGACCCCGGCCGAAAAAGCCGCCGCGCGTTTGGACGCGCAGCAGTCGCTGGCCGCCCTGTTGACGACCAGCGACCGGCTGGCGGGCCGCGCGCCGCTGGACTGGCAGGCGGACGGCTGGCGCGCCGCGCAAGGGCGGATTGCCGATGGCGAACGCGCCTATCGCCAGGAGCGTTATCCCGCGGCAATCCGGATTTATGCCGATGCGGCGCGCCAGCTGGCCGCGCTGGAGGCGATGGTCCCCGGACTCATCCACGACCGCCTGCAGGCCGGCCTGCGCGCGCTCGACGCCGGCGACAGCGTGCACGCCGCGCAATTCTTCCGGCAGCTGCTGAAAATCGACCCTCAACACGCGGCCGGTCGCGCGGCGCTGGCGCGCGCCGAAGCCTTCGAGCGGGTGCAGGCGCTGCTGGCCGAAGGCCTGGCCTACGAGCGCATGGACGACGTGCCCAAAGCCCGCGCCGCCTTCGAGGCCGCGCTGGCGCTGGACGGCGCGACGGTCGCGGCCAGCGAGGGCCTCGCCCGGCTGACCGAAACCGACAGCGCCGAGGCCTACGCCAAGGCCATGTCGAGTGGGTATGAGGCCATGGCCGCCGCGCGTTACGACGAAGCCCGCAGCGCTTTCGAGCGGGCGCGCAAGCTGAACCCGACCGCGGCCGCACAGGACGCGCTGGCGCAAAGCATCGAACGTGGCGTCGCGGCCCGGATCGCCGCCGCGCTGGCCAGCGCCGAACGCAGCGAGAAAGCAGAGCGCTGGGACGAAGCGGCACGGGCCTATGCGACGGCGCTAGGTCTGGACAAGGGCCTGAC
>JALRCR010000128.1:266-9298 GCA_023257255.1 Gammaproteobacteria bacterium | reverse complement strand
TTCTGGGAGCGGGTCATCGACATCAACTTCAAGGGGACGATGCGGGTCACCCAGGCGGTCCTGCCGACGATGATCGAGCGTGGCTTCGGCCGCATCGTGAACCTCGGCTCGGACGCCGGCCGCGTCGGGTCGTCGATGGAGTCGGTGTACTCCGGCAGGTAGGTGATCCGGCTGCCGATGGCCAGCGCATCGAACATGCGCTGCAGGTATTCGATCTTGCGGCGGGTAGGGCGCGCGGCGTCGTCGTCCGGGGAGCTACCGGCGCGCTGGCCGCGCCGGGTGGGCGCGGCAGATTTTTTCTTGAATAGACCGAACATGCATAGACCCTCGCCGGGAGTGCGCCGCAAATCCAGATGCTGGCGACGATTCTGCCGCAGGCTCACCCGCTCGCGCGAGCGGAAGCCGGGCGAACTCACGAACCCTGTGTCCTGATGTCGGCCGCCGGCGGATCTTCTTCAGCGGCAAGCGCGAATTTCAGCGCTGGGCCGGGTCAGGTCTCCCGTGAGTCGCCCGGCGCCAGCAACGGCACAGTCCGTGGGTGCTAGCGCTGCGGCTACACTGTCCGCCACCTTCGCCGTTTTCAGGAGCCCGCCATGCCTAAGCCCCCCGTACCGCCATCGGTCGATGCGCTACTCCGCCATCCCAACGCCGCCGTGATGGCGAGCACCCGCCCGGATGGCAGTCCACACACCGTGGCCACCTGGTACGACTGGGAGGACGGCCGCGTGCTGCTCAACATGGATGCGAGCCGCGTGCGCGTGAGCTATCTGCAGGCGCGGCCGGCGGTGGCGCTGACGGTGCTCGATGAGCAGTCCTGGTACAAACACGTCTCGCTGATCGGTCGCATCGTCGAGATCCATGACGACATCGGTCTGGCCGACATCGACCGGCTGGCCCTGCGCTATACCGGCAGCGCCTACCCCGAGCGTGCGCATCGGCGCGTCAGCATGTGGATGGCGGTGGACGTCTGGCACGGTTGGGATGCCACCGGCGCCATCGCGACGCACGCGGACTGGAAACCCTAGGCCGCAAAGCGGCGCGGCGCTAATCGAACTGTGTTACTCAAACTTGCGAAAAGGAGGCCCCACCATGCCAATCATCGAAGTGAACATGCTTGAAGGACGCAGCGTCACCCAGAAGCGCGCAATGGTCGCCGCCATCACCGACGGCGTGGTCGCCACGCTCGGCGTAAAGCCGGACTCGGTGCGCGTGCTGATTCGGGAAATGCCGGCGGAACATTTCGCCGTGGCCGGTGTGACGAAAGCGGAGTCGGCCGAGCAATCGGCGAAGACCTGAGCGTAAGCGGGACGCGCGTTGCGCCCGCGCAGCCTTGGCAGACCGCGTGCTGTCGACGATGAGGTTTTGAGAACGGAGATGGTGGCCAAGGACGGAATCGAACCATCGACACGCGGATTTTCAGTCCGCTGCTCTACCAACTGAGCTACTTGGCCGGCGCGAGTGCAGACCGTCGGGCAGGCCCGACGGGAGGCGCAATGTAAGCGGCGCCTGCGGGGGCAGTCAACCCGCACGCTTGCGCGGGCGCAGGTAGCGAGTGACTATCCTCGCCCAATCTGGCGGTCTGTCCCGAGGAGTTTCTCATGTCACAGTCCTGGAAAATCGACGGTGAGTACATCGAAGCCTGCAGCTGCGACTTCCTTTGTCCCTGCATCACGCAGAACTCGACCACCCCGGCCACGCATGAGTTCTGCAAGGTCGCCATGAGTTTCGCCGTGCAGCGCGGTCATTTTGGGGACACGACGCTGGACGGCGTGGTGTTTGCGGTTATCGCGCAGTCGCCGGCCATCATGTCGCAGGGCAACTGGGCGCTTGGTCTTATCGTCGATGAAACGGCAAGCGAGGCGCAGACCGCGGCCATTGCGGCCATCGCGAGCGGGCAGGTCGGTGGGCCTCTGGCCGCCTTTGCAGGCCTGGTCGGCGAGTTTCGCGGCGTGACCCGGGCCCGCATCGAGTTCTCGGCCGACGGCCATCGTCGCGCGGTCCACATCGACGGCCAGCTGACGCAGGAAGTGGAAGGCATTCCCAGCCTCAGCGCGCCCGGCCAGTGTCTGGCCATCGACAACACCCTGCATCCGGCCAATCCGCGGCTCAATCTGGCGCTAGCGGTGAAGAACTTCATTCGCAGCTTTGGCATTGAGTGGGACGCGCCGCCGCGTAAAACCAACGGGCATTTCGCGCCGTTTTCCTGGGCCGGCGCCGCGTCCTGAACAAGGCGACCGTGAGCCGGCAGCTGCCGCGCGCGATCTGTGCGGCGGTAATGCTGGTGCTGGCCGCGCTGGCCTGGGGGCTGTTGTGGGCCAGCGCCGATCGCATGCTGGCCATGGAAACAGCCGACACCAGCCCCAGCCTCTTGCCGCCGGCCCTCGACTCGCTGTTGCGGGAAGCGGCCTGGCTGATGATGAAACCTGCCGCCGTCGCCCCCTATCTCGCGCTGTCAGCCCTCATGTGGGTCTTGATGATGCTGGCGATGATGATCCCGGCGGTCTTGCCGGTGGTGCTCCTGTTTGGCCAGACCGCGGGCGGTGGCGCGGGGCGGATGCTGGCTTTTGCGTCTGGCTATCTTGGCGTGTGGAGCCTCTACGGCGTCGCGCTTGCGCTGGTGCAATGGGGGCTGCATCAGGCGCTCCTTTTGCACAGCATGGCCCTGCGCACCGACCCGCGCCTCGCGGCCGGCCTGCTGCTGGTGGCCGGGGCCTATCAGTTCACGCCGTTCAAGCAGGCCTGTCTGCGTCACTGCCAAAGCCCGCTCGCGTTTCTGCTCAATCACTGGCGCGACGGCCGCTACGGCGCGTGGCAGATGGGCGCGGCGCACGGGCGCTATTGCCTCGGCTGCTGCTGGATCTTGATGGGTTTGATGTTTGCCGGCGGGGTGATGAGCATCGGGGCGATGCTGCTGCTGTCGGCGTTCATTTTGCTCGAGCGCCTGCTTCCTGCCGGCTGGCTCGCCACCGCCCTGCCCGGCGTCGTGATGCTGACGGCGGGCGCGGCGCTGTATGTTGCGTAGAGACTGGCCTTAAGCTGGCGGGCGGAACTCGGCTGGGGCGGCGGAGCCTTCGCCGAAGAAGTATTTCTCCATTTCCGTTTCCAGAAACTTGCGGTCCTTGGCTTCGATCGGGGTCAGGCGATATTCGTTGATGAGCATCGTCTGGTGTTTCAGCCAGCCGCCCCAGGCCTCCTGCGACACGGCGGTGTAAATCCGGCGGCCCAGTTCCCCGGGATACGGCGGAGCGCGCAGACCTTCGGCTTCGCGGCCGAGCTTGATGCATTGAACGGTTCTGCTCATGGGGTTCCTTCCAGAGGCGGGGCGAGTGAGTGGATGAGATCTGCTACCGGCCGGGGCAAGCCGACCGCCGCAGGGGCGAGCGCGTTATACCAAAGCAGGTCGGGTGAATCCATGCAGCGGCTGCCGCGTTCGCGGACGGCGGCGGTGAGCGGCGTGATCTGCAGCTGGAAGTGCGTGAAGGTGTGGGTTACCGCCGGGCCGGGGACGGGGTCCGTCAGCAGGTCGAGATCGGCACTGGCGCAGAAGTCTGCGCAGTGGATGGCCTGCGCCACTTCGGGAAAACTCCACAGCCCGCCCCAAATGCCGCTGGGCGGCCGACGGGCCAGCATGAGCGCGCCGTCGCTGGCCCGTTTCAACACCAGCATCACGGTTTGTCGCCGCGGCAAGGTCTTGCGCGGTCGCGCGGTGGGGAAGGCGGCCTGTTCGCCGCGAGCGCGGGCGACGCAGTCTTCGGCCACCGGGCAGCGCTCGCAGGCCGGCTGTCGCCGCACGCAGAGCGTCGCGCCGAGATCCATGATCGCCTGCGTGTAATCGGCCGCCCGCGCGGCCGGTGTCAGTTGCCCGGCCAGCGGCCACAAGAGACGCAGGGTGGCGGGTGTGTCCGGCCAACCTTCGACCGCGCGATGACGGGTCAGCACGCGCTTCACGTTGCCGTCCAGAATCGGCACCTGCAGCCCGCGCGAGAGCGCGAGGATCGCGCCGGCCGTCGAGCGGCCGATGCCGGGCAGGCTGGCGACTTCGTCGACCGTGGCTGGAAACTCGCCCCCGTGCTGGCTCATCAGCGCGCAGGCCGCAGCCTGCAGGTTGCGCGCGCGGGCGTAGTAGCCGAGGCCCGACCAGTGATGCAGCACTTCATCCAGCGGTGCCGCGGCCAGCGCCGCGACGCTCGGAAACCGCGCCATGAAGCGCTCGAAGTAGGGGATGACCGTCGCCACCTGCGTCTGCTGCAGCATGATTTCCGACACCCAGACGCGATAGGGTGAGCGATCGCGCTGCCAGGGCAGGTCGTGCCGGCCGTGCTGGTCGTACCAGGCCAGCAGGCGTTCAGCGAAGCTCGGCATGGGCACGGGCGAGCCGCTCGATGTTCACGATGGTCTCCTCCACTTCGTGGACAAAGGTGCGCTTCATGATCAGCGGACCGATGACCGGCGGAATCCAGAAATCCGGCTCCTGTCGCGACTCCATCACCATCCGCGTGCCGCCGTCGGCCAGAGGCGTGATCTGCCAGACGGTTTCGCCCTGCCGGAAGTTACCTCGTCCCGGCAGCACGCTGGTCCGGAGGTCGCCGTTGGGGGCTTCCTGGACGCGCTCGACGAAGTCGATATCGAAGCAAAAGACCAGCACACATTGCCGTAGCCGCAGCTGGCGGACCCATGAGCCGTCCGGGTTGGTCGACAGCACCCGGCTCAGGCGAATGCTGTCGTTGGTCTGAGCCAGCTGATCCACATCATTGACCACCGCGCGCACCGCCGGCGTCGGGGCCGCGAGCCGTGCGCTGAAGCGGTAGTGATACTGCGCGCCGGCAAAGTCGAAGGCGGTGCTTTCCAGCGTGCTGCCGCTGGCGAGCGCGCTCCACAGCATGCCCCAGACCACGCTGCACCGGGCGACCCCTGTGCCGCGGCTGGCTTTCACGGCTTCTGGCGCTTCTCGCGCTTGCCTTCCAGCGCTTGCTTGAGGGTGGCGGTGAGCTTCTTGCGGGCGGCGTCACCGGCGAGGGTTTTCAGCAGGGCTTTCAGGTCGGGCTGGCAGCCGGCCGGGCGCAAGGGACCACGGCATTGCAGCGGCAGGTCGAAGGACTTGCCGCCGGGGCTCTCCGGGTCAAACGCGAGCCGCGCGTCGTATTTCATGCTGCGGTCGGCGAGCTTGAACAGCATGCCTTTGCCGCTGACGCGAAAGCCGTTGCCATCAAGGCGTAAGTCCTGATTGAACACCGCGCCGTTACGCACTTCGAGCGTCCCCGTCAGCGCCCGGAAGGCGGTGCTACCGCCGCTCGGCAGTTTGCCGACAGCTTTGCCGTTCAGCGCCTGACGGGCGCTCCGAATCAGCGCTGTAGCGTCCAGCCCGCGCAGCTCGCCGTTCTGCACGGCAAAGGTGGCCTGCCCGCTCAGGCTCTCGAGCAAGGCCTGCGGCTGCGCGCCAGTGGCGCTCAGCCGGGCTTCAAAATTGATGTTGCCGGCCAGATCCCGGTTGCCGGCCAGATCCATCAGCAGCGGTTCCAGCGCAATTTTGGCCAGGCTGGTGTTGAGCGACAGCTGCGGCAGCTTGCCGGTGGCATCGAGGGTGGCAACGCCGCTGTAGCGGCCTTGATAGCCCTCTGCGCTGACCGGGTCGAGCCGAATCAGGCCGTCAGCGCCGACCACCTTCAGATGGGCCTGGGCGAGGTTGAGGCCGGCGACCTGCAGGCGCTCGAGGCTCAGATCGCCCGTCAGCTTTAACTGCCGCAGCATCTCGACCGGCAAGCTGGCAGCGCCGGCCAGCGCCAGCTCGGGCGTCGTCACGGTGGCGCCTCGCTTAGGCTTGCCGGCGCTGGCGGGCGGCAGATAGCGGTCGAGGTTCAGCGCATCAGCCCGCAGCGAAAAACCAACATCCGGTGGCGCCAGTCCGGCGACCGACACTTCGCCGTTAACCTGGGTTTGGTCAATGTGCAGATTGAGTCGCGACAGGGCGAGCCCGGCCGGGCCGTGTTGAAAGACCGTATCCAGCGCGACCGCGCGCAAGGCTTTGGGGTCGGCCGTCTCCGGCAGCGGCAGGCCGAGCGTCGGCAGCAGCGTGCGCAGGTTGGCTTCGGTCAGCGTGAGCTGGCCGTTCCAGACGGGCGCTGTGCGCAGGTGTACCGCTTCCAGATTGCCCGTCACCTCCAGGCCCGGTCCGCGTAGCGCCAGATCTTTCGCGCTGAGGGTGTCCCGCTCCGGATAGATTTCGATGCCGCCGGCTTCCAGCGTCAGCGCGACCGGCGTGCGTGCCGACGGGCCCTGCCAGCGGGCGTTCGCCGTCAGCGGCCCCAGCACCAGCGCCGAGGGCGAGCCGGTCAGCTTTAACTCGGCGGTAAGATCGCGCAGGCCGGCCGCCAGCGCCGGTTGGCCCAGCGCGCTCAGCAGCGGTGCTGGCGCCGGGCCGGCGGCGCGAAGGCTGGCTTCCAGACTGCCATCGGCTTTCTGCGCGTTGACCGCATGTAGTTCGCCGTCCAGCGTCACGCCCAGGCCCGTGAAGCGCCAGGGCGCGAGATGCAGCGTGCCCGCCAGCGGCTGCGCCTTGAACTGCGTGCTCAGGCCGAAGCTGGCATCGGTGCCGGCCGGCAGCGGCATCAGGGGCGGGGGCTGGCCGGCGAGCCGCGCAGCCTGGGCGAGCAAGCCGGGTAAATCGGTGCCGGCGCCGGTGATCTCGCCGCTAAGGACGGGCGTGCCCGCCTGCAACCCGATGACGCTGAACTGGCCGCCCAGCGTGCCGCCCAGCAGTCTGGCGTCCAGCCCGGTCACGCTGAGGCGGTCCTGCGCAAAATCTGCATCGATGCCAAGCGTGAGCTGCAACTCGCGCGCCGGTGCCTCACCCAGGGTGGCCAGGTCGTCCAGCCGCGCGCCGACTGCGCCGCGCAGGGTTTCGTACAAGGCGACCAGCGCCGGCAGATTGGGGCTGACGGCCGTCACGCGGCCGTTGAACGCCGGCTTGCCCGGCGCGCCGCCGGTCGGTGTCAGGCTGGCCTCGAACGCATGGTCGAGCACATGGGCGTGGCATTGCGACAGGGCGACTCGACCGCTGGCGAGGTCTGCGTCCAGCATCAAATCGAGGCCGAAGTCGCGCGCCTTGGTGCCGGCCAGCAGATTTTCCAGCGCTTGCGCGGTGCGCCGGTCGCCGCCCGTCCAGTCGTTGGCAAACATCAGCAAGCGCGGCAGGTCCTCGGCCTTGGCGGTGAGGCTTGCCTTGACTGCGGGGTCCGCGCTGCCCCACTGGCGCGCCGTTAGCGCGCCGCCGAGTGTGAGTCCGGGCAACTGGGCCACCAGATCGGAGACGGTCAAGGCCTGATGATCGGCCTGCAGTTCGGCCGCGCCGTGAAAGTCGAGCGCGCGATTTTTGAAGCCTGCGAGTCGCTGGCTGGCCGGCAGGTCGAGCGCTTTGAACACCACCGCCAGATCTTTGCTTTCCAGCGCCCAGCGGGCTCGGCCGCCCGGGCGCGGGCTGTGTAATTGTTCCAGACTCAAGTCCGCTGCCAGCTTCAAACCGAGCCCTTCGGCTTTCAGCGCCGACAGGCTCAGGCTGCCCTGGGCCAAATCGAGTTCAACCGCAGAGTCGAGCGAGAGCGTGGCTTTGCCGCCCGGTAGGGCCTTGCCCTGCAGGCTGGCGGTGGCGTGAAAATCCGGCACCCGGTAGCGCTGGGCCTGCGGACTGTAGGTGACGGTGCCGGTGAGTTTCGCGTCGCCGTCCAGCGCCGGTTGCGCGGCTTCGAGGCGGGTGCTGAGGGTGAAATCGATCGGGTGGTCAAAGGCCAGCGCGCCGGTGCGCACATCAAGCCGGGTAAGCGTTAGCTGTTGGCCCGAGCGTGCATCCAGCCAATGCAGCGTCGCGTCGCGAACGTCGACCCCACCGAGCGCGATGGCCATCAGGCCACCGGAGGTCTGCCCTTGCCCGCGCGGCTCGCGCAGGTCGTCCCAGTTGGTCTGGCCGGCAGCATTGCGCGCCAAATGCACCACCAGCCCGTGGATTCTGGCGGTATCCATGGTGAGCCGACCGGCGAGCAGCGGCAGGGTCGCCACCGACAGTTCCAGTTCGGCGACTTCGAGCATGCGTGGTGCGCTGTAGCCCGGCGCATTGCCCAGCGTGAACCCGCTGGCGCGCAGGCGGATTTGCGGCCACCAGAAGATTTCGATCGGGCCCGTCAGGCTGAGCTCGCGCCCGGTCTCGCGCCGCACGGCGGCTTCGATCTGGGCCTTGTACTGGTTGGGGTCGAGGTGGCCGATGAAGGCCGCCAGCAGACCGGCGGCCAGCAGGAGCAGGCCGAGCAGGGCCAGAAGGAGGCGGCCAAGCCGTTTCATGCCGAGGGAACGCCTAACGTGAACTCAGCCGCCCAATCTGGCGCGTGCGGCCTGACAGGCCGCCCGAACACGGGCCGGCGCGGTGCCACCACGATGGTCGCGCGCCGCCAGCGCGGCATCGATGTCCAGCGCCTGAAACACCGCGTCAGTGATGCGGGGCTCAAGCTGCTGCAATTCCGCCAGTGGCAGGTCCTGCAGTTCGCAACCCTTGGCGATGGCGCTGCGCACCGCAGCCCCGACCACCGCGTGGGCATCCCGGAAGGGCACGCCGAGGCGCACCAGATAGTCGGCAAAGTCGGTCGCGGTGGTGAAGCCGGCGCGGGTGGCCTCGCGCATCCGCGCGCGCTTGACCGTAATGCCGGGCACCAGATCGCCGAAGGCCCGCAGGCAGCCGGCCAGCGTGTCGACGGTGTCGAACAGCGGTTCCTTGTCTTCCTGATTGTCCTTGTTGTAGGCCAGCGGCTGGCTTTTCATCAGCGTCAGCAGCGCGATCAGGTGACCGATCACCCGGCCCGACTTGCCGCGCACCAGTTCTGGCACGTCGGGGTTTTTCTTCTGCGGCATCATGCTGGAGCCGGTGCAGAAGGCATCGTCGAGCTCAATGAACGCAAACTGCTGGGAACTCCACAGCACCAACTCCTCGGCCATGCGCGAGAAGTGCACCATCATCAGCGCGCCTACGCTGCAAAACTCGATCGCGAAGT
>JALRCR010000128.1:0-256 GCA_023257255.1 Gammaproteobacteria bacterium | reverse complement strand
GCGGTCGGCCACCGCATCGAGCGAGTTTTCGCAGATCCGCGAGAAGCCCAGCAGCTCGGCGGTCATTTCGCGTTTGATCGGGAAGGTGGTGCCGGCCAGCGCACCGGCGCCCAGCGGCAGCGCGTCAACGCGTTTGCGGCAGTCGGCCAGCCGCTCGCGGTCGCGCATGAGCATCTCGAACCAGGCCAGCAGGTGGTGGCCGAAGGAAATGGGCTGCGCCGCCTGCAAGTGGGTAAAGCCGGGCAGCACGGTGTCG
>JALRCR010000127.1 GCA_023257255.1 Gammaproteobacteria bacterium | reverse complement strand
GACGGCGTCCCACTCGCCTTCGATCACCGTGCCGTAGGGATGCATTTGCGCGCTAAGGCCGCTGGCGGCGATCACCCGCTGGCATTGCGCGATGTACGGGGACAGCGAGACGCCGATGCCGATTGGCACGATACAAAGGTCTACCATCACCTGCATGTCTAGAACTCCAGATTGCGCGGCGTGCGCGGGAAGGGAATTACATCGCGGATGTTGCTGACCCCGGTCACAAACATCAGCAGGCGCTCAAAACCCAACCCGAAACCGGCGTGGGGCGCGCTGCCGAAACGGCGGGTGTCGAGATACCACCAATAGTCTTCTCGCCGCAGGCCCATCTCATCGATGCGCTCGCCGAGCCGTTCCAGACGTTCTTCGCGCTGGCTGCCGCCAATCAGTTCCCCGATGCGCGGGACCAGCAGGTCCATCGCGGCGACCGTTTTGCCGTCGTCATTCTGTCGCATGTAGAAGGCCTTGATATCGCGCGGCCAGTCGAAGACGAAGACCGGGCGACGGAAGTGCACTTCGGTCAGGTAGCGTTCGTGTTCCGATTGCAAGTCATTGCCCCAGCGCGGCGGATATTCAAAATCCCGCCCGGCCGCTTCAAGAATGGCGATTGCTTCGGTGTAGGTGACGCGCGCGAAGTCGGCGGTGCGTACGGCATCCAGCGTGGCCTGCAGTTCAGGGTCAACGAAACTGGTGAAAAGTTTGAGGTCCTCCGCGCAGTCGGTGCAGAGAAAATTCAGCAGAAACTTCACCATGTCTTCGGCCAGTTGCATATCGTCGACCAGTTCGGCGAAGGCAAACTCCGGCTCGATCATCCAGAACTCGGCCATGTGCCGACTGGTGTTTGAGTTCTCGGCGCGAAACGTAGGCCCGAAGGTATAAACCTTGCCGAGCGCAAGACAGCTGGTCTCTACCGCCAGTTGGCCAGAAACGGTGAGATGGGCTTCCTTGCCGAAAAAATCCGCATCGAAATCTACCGCGCCGTCGCGCTTGGGTACCGCCGCCAGATCCAGCGTCGTGACCTTGAACATATCGCCGGCGCCTTCACAGTCGGCGCCGGTAATGATGGGCGTGTGGATGTAGTGAAATCCGCGCTGCTGGAAGAACTCATGGACGGCGAAAGCCAGCCGCGAGCGGATGCGGGCCATGGCGCCGTACTTGTTGGTGCGCGAATAAACCGCGAGGGAGTTGATCAGGCCGATGTTCGGGCCTTCAGGCGTTTCGATCGGGCAGACCCGCCCGTAGTGCGTGGGATGCACGTCGCGTACTTCAAAGCCGGCGCGCTCGCGCGTCAGGCCGCCTGGGCCGAGCGCCGAGACGCGACGCTTGTGCGTGACTTCGGACAGCGGGTTGTTTTGGTCCATGAACTGCGACAACTGGCTGGACCCGAAGAACTCCTTGATGACCGCGGACACCGGCTTCGCGTTGATCAGTTCCTGCGGCATGATGCCTTCGGACTCTGCCAGGCTAAGCCGCTCCTTGACCGCGCGCTCAACGCGCACCAAGCCAACGCGGAACTGGTTTTCGGCCATTTCACCCACGCTACGCACGCGACGGTTGCCCAGATGGTCAATATCGTCGACTGAGCCGTTGCCGTTGCGGATGTCGACCAGGGTCTTCATCACGTCGACGATGTCGGACCCGTACTCCATCAGGGCTTTCTTGACCTGACCAAACGGAATGCGCGAGCCGTCCTTGATCGCCGCCAGCGCCGGCAGGCGCCGCAGTTCGCTTGGCACGCTCGAAATCGAGATGTTGGTGGCCTCGTCAGGATTCTTCAGATCTTTGGCGAGCAGGGTAGAGAAGTAGGTGCCGTCCAGCAGGATTTCCGGCACTTCGCTGCCCGGGCGACCGACTCGACGGTTGAACTTCATGCGGCCCACGGCCGAGAGGTCGTAGCGCTCCTGCGTGAAGAAAAGGTTCTTGAACAGGTTCTCTGCAGCGTCCTTCGTCGGCGGCTCGCCGGGACGCATCATGCGGTAGATTTCGACCTGAGCTTCCAGCTGCGTGCGGGTGGAATCGGCGCGCAGCGTTTCAGAAATATAGGCACCATGGTCGAGGTCGTTCGCGAAAATGGTCTCGATCATGCCGACGCGCGCAGCGGCCAGCTTGTTCAGCAGGTCTTCGGAAATTTCGGTGTTGGCTTCGGCGATGATTTCGCCCGTCGTCTTGTTGACGATGTCG
This sequence comes from Gammaproteobacteria bacterium, assembly GCA_023257255.1. Taxonomy (GTDB): domain Bacteria; phylum Pseudomonadota; class Gammaproteobacteria. The sequence goes on along the minus strand of JALRCR010000127.1, from coordinate 7,149 downwards.
CGCGCCAGCACGCGCCCGACGACAAAGCTGCGCGGCACATCAATGGCCGCAATCCCGGCCCGGTTGATGTCGCGGATGTGTCGCGCGGTGATGCGTCGGTCGGCTTCGACCAGCACATTTCCGGCAGCATCCTGCAGGTTGAAGTCCAGCGTGACGCCGCGGAGGCGCTCGGCGACCAGCGTAAGGGTAAGTTTCTTATCGTCGAGCGCAATCTGGTCGCGCTCGAAAAACATTTCCAACATCTGCTCGGCGTTGTAACCGAGGGCTCGCAAGAGGACGGTGGCCGGGATTTTCCGGCGGCGGTCGATGCGGACGAAGACGAGATCTTTGGGGTCGAATTCGAAGTCGAGCCAGGACCCGCGGTAAGGGATCACCCGTGCCGAAAACAGCAATTTCCCGGATGAGTGGGTCTTGCCGCGATCGTGATCGAAGAAAACGCCGGGCGAGCGATGCAACTGGGAGACGATGACTCGCTCCGTACCGTTGATCACAAAGGTGCCGTTCTCGGTCATGAGCGGCAGTTCGCCCATGTAGACTTCCTGTTCCTTGATCTCGCGCGGGGCGCGGTCCGGGCCAGAAGTTTCGCGATCGAACAGCGCAAGACGGACCTTCACGCGCAACGATGCTGCGTAGGTCAGGCCTCGAACCTGACATTCCTTGACGTCGAAAATCGGCGTGCCAAGGCGATAGCTGTCGTAATGGAGGACCGCATTGCCAGAGTAGCTTTCGATCGGGAACACGGAGCGAAACGCTGCGTGCAGACCATTGTCCTCGCGCCGATCGACCGGCACCGATTCCTGCAAAAAGTTACGGTAGGACTCGATTTGGGTCTCGAGCAGGTAGGGTACTTCCAGCACCGCACGGCGCTTTCCGAAGTCCTTCCGCAGACGTTTTTTCTCGGTGTATGAGTAGGGCATGTTCGTCCTCTGATTACCTGACAACACTGTCACGGGAACGCGCGGCGCAGCAGATCCGCGACGCGCTTCCTACCGATGACGAAAGCGCCAACACCGCCCGTGTCTGCCGCGGCGAGCGGCAGAGCGGGCGGTGCAGCGCGATGGCCGATGGCCGCATCGAACTTACTTGAGTTCGACTTTGGCTCCGGCTTCTTCCAGCTGCTTCTTGATGTTGTCGGCCTCGGCCTTGGGGGCCGCTTCCTTGACGACGGAAGGCACGCCTTCAACCATGTCCTTGGCTTCTTTCAGGCCAAGACCGGTAATGGCGCGAACGGCCTTGATGACGTTGACCTTGTTCTCGCCAAAGCTGGTCATCACAACATCGAAGTCTTCCTTGACTTCAGCGGGGGCGGCGCCGGCATCGGCGGCGACCATCACGGGGGCAGCCGCGACTGCGGCGGCGGAAACGCCCCACTTCTCTTCCAGCGCGGAAACCAGTTCCGTGACTTCAAGAATGGTGAGGCTGCTGAGCGCGTCGATCAGCTCGTCTTTCGAAAGGGCCATGTGGGAAACTCCTCAAACAATATTCAGGTGGATGTGCTTTAAGCAGCCTGTTGCTGGTCGCGGTAGGCCGCCAGGACCCGCACGAATGCGGCGCCGGGTTCGGCCAGGGTGCGTACCAACTGGCTCGCGGGTGCCTGGAACATGCCAAGCAGGCGTGCACGGGCTTCATCGAGCGTCGGAAGCGTGGCAAGCGCCTGAAGGTCTTCCGGACCTCGGACTTGCCCCCCGAACGCAATGGCGACGGGGACGAGCTTCTGGTTGTCCTTGGCAAAGTCGCGAACCACTCGCGCGCCGGCGCCCGGGTCCTCGGCAGAAAAAACCAGCAACAGCGGACCGGCCAGTTTTTCTGTAAGGCACTCGAACGCAGTACCCGCTACGGCGCGCCGCGCCAGGGTGTTTTTAACCACCTTGACGAAGACACCGGCCGCACGGGCCTGAACGCGAAGAGCGGTCATCTGCGCAACGCTCAGACCCGCATATTCAGCCGCAATTGCGGCTTGGGCGGTGCTGGCGACGGCATTGACTTCGGCAACAATTGACTGCTTTTGCTCTAAAGTCAGACTCATCTACTTCTCCTGGCTCAGTGCCCCGCGATTAGCGGGGCGCCACGCCGTTCTGGTTGTCGGCGGAGGTCGCCGACGCCCTCTTCACGGCGTCCGGGCAGGTGGTTACCTGTTACTGGAGCACCGTCTGCGCAGGTTGCCCTTGCGAGGCGAATTAACCGAACCGGCTTTTCGGGGCAACCATTGGCCGACATAGCCAAGAGGAGCTCCCGGAGGACGGTCAGACCTGCGGTCTTTGACGTCTGCCGGCGCAGGCCGGCAGTCCAAAGTTCCTGGAAAATTCTTGTTGCTGCGTGCCGATCAGGCCGATTCAACTGAGGCCCGGTCGACCGGGATGCCCGGTCCCATGGTGCAGGAGATCGTGATCTGGCGCAGATAGATTCCCTTGGAGGTACTGGGCTTGGCTTTGCGCAGGTCACCCAAAATAGCCTCGAAGTTGGCCTTCAGGGCCGCGACCTCAAACGAGGCCTTGCCGATTGGGCAATGCACGATGCCGGCCTTATCGGTGCGGTAGCGCACCTGGCCCGCTTTCGCGTTACGCACCGCACCGGCCACATCAGGCGTTACGGTGCCAACCTTGGGGTTTGGCATCAGGCCACGAGGACCGAGGATCTGGCCCAGCTGGCCGACGATGCGCATCGAGGCCGGGGTTGCAATCGCCACATCGAAGTTGATGTTGCCCTGCTTGATTTGTTCCGCCAGGTCGTCGAAGCCAACGACGTCGGCGCCCGCGGCGCGCGCCGCTTCTCCGTCGGCGCCGTCCGCGAATACCGCCACGCGGACCTGCTTGCCGGTGCCGTGGGGCAGCACGGTTGAGCCGCGAACCACCTGATCGGACTTACGGGGGTCGACACCGAGATTAACCGCCACTTCGACGGTTTCGTCGAATTTGGCGGATGCGACCTGTTTAATCAGGCCCAGAGCCTCTTCAAGGGTCCGGGAGGTGCCGGGTTTGCCGAGTTTTTCGAGCAATGCCCGACGCCGTTTGGATACGTGTGCCATGACTTAAGCCCCCTCGACTTCGATGCCCATGCTGCGGGCGGTTCCGGAAATGGTCTTCAGCGCGGCAGGCATACCTGCGGCGGTGAGATCCGGCATTTTGGTCTTGGCAATTTCTTCCACCTGAGCGAGCGTGACCTTCCCGACCTTGTCTTTGTTCGGGACGCTGCTGCCCTTGGGAATACCAGCCGCCTTACGCAGCAATACCGACGCCGGCGGCGTCTTGGTGATGAAGGTGAAACTACGGTCAGAGAAAACCGTGATCACGACCGGGATCGGGATGCCTTCTTCGAGAGTCTGGGTTCTGGCATTAAACTGCTTGCAGAACTCCATGATGTTGACGCCGCGTTGACCCAGCGCGGGTCCGACCGGGGGGCTCGGGTTAGCCTTGCCGGCCGCCACCTGGAGCTTGATGTAGGCATCGATCTTCTTAGCCATTAGTTTATCTCCGCGAGTGCAAACGCCGAATCGGCTCCTCGCTCTTGCTTTTGCCTAAAACGCCACGCGCGACGCGCGGCTTGCAAGGTCAGTCTTTCGAAACCTGACCGAATTCGAGTTCGACCGGCGTGGAGCGCCCAAAGATCGAAACCGCCACCCGCAGGCGACTCTTGTCGTAGTTGACCTCTTCCACGACACCGTTGAAATCGGTGAAGGGGCCGTCGATAACCCGCACCACTTCGCCAACTTCGAACAAAACCTTGGGTTTCGGTTTTTCGACGCCTTCCTGAATACGGTCCAGGATGTTTTGGGCCTCTCGCTGGGAGATGGGCGTGGGTTTGTCGCTGCTACCGCCGATGAATCCCATGACCTTCGGGCAATCCTTGACCAAATGCCAAGATGCTTCGTCCATATCCATCTGTACCAGCACATAGCCGGGGAAGAATTTACGGTCGCTCTTGCGCTTTTGACCGTCGCGCATTTCGACGACCTCTTCGGTCGGCACCAGAATCTGGCCGAATTTTTCGTCCAGACCGCTGCGTTTTACGCGGTCTTCGAGTGACCGCTTAACCTGATTTTCAAACCCGGAGTAGGCATGAACGACGTACCATTGAAGCGCCATGCTGACTAACCTCCCTGCCCAAGTAACCAGCGGGTAAACCCGCCGAGCATCAGGTCAAGCATCCACAGAAAAAGGGCTGTAACGATGACGATGGCAATAATGCTGCCGGTCGTCTTGATGGTTTCTTGCCGGCTTGGCCAGACAACCTTGCGGATTTCAATCTGCGTATCGCGCCCGAAGCCGATAAGGCTCCGGCCCTGTGCGGTGGTCAGGAATAGCGCGGCAGCGGCCAATACCGGAATGAGCAGGGCAAGTAGCCGCAGGAGGCGCCCGCTTTCGCCAAGGTAGTAGAAGGCGCCGATGCCGAGGCCCACGCATAGCGCGACGCCAGCGAATTTAGCGCCGTCCAGCGAGGTCCGAGGTTCTTGTACGTCTGCGGTCATGTTATCTCGATGCTTGGACGCCTGCCCCCTGCCTGAATGCAGGGATGGCAGGCCAGGAGGGTCTCGAACCCCCAACCTGCGGTTTTGGAGACCGCCGCTCTGCCAATTGAGCTACTGGCCTGTATCTTTCGAACTCGTCAGAAAAGCCAAGGCCCCGCTTCTCGAGAGGCAGGACCTTGCTTGCGCAGATTGGACCTTAGGCGATGATTTTAGCAACCACGCCGGCGCCGACCGTCCGGCCGCCTTCGCGAATTGCAAAGCGCAGCCCTTCTTCCATCGCAATCGGGTTAATCAACTGCACCGTCACTTTGATGTTGTCGCCAGGCATCACCATCTCAACGCCCGCCGGCAACTCCACCGCACCAGTCACGTCCGTCGTGCGGAAGTAGAACTGCGGACGGTAGTTGTTGAAGAACGGCGTGTGACGGCCGCCCTCTTCCTTCGACAACACGTAAACCTCGGCCTCAAAGTGCGCGTGCGGCTTCACGCTGCCCGGCTTGCACAGCACCTGACCACGCTCCACGTCTTCGCGCTTCGTGCCGCGCAACAGAACGCCAACGTTGTCACCCGCACGGCCTTCGTCAAGCAACTTGCGGAACATTTCAACGCCCGTGCACGTCGTCTTGACCGTGTCCTTGATGCCCACAATCTCAACTTCTTCGCCGACCTTCACGATGCCGCGCTCAACCCGACCCGTTACCACCGTACCGCGCCCGGAAATCGAGAACACGTCTTCAATCGGCAGCAGGAACGGCATGTCCACCGGACGCTCCGGCAGCGGAATGTAGCTGTCCATCGCCGCAATCAGCTTCCAGATGGAAGGCACGCCAATATCGCTCTCGTCGCCTTCCAGCGCCTTCAGCGCACTGCCAACCACTACCGGCGTGTCGTCGCCCGGGAATTTGTACAGCGACAGAAGCTCGCGCAGCTCCATCTCAACCAGTTCCAGCAACTCGGCGTCGTCAACCATGTCCGCCTTGTTCATGTAAACCACAACGTAGGGCACGCCAACCTGACGGGCCAGCAGGATGTGCTCGCGCGTCTGAGGCATCGGGCCGTCCGCCGCAGAGCACACCAGAATCGCGCCGTCCATCTGCGCCGCACCCGTGATCATGTTCTTCACATAGTCAGCGTGGCCAGGGCAGTCCACGTGCGCGTAGTGCCGATTGTCGCTCTGGTATTCAACGTGCGACGTCGCAATCGTGATCCCGCGAGCCTTCTCTTCCGGCGCGTTATCAATCTGGTCGTACGCCCGGGCTTCACCGCCGAACTTCTTCGCCGTCACTACCGTCAGCGCCGCCGTCAACGTCGTCTTACCGTGATCCACGTGACCAATCGTTCCTACGTTCACGTGAGGCTTGGTACGTTCAAATTTCTCCTTGGCCATGGCGCTCTTAACCTCTTCTTCGAATCAAGAAATTCCCGGTGACGGGGTTGCTTAAACTAAATCTCTGCTCACGCTCGTCTTGCGACGATCTCGGCGACACTCTTCGGCGCCTCGACATAACGTGAGAATTCCATCGTATAGGTCGCCCGCCCCTGTGTGGCCGAGCGCAAATCGGTTGAATAGCCGAACATTTCGGACAGCGGCACCTGCGCCTTGATAAGGCGGCCCGCGGGCGAATCTTCCGACCCTTCAAGCATGCCGCGGCGACGATTAAGGTCGCCGTTGACGGTGCCGACGTAATCTTCTGGCGTTACCACTTCCACGCTCATTACGGGCTCGAGCAGGACCGGCTTCGCCTTGTGCGCGGCTTCTTTGAAGGCCATCGAGCCGGCAATCTTGAACGCCATTTCGTTGGAGTCGACGTCATGGTAAGAGCCGTCGAATAACGTGACCTTCACATCGACCATCGGGTAGCCCGCGATGACGCCGTTCTGCATCGCCTCTTCCATACCCTTCTGAACCGCAGGAATGTATTCCCGTGGCACGACTCCCCCGATGATGCCGTTTACGAATTCGAAACCCTTGCCGGCGTCGTTCGGCTCCATTTTGATCACCACGTGGCCATACTGGCCCTTGCCGCCGGACTGGCGCACGAACTTGCCTTCGACGTCGGACACGGACTTGCGGATGGTTTCGCGGTAGGCCACCTGGGGCTTGCCCACGTTGGCTTCCACATTGAATTCGCGCTTCATGCGGTCGACGATGATTTCGAGGTGCAGTTCGCCCATGCCGCCAATGATGGTCTGGCCGGATTCTTCGTCGGTTTGCACGCGGAACGATGGATCTTCTGCAGCCAAACGTGACAAAGCCATGCCCATTTTTTCTTGGTCGACCTTGGTTCTTGGCTCTACCGCAACCGCAATAACCGGCTCAGGGAAATCCATCCGCTCCAGCGTAATGACGCTGTCCAGCGCGCACAGGGTGTCGCCGGTCGTTACGTCCTTGATGCCCACGGCGGCAGCAATGTCCCCGGCGCGGACTTCCTTGATTTCTTCCCGAGAATTCGCGTGCATCTGCAACAGACGGCCGATGCGCTCTTTCCGCGACTTCACCGGGTTGTAAACAGAATCCCCGGATGACAGGACCCCGGAATACACACGGAAGAAAGTAAGCGTACCCACGAAGGGGTCGGTCGCAATTTTGAATGCCAGCGCGGCAAACGGCGCGTCGTCCGCGGCGAAACGGCGCTGCTCGGTGCCGTCTTCCATCTCGCCCTTGATACCTTCCACGTCGTTGG
>JALRCR010000126.1 GCA_023257255.1 Gammaproteobacteria bacterium | reverse complement strand
CCAGCACCGTCAAATCCTGCTCGGTCAGGGAATCGCGCGCGTCCAGCACCACCACCACGACCTGCGCAAGGTCGATGGCCTGCAGGGTTTTGACCGCGCTGAACTTCTCCACCATATCCGTGACGCGGGCCCGACGACGGATGCCCGCGGTATCGATGAGCGAGTAGCTGCGGCCGTGGCGCGTCAGCGGCACGGTGACGCTGTCGTGCGTGGTGCCCGGCATGTCGCAGGTGATCATGCGTTCCTCACCCAGCATGCGGTTGACCAGCGTCGATTTGCCGACGTTCGGACGGCCAACGATGGCGACCCGGATGGTCTCGGGGTCGTGTTCGACCTCGGTCTCTTCGCGGCGCGGCCAGGTGGCGGTAACGGCGGCGACAAGCTCGTCGACGCCTAGCCCGTGCGCCGCTGAAATCGGCCAGGGCTGGCCGAGACCAAGACGCGAGAACTCCGCGCGTAGCGTGCTGGCGTCGCTGCCTTCCGCCTTGTTGACGGCCAGAAACAGCGGCTTGCCGCTCCGCCGCAGGCTTCTGGCGAGCGCTTCATCGGTGGCGTTCAGGCCTTCGCGGGCGTCGACCACGAAGACGCCTGCCGCGCATTCTTCCAGCGCCTGCATGGCCTGCCGGCTGACCATCTCGCCCAACTCGCCCTGATCGTTGGCGATGCCGCCGGTGTCGACCACCAGATAGCCCGCGCGGCCCACGCGACCCACGCCCAGTTGGACGTCGCGGGTCACGCCGGGTACATCGGCCACGAGCGCGTTACGGGTGCGGGTAATGCGATTAAAGAGGGTGGATTTGCCGACGTTCGGCCGGCCAAGAATGGCGAACGCCGGTTTGGCCTGATTGCGAAGTTCCTGGGTCATGCGGGGTGGCGAGCCGACGGCGGGGCCGTTCTGGCTGCTTACTGCACGCGCCAGACGGCAAGTTCGCCGGTCGAGCTATAGCCCGCCAGCGCCCCGCCAATGTCGAGCGGCGGGGTGATGATGCGTTCGTCGTCGATCCGCTCGCGCCCCACCACTTCGCCCGTGTTGGTATCCATCCAGTGCATATAACCTTCGAAATCGCCGACTACCACGTAGTTGTCGTAGCGGGCCGGGCCGGTGACCTTGCGGTTGCGGAAAGCTTTCTGCCGCCAAACCGTGGCGCCGTCGCCGCGCGCCAGCGCCCACACGGTGCCCCGGTCGTCGGTGACGTAGACGTGTTTATCGTCGACCGCCACGTTTTCATGGGAGGAGATGTCGCGCGTCCATTCGAGGCTGCCATCGTCCAGCGAGACCGCCGCGACCTTGCCCTGAAAGCTGTCGATATAGGCGGTGTTTTCGCGGATCACGGGCTCGGCATCCACATCGATCAGGCGTTCGAGGTCGGTGCGTCCCGTAGGCTCGGCGAGGCGTGCTTCCCACAGTTCCTGACCCGTCTGCAGGTCCAGCGCCGACAGGCGGCCGTTGTCGAAGCCGGCCAGCACCATGTCTTCATGGATGACCGGCGTCGCAGTACCGCGCAGGGTGAGGGTGGGGACCGTGCGGTCAAGCACCCATTTCTGAACGCCGGTGGCGCTGTTCAGCGCATAGAGCTTGCCGTCCCCGGTGCGGATGATGACCGTGCCCTTGGCCGCGCGCGGCGCGGAGAGCACTTCGCTGGAGACTTCTGCGATCCAGACTTTCTTGCCGGTAGCAGCATCCCGGGCCACGACCTGGGCATCGGAAGTGCCGACGAACACCATGCCGTCGCCCACGCCGGGGCCGCCGGAAATCGGCCGCTTCTTGTCGCGCTCTTCCCACACGACCTTGCCGTTTGCCGCATCCACGGCCAGCACGCGGCCGTCGCGGTCGGCGACATAGACGCGGTCTTCGGCGGGCGCTGGGAGCAGTTTCAGGTAGAGCTTCTCGTAGCCTTTGCCAAACCGGCCAGACCAGACTTCCTTGAGCGCGATCGTGGACTTGAAGTCCTTGCTCAGTTTGCGTGGCGCGGCGGCTTTTTTGATTGTCGTCGACTGTTCGTCCTTTTCGTCAAGCATGCCGCCGAAGGTATTTTTGAGAGAGGCACGTTGTTCGGCACAACCGGCAAGGGTGAGAGCCGCTGCCAGCAGCAGCAAGGCGGGGCGCGTCATCATCAAGCTCCGTCGCCCGTGTGTCCCAGGCGTTCAAGTTTCAGTTCCAGCACGGCCGGATTGCCACCGCTGGCCAGTGCCTGCTGCTGGGCTTTGAGATAGCGCGCGACGGCCTCATCGGATTTGCCCTGCGCGGCCAGAATATCGCCCTGCAGTTCGGCGTAATCCTCGCCGGTGGCCAGACCGCCCTGTTCCAGTAAACGCCAGGCGTCGTCCGCCTTGCCTTCGGCCAGCGCCAACTGGGCAAGGCGCGAGCGCGCGACCGCCTCAAGATGGTCCTTGCCCGGATGGTCCAGCACCCACTGCAGCCGCTGCTTGGCCGCATCGGGCTTGCCGTCGGTGATTTCGGTTTTCGCCATCAACAGCGCGGTAAGTCGCGCGTAGGTGGTGTCGGCGTAGTTGTCGAGGATGGTCTGTCCGGCCTTGCGGGCGTCGTCCACCGATTTTTTCTCGGTCAGGGCGAGAAATTGTTCGTAGTTGACCGACGCACTTTCCGCTTTCAGGTTGCGGGTGTCATCCCAGTAGCGATAGCCGGCGAGACCCGACAAGCCCAGCGCCAGCCCGAGCAGCAGGGACTTGCCGTTGTCTTTCCACCATTTGCGGATGACTTCGACTTGTTCACTTTCGGAGGAGTAGCCTTCCACGTCAGTAATCCTTTTGGGTGATTCGGTCCGGATTCGCGCCGGGCCGGGGATTATAGCCTTAGCGCGCCGGATTCCCGGTCAGGCCGTGAGCAAGGCGGCGAGTTTCGTCGACAGTTCGCTCAGCGCGATGCGCTGCTGCTCGCCCTGGCCGCGCATGGGTTTGACGCTGACCGTGGCCGTCGCGACTTCGTCCTCGCCCAGAATCAGCGCAATCGCCGCGCCCGTGCGGTCGGCCCGCTTCATTTGTGACTTGAGGCTGCCGCCGCCGCAGACGGTCACCACGCGCCAGCCCGGATGCGCATCGCGCAAGCGTTCGGCGAGCAGCAGGGCGGCCTGCGACTCGGCCTCGCTGGCACTGACCACGCAGAGTTCGGCGCTCGCCTCGCTGCGTTCGCCGGCCTGCACCGCCAGTAACTCCACCAGCCGTTCGATACCCATCGCAAACCCGATGGCCGGCACCGGCTTGCCGCCCATCAATTCCACCAGCGCGTCGTAGCGCCCACCCGCGCAGACCGTGCCTTGGGCGCCGAGTTCGGTGGTGATCCATTCAAAGACGGTCCGGGAGTAGTAGTCGAGGCCGCGCACCAGGGTCGGGTTAACGACATAGGCAATGCCGGCGGCATCCAGCGTGGCGCAGACGCTTGCGAAGTGCGCGCGCGATTCGGCTTCAAGAAACTCGTTCAACCGCGGCGCGTTGCTGACCAGCGCCTGCATCGCCGGGTTCTTGGAATCGAGGATCCGCAGCGGATTGCGCTCCAGTCGCAGCAGGCTGTCGGCGTCCAGCGCGTCGCGGTGGGCGCTGAAATAAGCGGTGAGGGCTGCGCGGTAATGCTCGCGCTCGGCCGCCACGCCCAGGGTATTGATCTCCAGTCGCAGCCCGGACAGGCCCAGCGCCTGCCACAGGCGTGCGGTCAGGAGCAGAATTTCCGCATCAATATCGGGCCCGGCCATGCCGTAGGTTTCAACGCCAATCTGGTGAAACTGCCGGTAGCGGCCCTTTTGTGGCCGCTCATGTCGGAACATCGGGCCGCTGTACCAGAGCCGCAACTGGGGCTGCACGTTCAATAGCCCGTGTTCCAGCACCGCACGGACGCAACCGGCGGTGCCTTCGGGACGCAGCGTCAGGCGGTCGCCGTTACGGTCGGCGAAGGTGTACATCTCTTTCTGGACGATGTCGGTGGTGTCGCCGATGGAGCGCTCGAACACCGCCGTCTGCTCCACGATGGGCAAGCGGATTTGCTGGTAGCCGTAGGCCGCCAGCACCTGGGCGACGGTCTGCTCGAACTGCTGCCAGCGCTCGCTGGCGCCGGGCAGGATGTCGTTCATGCCGCGGATGGCGCGTAACTGTTCTTTCACCTGAGTCTCCGGGCGCATGCCCTTCAGCGCACGTCGCCAACGGTCAGTCGGGCCACGCCATTGATTGAATGTTTGGACAGATTCTGGGTTTCGCCGCGGAAGCTGACCGCCACAAAGGGCGCGTTGCCGATCACCAGATCGAGCGGTGCGCGGCCGCTCAGGCCGATGCTGCGACCAGCTTTGAGCACGCCGGAAAAGAGTTCGCGGCCTTTGACGTCCCTGACCCGCACCCAGGAGTCCTTGCTTGCTTTGACGATCAGGTCGCCGGTGGGCGCGGGTTCGTTGATGGCGACCGGGGCGGGTTCGGCCGGGGCAGGCGGCACGACGGCGGTGGTTTTCGCGGGCGGCGCCTCAGGCGCCTTCGCGCCGGCAGGATCGGACTCGGCCGTCGCGCTGTCCGTGCGCGGCGGGTTGAGCGGTGGCGGTGCAGAGCCATCGGTCTGGCGGCGCCAGCTTTGCGGTGCTTCCAACGGCAGCCCGGCATGTTCGACCACCGTCCACGCGTAGGGCAACGGCGTCCCAGGGTCGGCGGCAGGTGCGCCGGCCTCATTGAGGCCCTCGGGGCCCGACGGCGGCGCCGACTGCACGTAGTTATGCTGCCACCACAGTGCGATCAAGACGACCACGACCACCGCCAGCGCGTAGCTGGTGGATTTGATCCAGCGGCTGGCGCTGGTCAGTTCCAGCGGCGCGCGGGATTCAAAGTCGCTCAATACCGGCTCACCGGTATGGAACTGCGCGTTGTATTCGGCGAGCGGCACGGCCGGGTCCATGCCCAGTTCGCGGGCAATTCCCCGAATGTAGCCCTTGATGAAGGCGGGACCGGCCAGACGCTCCCAGGTCTCGGACTCGATTGCGTCGAGCACCTTCAATTCCAGACGGGTGCGTCGGGCCAATTCCTCGCGCGACATGCCGGCGGCCTCGCGGGCTTTTTTCAGCATCACCCCGGGGCCGGTGGCGACCCTGGCGGCGCTGGGCTCGTGTTCGCTTGAACTTGCCATGGGCTAGTAGAGTTCTCCCCGCTGGAGCTGGCCGGTTTCGGGTGAGTCCGGAAACTGGTTGCGCAACATCATCTCGTAGCTGGCCTGACGGTCATGGTTGGCGGTTTGCTTTTCGATCTGCACACCTAGCGCGAGTGCGCGTGCGCTGGCACCGGCGCTCTTGAGGTGCCGGTTAAGGTACTGGGCGGCGCCTGCGGCATCCCCACGCTTGAAGCTGAGTTCGGCCATGCCAAACAGCGCGGGCCCGATGTTGGGGTTTATTTCCAGCGCCTGCCGGAAATAGTCTTCAGCGGCTTGCGGGTTGCCGGCCTGTTCCGCGCACAGCCCGGCATTGGTGTAGGCAATCGCCGGCGCGGCGTACAGCGGGTTCTTCACCGCCTTCAACAAGGCCGCTTCGCCGTCGGCATAGCGCTTCTGCTGGCACAGGAACATGCCGTAGTTGTTGAGCGTGTTGCCGTTATTGGGGGCCAGCCGCAGCGCGGCCTGGAAATTTGCTTCGGCCTTGGCGACTTCGCCCAGCCGGCTGTAGAGCAGGGCCAGCGCGGTATAGGCGGGCGCGTGCTTGGGGTCGGTCTCAACGGCTTTTTCGAGTCTTTTCAGCGCGGTTTCGTTGTTGCCGTCGCGCATGTACTCCAGCCCCAGCTGGGTGTTGAGGTCCGCCACCCGGGTGCGTTCTTCGGCGCGCGTCTCTCCGGGCTGGGTCTCGGGCTGGTTGGCGCAGGCAGCGAGCAGACCGAGCGCGAACAGGCCGGCACCTAGCCTCAGCCCGGGGCTAGGCATCGAGCGCCTCCGTTGGCCGTCGATGGCGGGCGGCCCGTGCGGCCACCTTGCCCACCAACTGACCGCAGGCGGCGTCAATGTCTTCGCCACGCGTCTTCCGTGTGATCGTCAGCAGCCCGGCGTTGGCCAGTTCACGGCGGAAGGCGTTGATGGCTTCCGGGGTGGACCGGCGATAGTTCGCGCCCACCACCGGGTTGAACGGGATGAGGTTCATCTTCGACGGGATGCCGCGCAGGATGCGGGCCAGCTGGCGCGCGTGCGCCGGGCTGTCGTTGATGCCGTCCAGCATCACGTACTCGAAGGTGATCTGGTCGTGCGGGTTGTTGGAGACATAGCGCCGGCAGGCGTCCAGCAACTCGGCGATGGGATAGGTTTTGTTGAGCGGGACCAGTTCGTCGCGGAGCGCGTCATCCGGCGCATGCAGCGACACGGCGAGGCTGACCGGGCATTCCTCGCGCAAGCGGTCGATGCCCGGCACATGGCCTGCCGTGCTCAGCGTCACGCGCTTGCGGCCCAGGTTGTAGCTGTTGTCGTCCATCATCAGCCGCATGGCGGGGATGACGGCGTCGAAATTCAGCAGCGGCTCGCCCATGCCCATCATCACCACGTTGGTGATGCGGCGTTGGGTTTTGGGGTGCTGGCCCAGATGGCGCGCCGCCACCCACAGCTGGCCGATGATTTCACCGGTCGACAGGTTGCGGCTGAAGCCCTGCCGCGCGGTCGCGCAGAAACTGCAGTTCAGCGCACAGCCGACCTGCGAGGAGACACACAGCGTGCCGCGGTCGATTTCCGGGATGAACACGGTTTCGATGGCGTTGCCGTTGTCCACCCGCAAGAGCCATTTCAGCGTGCCGTCGTTCGATTCGTGCGCGCTGATGATTTCAGGCAGACGGAACTCGCCGGTTTCCCGCAGGAGATCGCGCAGGCCGCGCCCGAAATTGGTCATCAAATCCAGATCGAGCACGCCCTGCTGATGCACCCACTTGATGAGCTGGGTGGCCCGATAGGCCGGCTGCCCATGCGCCGTGAAGAAGCCGGCCAACGACTCGGCGTCGAAGTCGAGCAGGTTGGGGCGCTGGGCAGTCATCGCAGGGCGCGGTGCGGCTTAACGGGACTGAAGCTCGGATTCAGCGAAAAAGAACGCGATTTCGCCGCGCGCGGTATCCGGGCCGTCCGAACCGTGCACGGCGTTTTCGCCGATGCTGGCGCCGTAGGCGGCGCGGATGGTGCCGGCCTCGGCCTTCGCCGGGTCGGTGGCGCCCATGACTTCGCGGTTGCGCAGGATCGCGTTTTCGCCTTCCAGCACCTGAACCATGATCGGGCCGGAAGTCATGAAATCCACGAGTTCCTGAAAGAACGGACGCTCGCGGTGGACGCCGTAGAACGCACCAGCCTGCTCGGGCGAGAGTTTGATCAGCTTGGCCCCGATGATGGTGAGGCCGGCGCCTTCGAGTTTGGCGAGGATGCCACCGATGTGATTTTTCTTGACCGCGTCAGGTTTGACGATAGAGAGGGTGCGTTCGCTGGCCATGGCCTGAGAGACTCCTGAAATGAAATTAGGTAAGGGCTTGAAAAGTGGGCGGAGATTATATTGGCTGCGGCGTGCGAAAGCACGGTGCGCGCGGGGTTTTGTGACCGCCCGGATTGCGCTCGGTTCAATACATCCCGGTCTGCAGGCGCGCGGCCTCGGACATCATCTCGGAATTCCACGGTGGGTCGAAGGTCAGCTCGACCGCCACAGCGCTGACGTTGGGTACCGTGCTGACCTTGCCGCGCACGTCGTCGACCAGGATCGGGCCCATGCCGCAGCCGGGCGCGGTGAGGGTCATGTCAATTTCCACGCGCTTGCCGCCCTGTTCGTCCGGCACGACTTCGCAGCGGTAAATCAGCCCCAGTTCCACGATGTTGATCGGGATCTCCGGGTCGTAGCAGGTCTGGAGCTGGGCCCAGATCAGGCCTTCATCGACTTCGCCGTCACTGGTGTCGCCCTGCGCCGGGCCGCGATCGGGCTCCATGCCCAGCGCGTCCACGTGGGCGGCGGCGATCCGCGCGAGATTCCCGTTCACATTAACCGTTACGGACCCGCCCAGTGCCTGCGTGATGTAGACCGCTGTGCCTTCGCTCAGCGTGACGGGCGTGCCTTCGGGAATGAGCACCGCCGGGCAGTCGTGTAACAGGGCGATGGGCGTGTGGCTGTCAAAGGTGGGGAGAGTCATGGCGGCGGCTCTTTCAGGCGAGGATTTGGCAGGCTTTGGCGAGCGCGGCGTAGAAGCGGTCGACGTCTTCATGGGTGTTATAAAACGCGAACGACGCGCGCGCGGTGCCGGACAGGCCATAGCGGCTCAGCACCGGCATCGCGCAATGGTGGCCGGTACGGATGGCGACGCCCTGACTGTCCAGCAGCACGCCCAGATCTTGCGGATGCAGGCCGTCGATCACGAACGACAGCACGCCGGCTTTCTCGCGCGCGGTGCCAATGATGCGCAGGCCCGGGACTTCGGCCGCCCGCGCCGTGGCGTAGGCCAGCAAGGCGTGTTCATGACGCAGCGCGCCGTCAAAATCGAGCGCGGCGAGGTAATCGAGCGCCGCTTTGAGACCGATGCCGCCGGCAATATCCGGGGTGCCGGCCTCGAACTTCCACGGCAGGTCGTTCCACTCCGAACGCTCGAAGCTGACGGTCCGAATCATGTCGCCGCCGCCCTGCCAGGGCGGCATCGCTTCCAGCAACTCGGCCTTGCCATACAGCACGCCAATGCCGGTCGGCCCAAACAGTTTATGGCCCGAGAAGGCGAAGAAATCGCAGTCCAGCGCGGTCACGTCGACCGGCCCGTGGGCGACCGATTGCGCGCCGTCGACCAGCACTTTGGCGCCGCGGGCATGGGCCAGTTCGATGATTTGTGCGACCGGATTGATGCTGCCCAGCGCGTTCGACACATGACCAATCGCAACCAGCCGGGTGCGCGCGGTCAGCAGGCGCTCAAAGGCCGCCATGTCGAGTTCGCCGGCCTCGTTGACCGGCGCAACTTTCAGCACGATGCCCTGCAGATCGCGCAGCTGCTGCCAGGGCACGATGTTCGCGTGGTGCTCGGCCTCGCCAATCAGCACTTCGTCACCGGCCTTAAGTTGCGTGCGGGCGTAGGTCTGGGCCACGAGGTTGATCGACTCGGTGGTGCCGCGCGTGAAAATGATTTCCCGCGAACTGCCGGCGTTCAGAAACCGGCGCACGGCTTCACGGCCGGCTTCGAACTCGTCGGTCGCGCGCTGGCTCAGGCTGTGCACGCCACGGTGGATGTTGGCGTTGGTCGTTTCGTAATAGCGCGATAGCGCATCGATCACCGCGCGCGGCTTTTGCGTGGTCGCTGCATTGTCGAGATACACCAGCGGTTTGCCGTGCACCTGGGTGGCGAGAATCGGGAAGTCGGCGCGTACCTTATCGACCGCGAAGGGCGCTACCGGGGGCTGTACCGGGGCCGTCATG
>JALRCR010000125.1 GCA_023257255.1 Gammaproteobacteria bacterium | reverse complement strand
TCAATATGCGGGCAAGACCGGTACGGCCCAGCTGTTTCAGATCGCGCAGGACAAGCGGATCGACGTCAAGGACATCACCAAGCAACTCCGCGACCACGCGCTGTTCGTGTCCTTTGCTCCGATTGAACAGCCCCGGATTGCGCTGGGCATCGTCGTCGAAAACGGCGAATCTGGCGCCCATACGGCCGCGCCTATCGCGCGCACGCTGTTCGATTTCTACTTCGCACTGAAAGGGCAGGACGATGCGTCTGGATAGGCGGGGCAGCCTGCTCTCGCAAGTCCATGTCGACCCGCCCCTGTTGGGCGGTTTGTTGATGCTCTGCGCGATTGGTCTGGTCACGCTTTATAGCGCGTCCGGCCAATCGGTCGATGTGGTCATCAAGCAGGCGCTACGCATGCTGCTTGGGATGGCCTGCATGATCGGCATCGCGCAGATCAGCCCGCAACGTCTGGCCCGTTGGGCGCCGGGAATCTACCTGCTCGGTGTTTTTTTGCTGATCGTGACGACCGCGATTGGCGAAGGACGCGGCGCGCACCGCTGGCTGGACCTTGGCCCAATCCGGTTTCAGCCCTCCGAAATCATGAAACTCGCCACGCCGCTGACGGTTGCCTGGTTCCTGCGAGACAAGATCTTGCCGCCCCGGCTGGGCCAGATTGGCATAGCGCTGGCAATTGTCGTGGTGCCCGGCGCCCTGATCATGGAACAGCCTGATCTCGGCACCGCGATCCTCGTCATGGCCGCTGGCTTGCTGGTGCTGTTTTTTGCTGGCATCCCGTGGCGCCTGATCATGCTGGCATTAGGGGCTACCGGCGCCATGGCGCCCATCGGTTGGCTGTTCATGCACGAGTATCAGCGCCAGCGCGTGCGGACCTTGCTCGATCCAGCCGCCGACCCGCTGGGCACTGGCTATCACATCATTCAGTCGACGATCGCGGTGGGGTCCGGCGGGTGGTCGGGTAAAGGCTGGTTGAACGGTACCCAGTCCTATCTGGAGTTCTTGCCCGAGCGGGCCACCGATTTCATTTTTGCGGTGTATTGCGAGGAGTTTGGTTTGCTGGGTGTGCTGGTGCTCCTGGCTGCTTATCTGCTGGTGATGATGCGAGGGGTCACAATCGCCGTACAGGCGCAAGATCTCTTTGGCCGACTGGTCGCCGCGAGTCTGATTTTCACGCTGTTCATCTACATTTTCGTGAACATGGGCATGGTGATTGGCCAACTGCCGGTGGTCGGCGTACCGCTGCCGCTGATTAGTTATGGGGGCACCTCCATCGTCACCCTGCTGACCAGCATGGGCATTTTGATGTCGATACAAACGCATCGACGCTTCATTGTAGAATCCTGAAAATTCGCGCAGGAGTCCCGGAAAAACCGTGAAATTTCAAAGCTTTTCAAAGGCGCCCGGGATTCTCCTGCTGGCGCTTCTGGCCGCGCTTCCGGCAGGCGCCGATAGCGCGGAACTCGACCGCGCGGCGGTCGCGGCTTTCAGCGCCGAGATGCAGACCAAACACGGCTTCAACGCCGAGGCATTAGGCCAAACCCTTGCTCGCGTCGAACGGCGTGATCTTATTCTGGCCACCATCGCGAAGCCCGCAGAGCACAAACCCTGGCACGTCTACCGCCCGATTTTTCTTACCGCTGAACGCATCAATGCCGGCGCCACGTTCTGGGCAACGAACGCCGCCACACTCGCCGCGGCCGAGAAAACCTACGGGGTACCGGCCTCGATCATCGTGGCCATCATTGGGGTTGAAACCTTCTACGGCCGCAATACCGGTAACTTTGGAGTGCTCGAGGCACTGGGCACACTGGCCTTTCACTATCCGCCCAGAGCGCCGTTCTTCCGTTCCGAGCTGGAAAACTTCCTGCTCCTCGCGCGCGATGAAAATCTTGATGCGCTGGTGCCCAAAGGCTCCTACGCCGGTGCAATGGGGCTGCCGCAGTTTATGCCCAGCAGCTTTCGCGCCTACGCCGTCGACTTTGATGGCGATGGTCATCGCGATATCTGGCGCAACCCGGCAGATGCCATCGGCAGCGCGGGCAACTATCTCGCGCGTCACGGCTGGGTACGTGGTGCGCCGATTGCGGTTCCCGTCCTCGGCAACCCGGGGAATCAGGCGCTGGCCAGCGCGAAGGTCGACTTGCAGCGAACCGTCGCGCAGTACCGGGGCCAGGGCGTGCGGGCGGTCGAACCAGTCGATGACCAACTCATGGCTGTCCTGCTGGCCTACGAGAACCGCGACGGCGCCGAGTACTGGCTGGGATTCAAAAACTTTTATGCCATTACTCGCTATAACCGCAGCCCGAAATACGCGTTAGCAGTAACCCAACTGGCGGACGCTATCGACAAAGCCCGCCAACGCCAGCCGGCGGCATCCCCGGCGCCATGAGCCCGTCCGCACGCCCGGGGTCAGTGCTCGTTCTCGGCCTGATGCTGGCGTTGCTGATGACGGGCTGTAGCCTGTTCGTGTCCCGCAAGCCGCCGCCGACGCCCCCGCCGGCGACCGGGGGGACGACGCGGCCGGGTGCCGCGGTGGGTCCCAGCGAAGGCTATAGCGCCTACGGCAATCCAGAATTTTACGAAGTGATGGGCAAGCGTTACCGGGTGCTGAAGAGCGGTCATGGCTTCGTCGAGCGCGGCATCGCCTCGTGGTACGGCCCGGATTTCCACGGCAAATTGACCTCCACTCGTGAGGTCTACGACATGTACCAGATGACCGGCGCTCATAAACTGCTGCCGCTGCCCACGTGGGTCAAGGTGACCAATCTCGAGAATGGGCGCAGCGTTGTGTTACGCGTGAACGACCGCGGCCCGTTCAAGGATAACCGGGTCGTCGATTTGTCCTATGCCGCGGCTCTGAAACTCGACGTCGTTGCCAAAGGCACCGCCTTTGTGGAAGTGCGCGCTGTCGACAGACCTGACGACCAACCGCCCGACCCCGCGCTGCGGCTGGCTGCCAATCGGGACAT
Organism: Gammaproteobacteria bacterium; assembly: GCA_023257255.1. Taxonomy (GTDB): domain Bacteria; phylum Pseudomonadota; class Gammaproteobacteria. The sequence goes on along the minus strand of JALRCR010000125.1, from coordinate 6,652 downwards.
GTTTCTCCAGATCGGCGCCTTCGGGCAGCGCGATAACGCTGAGCGGCTGCGCCAGCGTGTGGACGGGAAACTTCAGGAAGGCGTGCGTATCTATGAAGACCGTAATGGCGCGCGACCACTTTTCAAGGTGCAGGTCGGCCCCTTAAGCGATGTCGACCACGCCGATCGGGCGATCGCCGCCTTGGCTGGCGTGGGCATCACCCAACATCATTTTGTTAACGAGTAGTAAGGCAGCACCGCGCACGTCGTTGCCGTCTGGACAGCATTTGTGAAGACCAAGCGTTTACTGATTGCCCTGAGTATGTTCGCGAGCCTGGCGCAGGCCGCCCCGCCGATGCCCACCCCGGCACCGCCCGAACTGGGCGTGAAAGCCTATGTGCTGGTGGATTTTGATACCGGCAAGGTGCTGGCTGAAAAGGACGCAACCATGCGCGCCGAGCCGGCCAGCCTGACCAAGATCATGACGGTCTATGCGGTCGGCGACGCGCTACGCGGCGGTCACATCAAGCTGGAAGATACGCCGACGGTGAGCGAATACGCCTGGAAGCAGGAAGGCTCGCGGATGTTTATCAACGTCAACACGCCGGTTTCGGTGGACGAGTTGCTGCATGGGGACATCATCCAGTCTGGTAATGACGCCAGCGTGGCGCTGGCCGAGCACATATCCGGCACCGAAGAAGCGTTTGCGACGTTGATGAACACCCATGCCAAGACGCTGGGGATGACCGACACGCACTTTGTGAACAGCACGGGCTTGCCCGACCCCGAGCACTACACCACGGCCCGCGATCTCTCCGTGCTCGGGCGCGCCCTGATTCGGGATTTCCCCGAGATCTACAAAATCTTCTCCATGCGGGAATACAGCTACAACGGCATACGTCAGCACAACCGGAACGGCTTGTTGAACAAGGATCCGTCCGCCGACGGCATCAAGACCGGGCACACCGATTCGGCAGGATATTGCTTGGTCGGGTCGGCCAAACGCGAAGGCATGCGCCTGATTTCGGTGGTGATGGGCGCAGACTCTAACGGTGACCGAACCCGTGCCAGTCAGGCCTTGCTGAACTATGGCTTCCGGTTTTTTGAAACCCGCCGGCTGTATGAAGACAACGCGACCGTGACCGATGCCCGTGTGTGGCTGGGCGCGAAAGAGACGATCAAGCTTGGCCCCGCGCCAGGTGGCACGGCGATTACCTTCCCGCGCGGCCAGTACGAACAGCTAAAAGCCAGCGTTGAGTTGCCCGCACGTCTGGAGGCGCCGATCAAACAAGGGCAGGCGATGGGCAAGGTCAACGTAGAACTGGATGGCAAGACCTTGGCGACCATTCAGCTGGTTGCGCTGGAAGCGGTCGAAGAGGGTTCACTGATCAGCCAGTGGATCGACCGCGCCAAGCTGATGATGCAGTAGCCATCAAGGCTAGCTGCGCAAACCAATGCCTCGCCGCAACAGGTGCAGGCTCACGAAGAACAGCACCGCACAGGCTAGCGTGATCACGCTGAAGGCGGTGCCAATACTGATATCGCTGACACCCAGCATGCCGTAGCGAAACGCGTTCACCATGTAGAGGATTGGATTGCCCAACGACACCTGTTGCCAGAACTTGGGCAGCATGTCGATCGAGTAGAAGACGCCGCCCAGATAGGTCAGCGGCGTCAGAATGAACGTGGGCACGATCGAGATATCGTCAAACTTCTTCGCATACAGGGCATTGATGAGCCCGGCCAGCGAAAACAAGGCCGCCGTCATGACGACCACGGCCAGCGTCAACCACCACGAGTTAACGTGGAGTTCGGTGAAGCACAGCGCGGTGGCGGTCACCACCAGCCCCACGAGTACCCCGCGCACAATCCCGCCCGTGACAAAGCCGAGCAGAATCAGGATTTCCGGAATCGGCGCCACCAGAATCTCTTCGATGTGCCGTTGAAACTTGGCGCCGAACAGCGAAGACACCACGTTGGCATAGGCGTTGGTGATGACCGACATCATGATCAATCCCGGCGCGATGTACTGCATGTAGCTAAAGCCATGCATTTCGCCAATCCGGGGCCCGATCAGGTGGCCGAAAATCACGAAATAAAGCGCCATGGTGATAGCGGGCGGCAGAATGGTCTGCAGCCAGATCCGCATGAAGCGCGAGATTTCCTTGTAGACGATCGTCAGAAAGGCCACGAGGTAGCGGGGTTGGCGGGCGGCCGCTTGCAGTTCAGCCATGAGCGGCTCCATTCCGGGCACTGTCCTGCACGAGGTTCATGAAGAGTTCCTCAAGCCGGTTCGATTTGTTACGCATGCTCAGCACCGAAATGCCGGCGCTTTCCAGAAAGCCGAACAGCTGATTCAGCGGCGTGCCGCGTTTGACGATGGCTTCCAGGGTGGTGCTGTCCACCAGGCTGAACTTGAACTCCGGATGTTGGGGCGGCGCGCTGATCGCGCTCGCCACGTCCAACACAAAGGTCTCCGCCTGCAACTTGGCCAGCAGGTCTTTCATCGTGGTGTTCTCGACGATCTGCCCGTGGTCGATGATCGCGATATTGCGGCACAGCCGCTCGGCTTCTTCGAGGTAGTGCGTGGTGAGGATGACGGTGGTGCCATTGCGATTCAGTTCACTCAGGAAGTCCCACATCATGCGCCGCACTTCAATGTCGACGCCGGCGGTGGGTTCGTCGAGGATCAAGAGGCGCGGTTGGTGCACCAGCGCGCGGGCGATCATCAAGCGTCGCTTCATGCCGCCCGAGAGCGTGCGCGAGCGTTCGTGTCGCCTGTCCCACAGTTCGACCTGACGCAGGCAGCGCTCAGCCTGCACCAGCGCCTCGGCCCGCGGCAGGCCGTAGAACCCGGCCTGATTAAGCACGATTTCGAGTACGGTCTCGAACATCGAGAAATTAAATTCTTGCGGTACGACGCCTAACTGCGCCTTCGCCGCCTCGAAGTCTTCATCAATGTCGATCCCGTACACCTTGACGCTGCCAGTAGACTTCCGAACCAGCGAGGTCAGGATGCCGATGGTGGTCGACTTGCCGGCGCCGTTAGGGCCCAGCAAGGCGAAGAAGTCGCCGTCTTCCACGCTGAGGTCGATGCCGCCCAGCGCCACATAACCATTTGCATAGGTCTTGCCGAGGCCGCGGAGTTCGAGTGCTTTCAAGCGCGAGGCGTCCTGGAAGGGGTGAGACATAGGCCGGTCATGAGGAGCGCTCAGGGACCGCGTCGGAAGCCGATGGCTTCAAACTTCTTTTTTCTTTGCGCTTCGCCCACGGCGATCAGGGCTCTGCGCAGTTTGTCATCCTGCCGCAGCACCGATTGGGCATAGCGTCGTCCGATTTTGATCAGGGTCACGTCGCTGTCCGCGCGCACGCTGGTGTCATGCTTGCCTGGCCCGTCGGGGAGCAGGCCTTGCTCGCCGACGTATTGCCCGCGAATGGCCTGACTCAGCACCACTACCTTGCCGTCGTCGTCCATGGTGAAAATTTCGACCGTGCCATTCAGCACGATGTACATGCACTCGGCGGCTTCGTCTTCACGCAGGATGATGTCCCCCGCCTCGAACTGTTCGAGTTCGGTCCAGTCGTCGGCACGGTCAATGTCACCCTGACCCAGCGAGCGGAACAGGCGTGTCGCGCGCAGCAGCAGTCGGGCCTGTTCTTGCGGCGAGAGCGGGCTGCCTTCATCAACCGCATTTAACAGGCGGTCGGCCTTTGCCATGCCGGCAGAGACCAGCGCCCCGGCAATCCGCAATACTTTGCAGGCCATAAGCGCGCGCACGCTGGCGTTACGCCGTCCGGTCGAGCCCGGCATCAGGGCCTGTTCACCAAAGAATTCGCCGACCTTGATGGTCGCGATGGAAATTTCGCGATCGCCGACTGATTTAATCCGTACATCGGCCGCCCCTTCCAGCACGATGTACATGCTGTCCGCCGGGTCGCCTTCCGCGAAAATCACTTCGTAGGGCGCAAAGGTGATGACCGAGTTGTCTGCGGCGTCGAGAATCCGCTGAAGATCCTGCTCACCCAGCGCGCCCAGCACCGGCACGCTGCGCAGCAGTTCAACAGTAGGTCGCAGGCTTGCCATGAGGGAACTGTGTGGTGTCATCAGGGTGATACTGCCGGGAGTTTACTCCCTGCCGGGCATCGCCGGAACACGGCGACGACTGGAGCCCGGGCCGCGCGCCGCTTAGAGTATCCGCATGCTGAACGCCAACCTGATTGTCATGCGTCATGCCGAAGCCAGACCCGCGGTGGCCGGCCAGAGCGATTTTGCCCGAGCTCTCAGCGAGAGCGGTGCCCGCGAAGCACATTGCATGGGGCGGTGGCTCGCCGAACAGTTGCCGCCACTGAAGCGGGTGCTGGCCTCGCCGGCCGTGCGTACCCGTGAAACCGTTGCCGCCGTGTTGGGGACCGAGCTTGTCGCTGCGCCCGAGGTGCGCTGGGACCCGCAGCTCTATCTCGCCGATTTGCCGCAGTTGCTTGATGCCTTGGGCGAGGAACTCACAAGGCCCTTGTTGCTGGTGGGGCATAATCCAGGCCTTGAGTATCTGATCGGGCATCTGCTGGACGCCGAAGACGCCGAGCAGTCAGCTGCCTTGTTCATGCCGACTGCCGGGCTCTACGCGCTCGAGCTGCCGCCGCGTAAAGGCCCACCCGCCCGAGGTAGCGCCACGCTGGTGAAGTTTGTGTGCCCGGAACGGCTTACTCTCGACGCGCCCCCAACACCCGGGGCTTAAGCGCCGCCGAGCGCATCAGGCCCAGCCCCCATCACTTTTAAAGCGCAGCAAGCCATGTCTGATAACCGCGAATCCGCCATCCAGTTCCCCTGTGATTTCCCGATCAAGGTGATGGGGCGGACGGCTGACGACTTCGATACGCTGGTGCTGTCGATCGTGCAGCGGCACGTCGGCAACCTGAGCGAAGAATCCGTCACCGTCCGGGCCAGTGCGGGGGGCAACTACGTATCGGTCACGGTCACCGTGATCGCCGAAAGCCAGCACCAGCTGGACAATCTCTACCGCGAGCTCAGCGGGCACGAGCGTGTGGTCATGGTGTTGTGAGCGAGGCAGCGCATGGCTTTGTGGTCCGCGCCCTGGGCCGCGTGCCTTACGCGCCGATCTGGCAGGCCATGCGTGAGTTCACCGACCGGCGAACCGCCGAGACGCCGGATGAACTCTGGCTGCTGGAACACGAGCCGGTATACACCCTTGGACTTGCCGGCGACCTCAAGCACCTGATCAACCCCACCGACACGCCGGTGGTCAAAACCGACCGCGGCGGCCAGATCACCTGGCACGGTCCGGGCCAGTTGGTGGTCTACGTCCTGTGTGACCTGCGCCGGCTCAATCTGGGCCCCCGCGAGATGGTGCGCAAAATAGAAGCTGCCCTCATCGAGAGCCTCGCCGGCCTTGGCATTACCGCCGCGCGACGGCCCGGCGCGCCCGGCGTGTATGTGGATGATGCGAAAATCGCCTCGCTGGGCCTGCGCATCCGCAACGGCTGCAGCTATCACGGGCTCGCGCTGAATGTCTCTTGTGAGCTTGCGCCTTTCTCCTGCATCAACCCCTGCGGCTATGCCGGGCTGGCGGTAACCAGTCTGGCGGCGCTTGGGTTGCGTACCGAGCTTGGCAGTATTGCCGAATCCCTGACCGGGGCGCTGGCGCGCGGGTTTCACCCGCTGGCCGTAGCGCCGATAATCCCCGCTGCGCCCACGATCCACAGGATGACTCCCCCATGACCGACAGCACGATTACCCGCGCCCAGCGCGGGACCGACAAGGTGGCCCGCATCCCGGTGAAAGTGGAGCCCAGTCTGGGCGCGCTGCCGCGCAAGCCGGCGTGGATTCGGGCCAAGGCCCCGACCGACCCCAAGGTGCTGGCGCTCAAACAGCTGCTGCGCGAAAAAGACCTGCACACGGTCTGCGAAGAAGCCTCCTGCCCCAACCTGGGCGAATGCTTCAGCCACGGCACGGCGACCTTCATGATCATGGGCGCGCTGTGCACGCGCCGGTGCCCGTTCTGCGATGTGGCACACGGTCGACCGAAGCCGCTGGATGCCGAAGAACCCGCGCATCTCGCCGAGGCTGTGCGGCTGATGAATCTGCGCTACGTAGTGGTGACTTCGGTCGATCGCGACGATCTCCGCGACGGCGGTGCCGGACATTTTGCGGCCTGCATCAGCGCCATCCGCGCGGCCTCCCCAAGCACCCGCATCGAAGTGCTGACGCCCGATTTTCGCGGCCGCATGGCGCCCGCCCTCGAAGCGCTGGCTGCGATCACCACAAAGGCAGAAAAGGACGACACCCAAATCGTTCTTTTGCGTTGGGCGCGGCTGAAGCCCTGGGTGTAGTGGATGAAAAACGGGACGATGGCCAAGGGGTTGACGATGGCCAGCAGGGTGATGAGCGGTTTGAAATCCATCGCCCCATTGTGCCTTGGCGCAACTGGCTAAACCATGGAGGTCGCGGTGGTACGTTTCTGTGGGAGGTCGCCCCTGCGGCCGAATGCGCGTCGCGCCATTGCACACATTCGCGAGCAGGGGCTCGCTCCCACAGGGGTCGTGACCGCTTCAGTCGGCAGCAGCTGGCGAGCGGCGGCGGAACATGCCCCAGCCTTCCATGTGCAGCACTTTGTCGCCGTTCTGGTTGAACATTTCCCAGAGGTTGCGCGTCATG
>JALRCR010000124.1:2983-9712 GCA_023257255.1 Gammaproteobacteria bacterium | reverse complement strand
AAACGCTATGCCGACTTTGTCGCCGAGGTGCGCGCCGCAGAGGAAGCCCGCGTGGGCGGCACGGCGCTAAGCACGCTGGTCGCGCGCTATCTCTACAAGCTGATGGCCTACAAGGACGAATACGAAGTCGCGCGCCTGCATACCGACGGACGGCTCGAGGCGAGCTTGCGCGAAACCTTTGAGGGCGAGTTCGAGGTGCAGTACAACTTCGCGCCGCCGCTGTTCGCGAAGCGCGACGCGCAGGGACATCTGCAAAAGGCCCGCTACGGCGGCTGGCTGCGGCCGGTGCTGAAGACGCTGGCGCGCTTGAAAGGCCTGCGCGGCACGCCGCTGGACGTGTTTGGCTACAGCGCAGAGCGTCGTCAGGAGCGGCAACTGATTGAGGACTACCGGCAGGCCATTACGGCGCTGCTGCCGCGCCTGAATGCCAGCAACCTGCCGCAGGCGCTGACGCTGGCCGCGTTGCCGGAAGACATCCGGGGCTTTGGTCACGTCAAGCAGGCGCATCTGGAAAAAGTGCTGCCGCGCTGGAAGGCGCTGGTGGCCAAACTCGCAGTCGGCGGCTAAGTACCGCGCCGCAGCCTCACTGAGGGATGGATTGCGCCGGTTGCGCAATCACAAACTGCTGGTCGGCGATGATGGCTTTCACCCAATAGCTGACCGACACCAGCCCTTTTGCCGAAACCTGCGCCGGCGCGGAATGGCGCTTAAGCCATTAAAGGTCCTCGGTCCGCACCCGCCCAGCATGCAGGCGTCCGGATTGCCGTTGGCATCGCGCTGATGAAGGCCCTGATCGGAGACGCTCGAGCCCATCATGGCCATCGAGACGATAGTCGAGCGGGTAGCGCCGAAAGACCGTGAGGAAATCCACCTTGCTCATACCGTCCACCGTTCACCCTCGCACTCTGAACATTCGGGCGGACGTGGCAATCGGGCAAGGTCAACCCGGTCATTTCAGGCGTTTGAGGTCGCTGTAGGCACCACCGGTCTTGAGTACCAGCGTGATGTCGGCCTTGCCCCGGTTGCGCCAGAACCAGCCGTGCTGGCCGGTGAAGGCGGCAACAAGCTTGCCGTCGTCGTTCGCCACGGCGCGGCCTTTCTCGTAGCTGATAGACCGGCCGGGTGCGTCGCCATGGGTGTCGAAATTCACCACGCCACCCTCGACATGCCAGGCGTAAGTCGCCTCGGCGCCGGCTTCCATTTTGAGCTTGATCTCGGTGCCCTGACCGGGGGCAAGCGTGAGGCTTACCGTGTCTCGCCAGACCGGGGCATCGGGCGTCGTGACAGCCGTTGCGGGCGTTTCCCCGGCAGTTGGCTGGCCTGCTTCGGTCGCCGCAGCGGGTGTGTCAGGGGCAGTTGGTGCAACTACCGGGGATTGTTCAGCCGGTACACGCTGCTCGGCGACCGCCGGCACTTCGGCAGCCTCGCGCGCCAACCGAACCTTGATTTCACCCATTTCCGTCAGCCCGAGGACACGCCCGATGCCCGTGGGGTCGACACCATATTCTGAAGGCAAGACGACGGCACAGAGCAGCACCGCGGCCGACGCCGCTGCAATCAGGGTGGAGCGAAGCAGTTGCCGGGTTGAAGGCAGTTCGGCGCGAGCAGGTATCTCGGCGTTGTACATGTTCGTTACCTCCGCGGTCAGGGGAAAATAAAGTAGCCGGTCAGTTGCATGCCCATCAGGATGAACCCGGCGGACATCATGACCACGTTCGCCCCGTAGGCGTGCCGCGCGAAGCCGGCAGTCCGTCGCCAGTAGCCCATGGCAATGAGAATGACGCCCAGCGCGAGCACTTGACCGACCTCTACACCGACATTGAAGGCCAGCAGGTTGGGCAGTAAGCCGTCGACTGAAAGCTGGTAGTCCTGAATCTTGGTCGCCAATCCGAAGCCGTGGATCAGACCGAAGGCAAGCGTGGCGAGCTTCGTGTCAGGCTGAACGCCGAACCAGCGCTGGAAGGCGCCGAGGTTGTCCAGTGCCTTGTAGACGACCGAGAAACCGATTAGCGCGTCGATCAGGTAGCTGCTGATCCCGACATCGAAATACACGCCCAGCACCATAGTGGTGGAGTGCCCGATGGCAAACAAACTGACGTACACCGCGATGTCGCGCAGCCTGTAGAGGAAGAAGATGACGCCAAACAAAAACAGGATGTGGTCGTAGCCGGTCATCATGTGCTTGGCGCCCAGGTAAACGAACGGAGCCAAATGGACCCCGGTAATTTCCTGGATATATCCCTTGTCGCCCTGAGTCACCGCGTGGGCTAGGGCGTCGGTGGCCATCATTAGCAGAACCTGCATCGCGCATAACGCGGCCACGGTGGGGCTTACCCATGAGGCTCCCGGCGGGCGCCGCAAACAAAAGCGAGGCATAAAGACTCCGAGAGGGTCGGGAGGAATCCGGCGCCACGCAACTTAGCCTGTCCCCAGAGGCGCTTACACCCCGTAGCTGCGGGGAATTGAGTTGGCCGAACCGGGCACGCGCGCGGGACCGGAGCGTCCTCGCCTCCGGGCGGCCGGCGCGCGTCTTTCTCTATGTCCTTACGCCGCGTATAGGCGGGAATAGCAATGACCTGTGTCGTGCCGTCTCCGTACGGCGTCTGAAGCGGTTAGCGAACGCCGACATTCGGTATCAAAGACAGACGCGGCGCCGCGCTATCCGGCCGGCTGGTCTATCGGCCGAGCGGTTCAAGCGTCTGGCTTTCAGCCGCTCGCGCCGCCGCGTACAGGTAAAATCCGGCAAGCTTTCCGAATCCGGTCATCCAACGGTTCGCCAGGTCCCGGCAAGGTCTGCAGTGTGAACGCCCTGCGGCCCTGCTCTGGGCCGACGGCGATGCGGTAGGTCATGGACGAACACAGGCGCTGCGCTATCGGGCAGGCTTCGATCACCTCGTCAGCTAGTGCGCCGTGCTCCGCGCGGCGCAGCCATCACTGATGGATGTACTGCTCGAGCTGCGCAATCACAAACTGCTGGTCGGCGATGATGGCTTTCACCAAATCGCCGACCGACACCAGCCCGCATAAACGGCCTTCATCCACGATGGGCAGGTGACGGATCCGGCGCTGGCTCATGATGGCCATGGCTTCTTCAATGCTGAGCGAGGGGCGGCCGGTAATGACGGGTGTGCTCATGATTTCGCGCACCTCGGTGGCGTGGGAGGAGCGTCCGCGTAGCACGACCTTGCGCGCGTAATCCCGTTCCGACAGCACGCCCAGTATCTGCTCGCCGTCCATCACCAGCAGCGCGCCAACCCCATGGGTGGCCATCTGCGCGACGGCGTCGTAGACCACCGCCTGCGGGCCGATGCTATGCACGTGACGGCCCTTCATTGCGATCAGCTGTTGCACCGTAGTCATGATCGATTCCTCCCGTGGCTATCGACCCTCAATGTAGGCCGCCGATCAACGGCGCTACTTGAGCGGGATGCGGTAAACCGCGCGGGGAGGATCCACTCGCGCGAAAAACGAGACCGAAAGATCGGGGGTGTGCTGGTCGTCCAGAGCAACCCCCGTCCGCTCCTCAGCCCTTACGTTCCGCCAATTGTGCAGGACGCTGGCCATCAGCGTTTGGTACGGCATGCCATCCTCCAGCGCTCTGACCTGAATATCTTGCAGGTCCGCAGCTGAGAGACGGATGTTCACCCGCTTGTCTTTGACGCCTGTCGCCCGCGCGGCGGCGCGGATCTTGGCGAGTTACGCCTTGGTAGCAACGGATTTCAGTTCGCCTTTTTCGTAAGCGGCGAGCAATTCGGTTTCGTCAGCGTCAGCTTTAGGCCTCTGGGGCACCTTGCTTCAAGTAATCGCGGGTTGCCTTGCGGCTCGGAATAACGGTGTTCAGAAAGTGATGGTCCGCTTGCGCCTTGTCTTCAGCCCGGAGGCAGCGCGCTGCCACGCTACGCTCACACCACCAGCGGCAACTCATCCATTGCGGCCAGCTGTTCGCGCAGGGCCAGGATGTGGTCCTGCCAGTAGCGCTGGCCGTTGAACCAGGGGAAGTGCATCGGGAAGGCGGGGTCAGCCCAGCGGCGGGCGAGCCAGGCGGCGTAGTGCAGGATGCGCAGCGTGCGCAGGGCTTCGATCAGCGCCAGTTCGCTGCGGTCGAGTTCGCGGAAGTCTTCGTAGCCTTCGAGCAGCAGCGACAGCTGGCGCGTCATGTCGACGCGGTCGCCGGAGAGCAGCATCCACAGGTCCTGAATCGCCGGGCCCTGCATGCAGTCGTCCAGATCGACGAAATGCGGGCCGGCCTCGGTCCACAGGATATTGCCGTGGTGGCAGTCGCCGTGGAGCCGGATGCGCTGTACCGGACCAATAGCCTCGAAGGTCGCCTGCGCCTGGGCCACGGCGGCGGTGGCGACGGCCTCATAGGCCGGGCGCAGGTCGCCGGGCAGAAAATCGCTGGCCAGGAGAAAGCGCACCGATTCCTCGCCCAACCGGGCCACGGTCAGCGCCGGCCGGTGCGCAAACGGGCGGGTCGCGCCGCGGCCGTGAATCCGGCCCAGAAAGCGGCCAATCCACTGCAGAGTCTCGGCGTCGTCCAGTTCGGGCGCGCGGCCCGGCCGGTTGGGAAACAGCGCGTAGCGGAGGTCGTCGACTTCGTGCAGGGTTTCGCCGGCGCTCACCAGCGGCGGCACCACCGGCAGTTCGGCGGCGGCGAGTTCGAGCGCGTAGGCGTGCTCTTCGCGGATGCAGGCGCTACTCCAGCGCCCGCTGCGGTAGAACTTGGCGATGACCGAGCCGCCGTCTTCCAGCCCCACCCGATAGACGCGGTTTTCGTAGCTGTTGAGCGCCAGCAGGCGGCCGTTCGACAGCATGCCCAGCGCCTCAACGCTGTCTAGCACGCGCTCCGGGCTTAAGCTCGCAAACGGGGTTTCACCAGGCGGCGGCGGGGGTGGTTCCGGCGGTAGCGCGACATTGCCAGAACGCGGCCGCGCGCGGCTCATTTTCGCCGAAACCGGCGGTGGCGCGGCGCGTAATGCGGCTTGCGCCAGTCAAGGTCCTCGGCCCAGATGCGGCTGCGCCACAGCGCAACCGCCCATACCAGCATCCAGACGCCCAGAATGCCGTTCGCATAGCGCTGATAAAGCCCTTGATCGGGCACGCTGGTGGCCATCATGACCATCGAGACGACGGTCCAGCTGGTCGCGCCGAAAGACAGCGAGGAAATCCACTTCAGCCGCGCGTAGCGATTGACCACCACGCCCCAGGCGGCGGTCGCAAAAATCAGTGACACGTCCATCGCCGCCATCGTCCACAGATGCATGCGCTGGTCGTCCGGCAGGTCCAGTCGCAGGCAGCCTGCGGCGCAGGGATAAATGCCGCCGCCGATCCGTGCCAGACCGCCGATCACCAACAACAGGCTGGCGAGGATGGCCGCCGGGTCGCGCCGGAAGCGGATAGCCGCATAGAGGCCGGCGATCATGTACAGCGCGCCGCTCAAGCCAAAACCCAGCGCTCGCATGGCGGTGGCGCTGCCGTCGTCGCCCAACGCCAACGCACTGATGACGTCGCGGCGATGGCTGTGGGCCTCAACCGTGCTGGCCGCCCAGACGATCATGCCGCCCCATACCAGCGGCGCCAGCGCCCCGCAGGCGAGGCACAGCTGTCCGAAAATCTGGGTCGCCCGTTGCTCGCGAGGGTTCTCGGTCGGCTGGGGCGCGGGGGCGCGAACACGGCTCATCAGACATCGTCCTCATCACTCGGGGGGCACACCATGCACGGCCAAACCCGGGCTCGCAAGCGCAATAAAAGGGGCACACCGGTTCGACGCATGGAAGGCTTGCGCGGTAGAGTGCTGGCCTATCTGGAGGACACCATGAGCACTCGCGCCATTTTCCGACTGTTGACGCTGGCCCTGCTGGGCGGCCTCGCCCTCGCCCCCGTCGCGCCGGCGACCGCCGCCGATAAAACCGCCTGCGAACAGGCCGCCCGCGACGCGGGCCTGAAGCCCAAGGGCCGTCACCTCGGCAGCGTCTGCGCCGACCAGGCCAACCCCGGCGGTCTGCGGCGGGCCGTGTCTTTGGTCGGCAGCCTGCTCGACCAGCCGGCGCCCAACCCGATCTACGACGTGACGGTCGCGCGCTGCGAACGCGCCGCCGGCAAGTAAGGACTGTCCCCGCCATGTGGAACTTCGAGACCGAACCCGAATTCCAGCGCAAGCTGGACTGGATTGAGCAATTCGTCCGCGAGCGGATCGAGCCGCTGGACTATCTCTTCCCCAAGGACGAAACCTACAACACGCGCAACGAAGCGCTGATGAGCATCATGGCGCCGCTGAAAGCGGAAGTGCGTGCGCAAGGCCTGTGGGCCTGCCACCTGCCGCCGGCGATGGGCGGTGGCGGCTGGGGCCAACTGAAGCTCGCGCTGATGAACGAACTGCTGGGGCGGTCGTTCTTTGCGCCGACCATCTTTGGCACCGCCGCGCCCGACACCGGCAACGCCGAAATCCTCGCCCACTTCGGCACCGAGACGCAGAAGGCGCGCTATCTCAAGCCGCTGATGGACGGCGAAATTGTGTCCTGTTTCTCGATGACCGAGCCGCAGGGCGGCGCGGATCCGAACGTCTTTACCTGCCGTGCCGACCAGACCACCACCGGCTGGGTGCTGCGTGGTGAAAAATGGTTTGCCTCGAATGCGCGCTGGGCAGACTTCCTGATCGTGATGGCGGTAAGCGATATCACGACCGCCATCCATCATGGCGCCAGCATGTTCATCGTGCCCATCGACGCA
>JALRCR010000124.1:0-2973 GCA_023257255.1 Gammaproteobacteria bacterium | reverse complement strand
ACACCGGCATGGCCTTTGAGCATCCGGAGCACGGCGCCCACGCCTATCTGCGCTTCAACGACGTTGAACTGACGAACGATCATTTGCTGGGCAAGGCAGGCGAAGCCTTCAAGATCGCCCAGACCCGCTTAGGCGGCGGGCGGGTGCATCACGCGATGCGCACGGTGGGGCTTGCGCGGCGCGCCTTCGACGCCATCTGCGAGCGCGCGCAGTCGCGCTACACGCAGGGCTCGCGGCTGGCCGACAAACAGCTGGTGCAAGACACCATCGCCGAAGCCTGGATGCAGCTGGAACAGTTCCGCCTGCTGGTCATCCAGACCGCGTGGAAAATCGACAAGCTGAACGACTACAAACAGGTGCGCGGCGATATCGCGGCGGTGAAGGTGTTGTCGGAACGGGTGATGGTCGACATTGCCAGCAAGGCCATCCACCTGCACGGCGCGCTGGGCGTGTCTAACGAAATGCTGTTTGGCGAGTGGCTGCTGTGGGGTCACGCGCTGGGCTTGGCCGATGGCCCGAGCGAAGTGCACAAGCTGACGCTGGCAAAACAGCTGATGCGCGCGCAGCCCTCGGCCGACGCGGCCTTTCCCAGCCAGCATATTCCGAGCGGTGCGGTGCGCGCGGCCGAACAGTACGCCGCCCATTTGCGGCTGCCGGGTCACCGCCGCGGCTGGGTGCCTGCAGTCGGCTAAGGCCCTGCCGGCGCGCCTTCTGGCGTGGCCGGCAGTCCTCGGACGGCGCTACTTCTTCTTCGGTTTGCGAGGTTTCTCGCTCGGCACCAGCGGGCTCAGGTTGTAGCGGAACTTGCCGAAGCGCACGGTCTTCAGGTGTTCCAACAACTCCTTCGGCATGCCGTCCGGCAGGTCGATGGTGCTGAAGTCGTCATACAGATCAATGCGCCCAATGTAGCGCGACTCAAGCCCCGCCTCGTTGGCGATCGCGCCCACGATGTGCTTGGGCAGCACGCCGTGCTGGTTACCGACCTCGATGCGATAACGCACCATCTCGATCTCGGGAAACTCTTTCAGGCGCTCGGCGCGGGTGGGAATGTCCAACGCCGGCGCGGCCGGCGGCGGCGCGAAGTATTCCGCCAGTTCATTCGGGCGCGGCAGGCTGCGGCCAGGCGTCGGCGCTTCAAACGCGGCCTCGTCGCCGCTCGCCTCGGGGACGGCCGGCGCCCGGGGCGGACGGGTGGCGCGTTCAATCCGATCCTTGAAGGCCGGACGTTCCTCGCGCGCGGGGCGCTCCGGCCGTTCAGCACGGGCCGGGCGTTCGGGCCGGGCGGGACGGTCGTCACGCGCGGCGCGCTCGGCATATTCGGTGCGCGCCGGGGGCTCGTCGCGGAACGGGCGCTCGGTCCGCTGATAACGGTCGCGCGCCCCCGGGTCGGCGCCAGGCACCGCCCCTTCAAACTGCAGCGGACGCTCGCGCTGGACCATAAACGCCAGCGCGGCGGCCAGGGTGTTCATTTCCACGCCGCGCTCGTGCGCCATTTCTTCCACCAGCTCGCCAAACCAGTCCAGGGTTTCGCTGGCCAGCGTGTCGAACACCGCTTTCTTGAACTGCGAAACGCGCCGGCTGGCGATGGCTTCGCGGCTCGGTGCGCGCATCGGCTCGATGGGCTGGCGGGTGGCGCGCTCGATGGCGCGCAGCATCCGCACTTCACGCGGCGACACAAACAGGATCGCTTCACCCGTGCGGCCGGCACGGCCGGTACGGCCAATCCGGTGGACGTAGCTTTCGATGTCGTAGGGAATGTCGTAGTTGATGACGTGACTGATCCGCGGCACGTCGAGCCCACGCGCCGCGACGTCGGTCGCGATGACCACGTCCAGATGGCCGCTTTTCAGCTGTTCGATGGTTTTTTCGCGCTGGGCCTGATTGAGGTCGCCGTTCAGCGCCGCGCAGGCATAGCCGCGTGCTTCCAGGCGCTCGGCCAGTTCGGTCGTGGCCATTTTCGTGCGGACGAAAATCAGCACCGCGTCCAGTTCTTCGCCTTCCAGAATTCGGGTCAGGGCGTCCAGCTTGTGCAGACCGGCCACCTGCCAGTAGCGCTGGCGCACCGCCTCCACCGTGCTGGTCTTCGCTTTGATGCGAATTTCCTGCGGCTGCTTCAGGTGCCGCTGAGCGACCTGCCGGATCGGTTCCGGCATGGTGGCCGAGAAGAGCGCCGTCTGGCGGCTGGCAGGCGTGTGTTCGAGGATGGCTTCGACGTCGTCGATGAAACCCATGCGGAGCATTTCGTCGGCTTCGTCCAGCACCAGGGCGCGCACGCCCGACAGGTTCAGCGTTTCGCGCCGCAGGTGGTCCATGATGCGCCCCGGCGTCCCCACTACCACATGCACGCTCCGCCGCAGCTGGTGGAGCTGCTGGCTCATGCTTTGGCCGCCGTAAATCGGCAGCACGTGAAAGCCCGGCATCTTGCTGGCGTAGCTCTGGAAGGCCTCCGCCACCTGAATCGCGAGTTCGCGGGTGGGCGTCAGCACCAGCACCTGCGGATCGCGCAGCGACAGGTCAATACGGGACAGGAAGGGCAGCGCGAAGGCGGCGGTCTTGCCGGTGCCGGTCTGGGCCTGACCGATGATGTCCTGCCCTGCGAGCAGGGTCGGGATTGCGGCGGCCTGAATCGGCGACGGGGTTTCGTAACCAATGGCATCGAGGGCGGCCAGCAGCGGAGGAGGCAGGCCGAGATCGGCAAAGCGGGGCGTTGTGTCAGACATGGTCGGGCGGGTAACCGGGCGTGGGGGGCCGGCAGTGTAAACCACCGACCCGTCCGTGGCGCGCCCTGTCGCCCCAAAACTTGCGGCAACGCAATAATTGGCCGCCTGAGCTTAGGCCAGCCAGCGCCGGCGCTCGCTGTTCAGCACATCGCGCCAAACCTGACGCGGCCCGCGGAATTTCACCCCAAACTCCTCGGCCACCTTGGCGCCGGTGAAGCGCATGTCCATGAAGGCCGAACGGGCAAGGTCGGCG
>JALRCR010000123.1 GCA_023257255.1 Gammaproteobacteria bacterium | reverse complement strand
TCGGCGGCGGCGGCACGCCGTGGGACGGCATTGCCTACGACCCGGAACTGAACCTGGTCTACGTCGGCACCGGCAACGGCTCGCCCTGGAACCAGAGTCTGCGCAGCCCTGGCGGCGGCGACAACCTGTTCCTGACGTCCATCATGGCCATCAACCCGGATGACGGCACCTACCGCTGGCACTACCAGACCACGCCCGGCGAGACCTGGGACTACAACTCCAACATGGACATCGTGCTGGCGGACCTGAAGATCGACGGCAAGCCGGTGAAGGCGATGCTGCACGCGCCGAAGAACGGGTTCTTCTATGTGATCGACCGCAGCACCGGCAAGCTCATTTCGGCCGAAAAATTCGGCAAGGTCGACTGGGCCGAATACGTCGACCTGAAGACCGGCCGGCCGGTGGAGCGCAAAGGGGCGCGCTACGAGGACGGCGAAGAGCTCGTCTGGCCGGGCCCGTTTGGTGTGCACAACTGGCCGGCGATGTCTTTCAACCCGGATACGGGTCTGGTCTACATCCCGTCGATCGAAATGGCCGGCATGTTCAGCGACAAATACACCAAGCCCAAGGCCTGGGAGTCGCCGACCTTCAAGTTCGATCCGGGCGTGGACTTCCTGCGCGAAGACGGGCCGGCCGACTGGGGCGCGTCTTTCCTGCGCGCCTGGGATCCGATCAAGCAAAAGAAGATTTGGGAAGTGCCGCTGCCCGGCGTGTGGAACGCCGGCACGCTGACCACCCGCGGCAATCTGGTGATGCAGGGTCGGGCGGATGGCGTACTGGCGGCCTATGCGGCCGACAGCGGCAAAGTGCTGTGGGAGGCGCCGCTGGGGCTGGGCATTTCCGCGCCGCCCATCACCTATGAAGTCGACGGCAAGCAGTACATCGCGCAGCTCGTCGGCTGGGGCGGCTCGATGACCGCTACCGGCGGCTCCATGGCCGCCCAACACGGCTGGGCTTACGGGGCGCAGCCGCGCCGGCTGGTGGTGTTTGCGCTAGACGGCAAGGCGACGCTGCCGCCGATGCCCGGCAAGGCCTTTGCCAAGCCGCTGCAGGCGCCGGAGTTCACGGTCTATCCCGAACTTGCCGAGCGCGGCAGCCACGTGTGGAGCCAGTCCTGTGGCATGTGCCATGGCCCGGCCGGCACGGCGGGTGGCAATGCGCCTGATCTGCGCGCCTCGCCCGTGCTGCTGGACGAAAAAGCGCTGCATGCCATCGTGTTTGACGGTGCGCTGAAGGCGCGCGGCATGCCGCAGTTCAAGAACATCAACAAAGACGATTTGGAAGCCGTGCGGCATTTCATTCGCCGCGAAGCGCGCAAGCAGAACCTCACGCCCTAAGCTGGCGTTCGGACGGGGTCCGGCCGCCTCGCTTTGGCGGCCGGCCGACCCGGCCGAGGTACTTTGCGCCGCGCGCTGGCATCACACTTGCTCTCCGACTAGCTCAGGCATGCAGGAGGGCACCGTGCAATTACATCTGTTCAGAACCCTGTGGGGCCACGGTGACGACATTCACCGCACGGCCGCAGAAGCGGCGGCGGCTGGCTTTGTAGGGCTGGAAGGCAGCCTGCCGTCGGATCCGCACGATGCGGCCGCCTTGGCCGAAGCGATAGCCTCCAATGATTTGGCCTGTATTGGCGAGATTTGCACCGGTGGCGAGGGCGACGAGTGGTGGATCCCGCGCCGGAGCGCGACGGTACGCGACCATCTGCGAACGCTGGAGGCGGGCCTCGCCGCATGGGAGGCGAGCCCCATCGAGCCCCGCTTCATCAACTGCATGGGCGGGCTGGATGCCTGGAGCCTTAGTGAAAGTGTGGATTTTTTCGGTGCTGCGATGGCGCTCGCTGCACGCTTTGGGCGCACGATCAGTTTTGAGACGCACCGTTCACGGCCGCTGTACGCGCCGTGGACCACGCTCGCAATCGTCAAACAGCTGCCAGCGCTACGCATCACGGCCGACTTCAGCCACTGGTGCGTGGTGGCGGAGCGTCTGATCGACAGCGAGGAAGAAGCGCTCGCCACGGTCATTCCCCGCGTGCACCACGTGCAGGCGCGGGTGGGTTATCCGCAGGGGCCGCAGGTCTCGCATCCGGCCGCGCCGGCGTACCGGCACTGTCTGGAAGCGCATCAGCGCTGGTGGGAACGCATCTGGCGGTCGCAGGCGGCGCGGGGCTATGCGGTGAGCACCATGACGCCGGAATTCGGGCCCAACGGCTATTTGCAAAGCACGCCGTATGCGGGCCAGCCGGAGCCCGAACTCTGGGCGCTCAACCAGTGGATGGGGCAGACCGAACGCGACCATTTCGAGTCCGCCATGGGCGTGGTGCTTACACCGTTTGCAGATACCAGTCGAAGTCCTGCGCTGTCACTTCACCCATGAACTGCCGGCATTCAAAACGCTTCACTGCGGCGTAAACCTCGACCATGCGCGGGGTCAGATAGTCCTTGGCGATGGCCGAGGCGGCAAAGCGCTCGATGGCTTCCGGCCAGTACTGCGGCAGCGCCGCCACCCCGGTGGTGGCGTAGCCGTTGCCGACCACCGGCGGGCCCGGATCGATCTGCCGCGTCATGCCGTAGTGCACCCCGGCCAGCACCGCCGAGGCGGCCAGATAGGGGTTGGCGTCTGCGCCACAGATGCGGTGTTCGACGTGGCGCGTGTCGGCCGGCCCGCCGGGGATGCGCAAGGCCACCGTGCGGTTGTTGATGCCCCAGGTCGGGGTCAAAGGTGCATAGCTGTTGGCGCAGAAGCGACGGTAGGAATTGGCGTGCGGGGCGAATAGCGCCATGAAATCTGCCGCCGTCGCCGCCATGCCGCCGATGGCCTGGCGGAGCGCCGGCGTGCCCGCGGGGTCTTCGCTGGCGAAAATATTGCGGCCCTCACGGTCGTTCACGCTCAAATGCAGATGCATGCCCGAGCCCGAGTGCGCGGCAAAGGGTTTGGCCATAAAACAGGCGATATAACCGTGTTTTTGCGCGATGCCTTTGATTAGCCGGCGGAACATCACGCCTTCGTCCAGCGCGCGCAACGCATCTGCCCGGTGGTGCAGGGTGATCTCCAGCTGGCCCGGCCCAAACTCGGAAATGGCCGTTTCTGCCGGCAGGCCCTGGCTGTCGCAGGCGCGGTAAAGATCGTCAAAAAACGGCGCCAGCGCTTCCACTTCCTCCAGACAGTAGACATGCGGATGCACGCCGCGCGGTGTGACCGGCAAGGGCGGACGGCGGGTCGCGCTGTCGCCCTGCAGGAGATAGAACTCAAGCTCCACCGCCATCACCGGCGTCAGCCCCTCGGCGTGGTAGCGCTCGATCAGCCGCATGGCGGCGAGTCGCGGGTCGGTCACCGCCGACGGCATGCCGAGTTCGGGATCAAGCATCACCAGCACCTGCGCGGTGGGGCCGGGCAGCCAGGGACAGCGCACCAGCGTGCCCGGCACCGGGAAGAGCAGACAGTCCACATCGCCGACCTCCCACAGGAGCCCGGTGTTTTCCACGTCTTCGCCGTGCACGGTCAGCGCGGCGCTGGAACTGGGCAGCGGGCGGCCCTGCTCGTAGAGCATGGGCAATTCGTCCGGCCGCAGCGACTTTCCGCGCTGCACGCCGTTGTTGTCGGTATGCAGCATGTGGATGTGTCGGATGTCCGGGTTCTGGGCCAGAAACGCTTCGGCTTCAGCAAGCGGGGCGCGATGAGTGGTCATGGGAATCCTTCCGGTAGGGCTTGCGCGCTGAATCAGCGCGTCTCGTGGAGTTCGGTCAGACAGGCGTCGATACCGTCGACCAGCGCCTCGATGTGATCCAGCGGGGTGGCCGGACACATCAGGGCCATGTTGTGAAACGGGGTCAGCACCACGCCGCGGTTCAGCAGATAGAGCTGGAGCAGGGCTTCCAGCGGCGCATCGAATGCCGCCGCCGCCTCGCGCGCGGTGCGCGGCGGCCGGTCGGTAAACTGCAGTTCGCTACGCGCGCCGAGCAGGCTGAGGCCGTAGGGCAGATCGTGGCGTTCAAGCACCTCGCCCAGTCGATCCGCGTAGTGCGCGGTGCGGTTCAGCATCACGGCGTAGTGCTCATCGCTCATCAGGCGCGAGAGCGTGGCCTGCAGGGCGGCCATCTGCAGCAGGCTGCCGGAAAGCGTGGTGCCTATGCCGGTGCGTCCGGGACCGGCCGCGCGCCACGCGGCGTGCATGCGCCCCGCGAGTTCGTCGGTGACGCCGTAGACCGCGCAGGGCACGCCGCCGGCAATCGCCTTGCCGATGACCATGCCGTCGGGTTCGAGGCCGTAGGCGCCGGTGTAGCCGCGCGGACCGGTCGACAGGGTATGGGTTTCATCGATCAGCAACAGCGTACCGTGCTGGCGTGTGAGCGCGCGCAGCGCGTCGTGAAAGCCGGCATCGGGCAGCACCATGCCGCAGTTGGTCAGCGCAGGTTCGCAGAGCACGGCGGCGACATCGCCGGGGGCGAGCGCGGCAGCGAGCGCATCGAGGTCGTTGAACTCCACGACGCGCGTTGTGCGGGTGACCTTGTTGACCTGGCCGATAAGCCCGGCGCCGGGCTGCGTCTGCCCGTCGATTAGCGCGACCTGCGTGTCGTCGACCGCGCCGTGATAGCAGCCGTCGAACACCAGCACCACCTCGCGGCCGGTTGCCGCGCGCGCCCAGCGCAATAGAAAGCGATTGGCGTCCGAGGCCGTGGCGGCGATCTGCCACTGCGCCAGCCCGAAGCGCTCGGCGAGCAACGCGCCGACCTCCGCCGTCGCCGCCGCCGGCAGCATGGCAGACAGGCCCTGCGCCGCCTGCCGGGCCAGCGCCTCGCTCAGCGCCGGCGGGCTGTGGCCAAACATCGCCGCCGTGTCACCCAGACAGAAGTCGGCGTAAGGCCGGCCGTCGACATCAGTTAAGCGAGCGCCCTGCGCGCTCGCAATCGCGAGCGGAAAGGGCAGCGGCCAGTCCTGCATCCAGTGCAGGGGTGAGCCCGTGAACCAGTGCCCGCACTGCGCTGCCAGCGCGGCCGAGCGCGGATGCTGCTGCTGATAAAGCGCGGTTTCGCGCGCGTGGAGCGACGTAATCGAGGCGGCCGGGAACACCGAAGGCCGTGAGGGGCTGGAGGAGATCATGACCGCATCATAAACCGGCAGCGCCCGAATCTGGCGGCGGCGCACGCGCCGCGACTGCATTTGCCGCGTGCGCAGAGAATCAGCGGCGGCCCGCTTCCCCGCACGCGAATTTGCCTTGAGAATCGGCCATCTACGCCCTGCGGAGCAATTGCGATGCAACTCGAATCCCTGCCTCGTCTCGACGGTTTTGCCATGCCCGCTGAATGGGCGTCGCAGGCGCAGATCTGGATGGCCTGGCCGGAGCGCCCCGACAACTGGCGGGATGCGGCCGCACCCGGACAGGCCGCATTCGCCCGGGTGGCCAATACCATCGCCGAGCATGAGCCGGTAAGCATGGTGGTGTCGGCGGCGCAGTACGCACGGGCGCGCGCGGCGCTCAATCCGGCCGTGCGCCTCATCGAGATGAGCACCAACGACGCCTGGATGCGCGACATCGGCCCTACGTTCGTGCGCCGCGCCGACGGCGCGCTGCGCGCGGTGGACTGGACCTTCAACGCCTGGGGCGGGCTTAAGGGCGGGCTCTATCACCCATGGGACGCCGACGACGCCGTGGCCGGGAAAATTGCCGAAATCGAGCGCGTGCCAGCCTACCGCGCACCCTTCGTGCTGGAAGGCGGGGCGATCCACGTCGACGGCGAAGGCAGCTGCCTGACCACCGAAGAATGCCTGCTCAACCCCAATCGCAATCCGGCGCTTTCACGCGCGCAGATTGAACAGCACCTGCGGGACTATCTGGGGGTCGAGACCGTGCTGTGGCTGGGCGCCGGCACGCTGCACGACGAGACCGACGGCCACGTCGACAATCTCTGCTGCTTTTTGCGCCCCGGCGTGGTGGCGCTGGCCTGGACCGACGATGAGCAGGACCCGCAGTACCCGATTTCGCTGGATGCCTATCGGCGCTTGCAGGCCATGCGCGACGCGCGCGGCCGCGCGCTTGAAATCATCAAACTGCCCATTCCTCGCACGCCCATTTGCATGAGCCCGGCGGAGGCGGCTGGGGTGCTGACCGTGCCCGGCACGTTGCCGCGTCCGGCCGGGGAACGGCTGGCGGCGTCGTACGTTAATTTTCTGATCTGCAATGGCGCGATTGTGCTGCCGGCGTTTGGCGATCCGAACGACGAACTCGCGCGTGGGATTCTTGCCGAGCAGTTTCCGGGGCGGGTCGTGCGTCAGGTACCGGGGCGGGAGATTCTCTACGGCGGCGGCAACGTCCACTGCATCACGCAGCAGCAGCCGGCCTAGACGCGAGGCGCGAGCCTAGACGGCGCTCAGGCTGGCCGCGCGCAGGCGCGGCTTGGCGCCAATGGTTTTGCTGACCGGACACTGCGCGGCGGCCCGTGCGAGGTGCGCGCGCTGGGTTTCGCTCAGGTCGCCTTCCAGTTCAAGGCTGTAATCAAACGCAAAATCATCCGGCACGCTGCGGTCCAGACTGACCGTCACCGCGACTGTGGTCAGCGGGTAGGCGTATTTCTCGGCGGCGATGCGCACCGTCATGCTCATGCAGGTGGCGAGCGCGGCTTCCAGCAACTCATGCGGGCGAAAGCCGTCGCCGTCGCCGCCTTTGTCGGCAGGCATGTCGCCCCGTCCCGTGAGGCGGCCGTTGCCAAAACTGTTGCGATAGCCCGCGCCCAGTTCGCGCGCGGTGATCACGCGGATTGGCCCGGCTGGCGATCGCCCGCAATGGCCATTTGTTCGTCGCGCAGTCGCGCTTTGCTGGCGCGGTTCATCAGCACGCCGGCAATCAGGACGCCGATGCCGACCACCGCCACCATCAGCGTTGCCAGCGCGTTGATTTCCGGCGACAGCCCCAGTCGCACTTTCGAGTAGATCACCATCGGCAAGGTGCTGGCCCCGGGGCCGGACACGAAGCTCGAGATGACCAAATCGTCCAGCGACAGCGTGAAGGCGAGCAGAAAACCGGACACCAGCGCCGGCGCGATGATCGGCAGGGTGATCACAAAAAACACCTTGCCCGGCCGCGCGCCCAGATCCATCGCGGCTTCTTCAATCGAGGGGTCCATGCCGGTCAGGCGCGACTGCACCACCACCGCGACGTAGGCCATGGCGAACGTGGTATGCGCAATGATGATGGTCAGCATGCCGCGGCCGGCCGGCCAGCCGAGTATTTGTTCCATGGCCACGAACAGCAGCAGCAGGGACAACCCGGTGATGACTTCAGGCATTACCAGCGGCGCGGTCGAGAGACCGGACAGCAAAGCCCGGCCGCGAAAGTGACCGAAGCGGGTAAGCGCCACCGCCACCGCCGTGCCCAGCACGACCGCCAGACAGGCGCTGACCAGCCCGATCCGTACGGACAACGCCGCCGCATCCAGAATTTGCTGGTTTTCCAGCAGGGACTTGTACCAGCGGGTCGAGAAGCCCGCCCACACCGTGACGAGTTTTGATTCGTTAAACGAAAACAGGATCAGGGACAGGATCGGGATGTAGAGAAACGCGAAACCCGCCACCAGCCAACCCGTGAGGAAAGGATTTGCGCGCTTGCTCACTGCCCGGCCTCCGCGCGCCGCGCCAGCCAGTGCTGGAAGGCCATGATCAGCAGCACCAGCGAGAGCATGGCAATCGCGACCGCCGAGGCTATCGGCCAGGCCCGGTTAGCAAAGAACTCGTCCCACAACACCTTGCCGATCATCAGCGTGTCGGTCCCGCCCAGCAGGTCGGGAATGACAAACTCACCCAGCGCGGGAATGAAGACCAGCGAAAAGCCGGCCACGATGCCCGGCAAGGACAGCGGCAGGGTGATGGTGAGGAAGGCCTTGAACGGGCGGCAGCCCAGATCCTCGGCGGCTTCCAACAGCGTGAGATCCATTTTCTCCAGCGTGGAGTAGAGCGGCAGAATCATGAACGGCAGGTAGGAATAGACGATGCCCACGTACACCGCGAAGTTGGTGCGCATCATCACGATGGGGTCGCTGATGAGCCCCAGCGAAATCAGCACGTTGTTGATGACGCCGTTGTTGTTCAGCAGCCCGATCCAGGCGTAAACGCGCAGGAGGAACGAGGTCCAGAACGGCAGCACCACCAGCATCAGCAGCACGCCCCGCCAGGCCGGGTCGGCGCGGGCCATGGCGTAAGCCATGGGATAGCCGATGACGAGGCAAATCAGCGCCGAGAAAAACGCGACTTCTACCGAGCGCAGGTAGGCATTGACGTACAGCGCGTCACCCAGCAGGAAAAGATAGTTGCCCAGATTGAGCTTGATGGTCAGATAGCCCTTCTCGGTCCACTCGACTAAAGACGAGTAGGGCGGCTGGGCGATCAGCTGATCGGCCAGCGAAATTTTCATCACGATGATGAACGGCACCAGAAAGAACAGCAGCAGCCACAGATAGGGCAGGGCGGTGACCAGCTGGCGCCCCGACAGCGGCAGGCGGGCAAGCAGGTTCAGCAGCAAGCGCAGCGGCGGCAACGCGGCGATGAGGCGGGCTTCTGCGCCGTGGCCGCTGGCCAGACGATCGCCCAGCGGCAGCGCCGAGGCGCGGCTCATGTGGTGAGCACCACGCCGCTGGCCGGATGCCAGTGCAGCCAGACCTGGTCGTCCCAGGTCAGGGTGTCGTCCGCCCGGCGAATCAGATTGGGCCGGGTGACCTTGACCATCCGGCCGGTGGGGAGCTTGACGTTGAACACCGACATATCGCCCATGTAGGCAATGCCGTCGATCACGCCCTGCACGCAGTTCTCGCGGGTGTCGGCCGGCGGCTCGCGGGAAATGTTGATTTTCTCCGGCCGTAGCGCCACCCACAGGTCGGCGCTGGGCGGCGCGGCCACACCGTGGTCAATGAAGATGGTGCAGCCGGCCTCGTCGGCCGCGATCCGCACGTAGTTGCTGTCTTCGTCCACGATGCGCCCGGCAAACATATTCACCGAGCCGATAAAGTCCGCCACGAAGCGGCTGGTGGGGTATTCGTAGATTTCGCTCGGCGTGCCGACCTGCACGATTTGCCCGAGGTTCATTACGCCGATGCGCGAGGCCAGCGTCATGGCCTCTTCCTGATCGTGGGTCACCACGATGAAGGTCACGCCCAGTTTGTCCTGCAGGTTCATCAACTCGAACTGGGTCGACTCGCGCAGTTTGCGATCCAGCGCGCCCAGCGGTTCGTCCAGCAGCAGCAGTTTCGGTTCTTTCACCAGCGAGCGGGCCAGCGCCACGCGCTGACGCTGACCGCCGGACAACTGGTGCGGCTTGCGGCGGGCAAAAGGAGAGAGCTTCACCAGTTCCAGCATGGCCGCCACGCGGTCGCGAATTTCGCTGCGCGGGGTGTTGTCCTGCTTGAGTCCAAACGCGACGTTGTCCTGCACCGACATGTGCGGAAACAGCGCGTAGGACTGGAACATCATGTTGACCGGGCGTCGATGGGCCGGCACGCCGGCCATGTCCTCGCCATCGATCACAATGCGGCCAGCATCCGGCGTTTCAAATCCGGCCAGGAGGCGCAGCAAGGTGGTCTTGCCTGCACCATTGGGACCGACGAGCGCCGCCACCTGCCCCTCGCCCACGCGGAACGACACATCCGAGAGCAGCACGCGCCCGTCCGGGAGCGAGTAAGTGACATGCGCAACGTCGATGTGGCCCATCAGTTCAGACGCACCCGGGCA
>JALRCR010000122.1:2526-9850 GCA_023257255.1 Gammaproteobacteria bacterium | reverse complement strand
CTGGACAGCGTCTACGTCACGGTGCCGGTAGACCTCACCCCCAGAGCCTGTGCGCGCCCGGCCCTGCTGGCCGGCTATCACGACCGGCACCCCGCGCTGGGCGATGTGGTGGCCGGGCTGTACAACGGCAAGATCGACCGCTGCGGCATCGCCAGCGCGGTACTCACCCGAGAAGAGCTGGACATCATGCGCCTCGGCGGCCACGCCCCGGTCGAGTCGCTGCTCGCCTACTGGGATACCAGCGCCGGCTACACCGATCACGGCATTGGCGATGGCCTGATTGATACCGGCTCGCATCAACTGCACGGCATCGGCCGCAACCGGCCGATTCGCGCCATGACCGGCTACAACTGGAACGGGCGTGACGACTGCTTCCGCCTCAATCCGGCGCAATACGGCGGCATCCAGTTCAACGAAGACGCCATCATCGACAGCGGCTGGTGCCCCTCGCTGGAATGGCAGATTCCCGAGGGACTCAAAAGCGGCGTCTACGCGCTGCGGCTGCGCAGCGGCGAGACCGAAGACCATGTGGTGTTCTTCCTGCGACCCACCACACCGCAGGCCGGCATCGCGATGCTGATGCCCACCTCCAGCTATCTGGCCTACGCCAACGAGCGCATGGCGGTGGAGAGCCCGGCGCTGGAAGTGGTGACCGGCCACTCGCTGGTGCTCTACGACTGGGACTACCAGCTCGCCGCGCATCCGGAGTGGGGCCGCTCCAGCTACGACCATTACAAGGACGGCGCCGGCGTGTGCTATTCGTCCTGGCTGCGGCCGATCATGGCGATGCGGCCCAAGCACCGCATGGCCGGCACCAACGTGCCCTGGCAGTTCCCGGCGGATCTCTCAATCATCTGCTGGCTGGAGCAAATGGGCTTCGCCTACGACGTCATCACCGACGAAGACCTGCACCGCGAAGGCGTGAGCTGTCTGTCGCCCTATTCGGTGGTGCTGAACGGCACCCATTCCGAGTACTACTCCGAGCGCATGATGGACGCCACCGAGCAGTACGTCGCCGCCGGCGGACGGGTGATGTACCTGGGCGCCAACGGCTATTACTGGGTGGTGGCCTACCGGGATGAGGAACCCTGGTGCATGGAAATCCGCAAGCTCGATGCCGGCTCGCGGGCCTGGCAGGCGGCGCCCGGCGAACACTATCTGGCGACCACTGGCGAGAAAGGCGGCATCTGGCGCAACCGCGGCCGTTCGCCCCAGAAGCTGACCGGCGTCGGGTTCGCCAGCGAAGGCATGGACGGCTCACGCCCTTACCAGCGCATGCCGGACAGCCGCGACCCGGCGGTGGCCTGGGTGTTTGAAGGCGTCAACAACGAACGCTTTGGCGATTTTGGTCTGGGCCAGAACGGCGCCGCGGGGCTCGAAATCGACCGCTACGACCTTGGCCTCGGCACGCCGCCCGGCACCTACCTGCTGGCGACCTCA
Source organism: Gammaproteobacteria bacterium (assembly GCA_023257255.1). Taxonomy (GTDB): domain Bacteria; phylum Pseudomonadota; class Gammaproteobacteria. Next base: position 8,410 of record JALRCR010000122.1, on the reverse strand, counting down.
GAACCGTTTTCTGACGCCTACCCGCACGTGGTGGAAGAAATCATGTTCAACTTCCCGGGGCTGGGCGGCTCGCAGGATTTTCAGGTCCGGGCGGACGTCACGCTGTTCAGCGCGATCAACGGCGGGGCCATGTTCTCCACCGGCAGTATCGCCTGGGGTCAGGCCCTGCCCTGCAACGGCGGCGACAACGACGTCTCGCGGATCACCGCCAACGTCGTGCGCCGCTTTCTGGACGACGGTCCGGTCACGGATTGAGGCGGAATTGATTCGGGTTTGCCGGTACCCCTGATGTCGGCACACAACAACAAGACCCGGCACCGGGTCGCGTCATAAGAGAGCAAGGAGATCAGCAATGCACGTTGGACTAGCAGCGATTTTTCAGAACCCTGACCGCGCCGGCGGCCAGAGCGACTACTCGGTGTACCAGAAAGACATGAAGCTCGCGCTGATGGCCGAGTCGCAGGGCTTCGAATCGGTGTGGGGCATCGAGCATCACTTCACCGACTACACCATGATGCCGGACGTGGTCGATTTCCTGAGCTTCATCGGCGGCGCCTGCCGCAAGGTCAAGCTGGGCACGATGGTGGTGGTGTTGCCGTGGAACGACCCCATGCGGGTCGCCGAAAAAATGTCCATGCTCGACTGCATGAGCGACGGCCGGGCGCTGTTCGGCATTGGCCGTGGCCTGGCGCGGGTCGAGTTTGAAGGCTTCCGACTCGACATGGGCGACTCGCGCGAGCGCTTTGTCGAATCCGCCGAAATGATTCTGGAAGGCCTCGAACAGGGCTACTGCGAATACAACGGCAAGCACATCAAGCAGCCCAAGGCGCGCATTCGTCCGGAGCCGTTCAAGTCCTTCCGCAACCGCACCTACGCGGCGGCGGTGTCGGCCGAGTCCTCCCAGATCATGGCCAAGCTCGGCATTGGCGTGCTGGTCATTCCGCAGAAGCCCTGGGCAGTGCACGCCCAGGAGCTGAAGGACTACAACGAACTTTTCATGCAGATCCACGGCCGCGCCGCGCCGAATCCCTACATCGCCGGCTGGGTGATGTGCGACAAGGACGCCGGCCGCGCCGAAGAACTGGCCCGCCAGTACATCGTCGGCTACTGGCGTTCCGTCGTGCAGCACTACGAAATGAACAGCAACCACTTCGAGACCACCAAGGGCTACGAGTACTACACCAACCTCAACAAGGCCCTCGAAGAGATGGGCATTGACGGCATGGCGCAGTTCTTCATGGACCTGCAGGTATGGGGCACGCCGGACATGTGTCTGGAGAAGATCCGCGACATCCAGGCCCGCACCAATGCCTGCGGCTTCACCGGCATCTTCAGCTACGCCGGCATGCCGCTGGAATTGGGCCGCGCCAACCAGACGCTCTTCGCCAAGGAAGTCCTGCCGGAGCTGAAGAAAATCGGCCCCCGTCCGGCTTTCGATCTGGAAGAGGACACCGCGCCGGCCTTCCTGCGCGCCGTGGGCTAAGTCAGCCTGCCAGCCCCCGGCGCACACCACGCCGGGGCGCTGCCTTCCCAATCATTACCTACAGGCCACGCGCCGGAGAACACCCCCATGCAAAACATTTCCCCGATCAATCCCGAACTGATGGACACCCTCATCAAGGCCAGCGACGGCGACTGGATTCCGCAGCCGCTGGATCCCGACAAGGCCTTCATGCGCATCCTCTACACCGGCGCCGAAAGCGGCCGCTGGGCCGTGCTGTTTCGCTGGCTGAAAGGCTTCGTGGCGCCGCCGCACAAGCACCTCTCGGCCTCCCACACGTTCATCCTGTCCGGCAAGCTGCAGGTGCGCGACGGCACGCTGGATGCCGGCGACTATGTCTACGAGCCGAACGGCATGATTCACGGCGCGACCACCGCGCTGGAAGACACCGACTACCTCTTCATCTGCGACGGCCCGGTGCTGTTCTTTGACGACAAGGGCTTCACCGCCTACCTCGGCTGGGAAGAGCTGCGCCGCCTGCAGGCCAGTCACGCGGCCAGCAAGAAAGCCGGCGCCAAGAAGGCCAAGCCCGCTGCCAGGGCTGCGGCGAAACCGGCGGCGAAGTCGGCGGCGAAGTCGGTCGCCAAGGCCAGCGCCAAACCGGCCGCCAAAGCCAAGGCCAAGCCGGCTGCGCGCAAAGCCAAAGCCGCCTGAGCCAGTCCGCATGAGCGCGCCGGTCGATCTGTTTCTGCCGGCGCCGTCCTCGCCCCCTACCCCGCCCGGCCACTACCGTTTGCTGGGCGCGGATTGCTCCTACTACACGGCGAAAATCTCCGCCGCGTTGCGCTACAAGCGCATCCCGCACGTGAATGTCCTGGCCACCCGCGAGGTCTTTGCGCAGGAGATCCTGCCGCGCGTCGGCTGGCCGGTGATCCCGGTCCTGGTCAGCCCGCAAGGCGAGACCCTGCAGGACACCAGCGAGATGTTCGACCACCTCGAAGCCAGCTATCCGCAGCCGGCCACGCTGCCTGTCGACGCCCCGGGCCGGTTTCTGTGCTACTGGCTGGAACTGCTGTTTGACGAATGGGTGAAAGTGCCGGCACTGCACTACCGCTGGAACCACGACAACGCCTTTGCGATTGCCGAATTCGGCCGCAACAACGACCCCACCCGCAGCCCGGGCGAACAGCTGGCGGTGGGCGAGAAAATTGCCACGCGCTTCCGCGGCTGGCTGGGCGGGCTCGGCATCAATGCCGATTCGATCCCGACCATCGAAGCGGAATACCTGCGCCTGCTCGCGCTGCTCGATCATCACTTTGCAGCGCACGACTTCCTGCTGGGCAGCGCGCCCACGCTGGCGGATTTCGCGCTCTACGGGCCTTTTCACGCTCATCTCTACCGCGACCCGAACTCGGGTCGTCTGCTGCGCGCGCAGGCGCCGCAGGTGGCGCGCTGGGTCGAACGCATGGGCGCGCCGCCTGCCCTCGCGCCGCGGCCCACTGCGTTCGCGCTACCGGCCACGCTGCTGCCTGCCCTGCGCCAGTTGGCGCGGGACTATGTGCCGGTGCTGGCGGCCCAGCGCGCGGCGCTGCGGGCCTGGCTGGACAGCGACGAAACAAAGGACATCCCGCGCGAACTGGGGCTGCACCCGGTGATATTCGGGCGCGGGACGGCTGAGGAAATCAGCACCATGCGCGCGCTCTTCACCTACGACCAATGGATGCTGGAACGCTGTCTCGCGGTCTTCATGCAGGCAGATGCGACGACGCAGGGCGCCATCGCAAGCCTGTGCGAGCAGCTGGGCGCGCCCTCGCTGCTCGCGCTGGCCGGCCCGCCCTTGCTCGCCCGGCGGCACTTCCGGCTGGTGCGCGCGTAAGCCACCGCTCAAGCCACCGCCGTCGCCGGCCGATGAGCGACAAGCTTCCCGTTGTGTCGCGAGGTCTTGCCTGTGTCCAGTTCTGCCGCACCCGTTTCCGCTGAACTTGCCGCGCTGCGCATCGCGCAGGCGCTGGTCACCGATATGGCGGCCATCGCCTCACCGCCCGAAGTCTGCCTGAAGCTCAACCTCCTGCTGGGCGACGAGCGGGTGACCATCGAGGAGATCACCACCGTCATGCTGCGCGACCCGGCGCTGGTCGCGCGCGTGCTGCGGCTGGCCAACAGCCCGCTGTACGGTCACGCCACGCGGATCGATACCGTCTCGCGTGCGGTCATGGTGCTGGGGCTCGCCGAACTGCAGAAGCTGGTCTGTGCGCTGTCGGCAGTGGAGACGTTCTCGCGCCTGTCGAGCGCGGTCACCAATATGAACGCGTTCTGGCGACACGGGGTCTACACCGGGCTGCTGGCCCAAAGCATTGCGCGTCGCCTGCGCGTATTGCGCCCGGAGCGCCTGTTTGTCGCCGGGGTGATGCACGACATCGGCACGCTGATCGTTAACCATCGTTATCCGGAAATGGCCGAGGAACTCATTCGCCACGCGCGCGGCGACGAGGACCGGCTCTACGCGCTGGAATACGCGGATCTGGGCTTCGAGCACGCGCTGCTGGGCGGCATGATGCTGGCCCATTGGCAGTTGCCTGCCTCGGTGGTGGATGCCATTACCCATCATCACGCGCCGGAACGGGCGCGCGAGGCGCAGGTGGAGGCGGCCATCCTGCAGGTCGCGGAGCGCCTCGCCAATGCCTCCGGCACCGGCAGCTTCAGCGAACTGCGCAACCCGCTGCCCGGCTTCGATACCAATTCCCTGAGCCGACTGGGCTTTACGGTGAACTTCGAGGACGACGAGCTGCTGGACGAAGTCGATCAGGACTTCGTCGCCGCCATCTGCCTGTTTCTGCCCTGAGGCTCAGGCCTCGCTGCCCAGCGTCAGCGGCAGCGCCGGATCCGCCACCCACTCCATCATCGAACCGTCGTAGACCGCGATGTCGGGGTGCCCGGTCATGACCAGCGCCAGCGCGTCCATGGTCGCCGAGATCCCGCCCCCGCAGTAGCAAATCACGCGCGGCTTCTGGTAGGCCCCGACCGCTTCAAACAGCGGCTTAAGCTGCGCCGGCGCGCGAAAGGTGCCGGTGTCGGCGTTCAGCAGGCTGTCGTAGAACACGTTGCGACTGCCCGGAATATGCCCGGGGCGCCCGTACATATTTTTCTCGCCGCTGTAGACCGCCGGTGACAGGGCGTTGATGGTGCAGACGCCTGCGTCGTCAATCGCCGTCAGCACATCGCGCTGACTGGCCCACAGCGCCGGACGCGGCTGCGGGGTGAGCGTCGCCGCGGGATGGCTGCTACGTTCGGCGGTCACCGGCCGCCCTTCCGCCAGCCAGCGCGCAAGGCCGCCGTCCAGCACCGCACAGCGGTCAAAGCCGACCGAGCGGAACATCCACCACAGGCGGGTCGCCCACATCGGGCTGCCGCTGCTGTAAATCACCACCGTGCTGTCGTCACCCACGCCGAGCGCCCCGGCCCGCGCACAGAACTGCGCGGCCGACGGCATGGTGAAGCGCACCGCCGAGGCCTGATCGGAGAACTCGCCCAGCAAATCCACGAACTGCGTGCCGGCGATATGCCCCTCGGCCCACTTGGCCTGCCCGCTTTCCGGAATGTAGCCCACGCCGTCGGGATTGATATGCAGGAAGACGGTCGCGTCCAGTATCCGCAGGCCGGGTTGCGTCAGCTGGGAGACCAGCCAGTCGGTCGAAACAAGAGGTCCGGGCAGGGTCATGAGGGGCTCCTGGGGGCTAAAGGGACGGCGGTTTGCATGCGCCCTAGTGTGGCCAGCCAACGCCCGGCGTGACAAGCTGCCCGGACGCCACACGCGCCCCCGTAGCAGGACCGGCCCCGCAAGGCTGCCGGCAGGAGACCGATCATGAGCAAGGCTTCAAGCACCCCCGGCTTCGCGCTGGAAGAAACCACCATCGAAACCATCCATCGCGCGATGAAAGGCGGCCAGCTCACGGTGCGCGAACTCGTCAGTGCTTACCTGGACCGCATCGCCTGCCACGACCAGCAGGGCGCCGCCCTGAACGCGGTGGTGTCGACCAATCCCCAGGCGCTGGCCGAGGCCGATGCGCTGGACCAGCGCTACCGCCACAGCGGCCAGCTACAGGGCGCGCTGCACGGCATTCCGGTGCTGCTGAAAGACAATATCGACACGGTCGAGGTGCCGACCAGCTACGGCAGCGTCGCCTTCGCCGACCATGTGCCGCCGCGCGACGCGACGGTGGTCACCAAGCTCCGCGCGGCCGGGGCCATTGTGCTGGGCAAGACCACCCTGCCCGACTTCGCCACCTCCTGGTGGGCCTATTCCTCGCGCAGCGGCGAAACGCGTAATCCCTACGACACCGCGCGCGACCCCGGCGGCTCCAGCGCCGGCACCGGCGCGGCCATCGCGGCCAATTTTGCGACCGCAGGACTGGGTACCGACTGCGGTGGCTCGATTCGCGTGCC
>JALRCR010000122.1:0-2516 GCA_023257255.1 Gammaproteobacteria bacterium | reverse complement strand
GGTGGGCATTCGCTCTACCCCCGGCGTGGTCAGCCGCGCCGGCAGTTCGCCGCTGGTATTTTTTCAGGACACCGTAGGCCCGATGGCGCGCAGCGTGGCCGATGCCGTCACGGTGTTCGACGCCATTGCCGGCTACGACCCGGCCGACAGCCTGAGCGTGAACTATTCGATTGCCCGCCCGCCGCGCTCCTACGCCGCCCAGCTCGACCGCGACGGGCTGCGCGGCGCGCGCCTCGGGCTGGTGACGAACGCGCTGGGCGCCGACAGCGACCCGCACGCCGCCCCGGTCAACCAGATCGTGCGCGAAGCCTGTGGCGCCTTGCGCGACGCCGGCGCGCTGGTGGTGACGGTGGAAATCGCCGATCTCTACCGCCAGCTGGTCGAGACCTCGCTATATGTGAACTGCTCGAAGTCCGACCTCAACGCCTTCCTCGCGGCGCGCCCGCTGGCGCCGGTGCGCACGCTGCAGCAGATTTTCGAGACGCGCCAATACCACCCGATGCTCGATCTGCTGGATGCCTGCGTGGTCGGGCCCGACCTGCCCGAATACGACCCGCAGTACTTCCGCCGACTGGCGGCGCGCGAAGCCTTCCAGCGCCAGCTGACCAACCTGATGGCGGCCAACGGGCTGGACGCGCTCATCTTCCCCGACGTGCAGGTCCCAGCGCCGACCCGCGAGCAGCTGAACACCAAGGTATGGACCACGCTGACCTATCCCACCAACACCCTCATCGCCTCGCAAAGCTGGCTGCCGGCGATTACCGTGCCGGCGGGGATGGTGGACGGTCGGCTGCCGGTGGGGCTTGAGTTCATGGGCCGTCCCTATGACGAAGCGACCTTGTTCCGGCTGGCCTATGCCTTCGAGCAGGCGACCCACCATCGGCGGGCGCCGCTGCTGTAGGCGGGATCAGGCGCCGATCACCGACGGCATGGGCAGCCCGCGCGCGGCGCATTCGCGCTGGTAGATTTTCAGAATCTTGCCGGCGTCGGTGACGCTTTCCACCTTGCCCTCGGGCGTGAGGTTGAGGTTGGCGCCGCGAATCGCAAACCAGATGTCCGCCGGTTCGTTGTCATCCGCCAGCGCGTGCAGGGTGTGAATGGAGCCGGCGGGTTCGTACAGATACGAGCCCGCGCGGTTGATCTCCGGATACTCCAGATACTTCCACGCGCCGCTCAGGGTGAAGGCGTGGACCTCGCCGGTGTGGCGATGCCGTTGCACGGTCACGCCGGGTTCAAACCGCGAGCGCAGCACCCACAGGCCGGCTTCCAGATTCACCTGCAGCAGCTGAAAGCTGACGCCGTCGTTCAGCGGCAGCCAGGGCAAATCGTCGGCGCCACGGTGCAGGGCGGCGGGGACGCCGGGGACGGCAAGCACGGGTTGGTTCATCAGCATTACTCCAGAAAATGGGCGGGTTCAGATCCTGCGCAGTGACGCGCGTTCAGGGACTGCGCTTGCAGGGATAACGGGCTTTCATAACGGTTTCGACCGCCTGCGGCGCCGGCGTGTCGGCCAGCGCCGGCGCGGCGCGCAGCGCGCTGAGCACCTCACGGGCGAGCGCCGCGCCGGTCAGCTCCGGCGGCAGACACCAGGCGAGTGGCGGCGGGCCGTCCTTGCCGCAGACACCGCAGGGCGCGACGTACCAGTCGCACATCGCGGCCTCGGTGTTGCGATAGTCGGCGGCGAGTGCCGCTTCACAGGTGCGGATCAAGTCGCTGGCGCTAGGCGCGGCCACCGCGGCACTGGCCCACAGGCCGAGCAGGGTCAGTGCGGCGCAGGCCTGACGGACCATCATTCGTAGCGACTCCGGTCGGGCGCCCGTTTCTCGATGAAGGCGCTCATGATTTCGCGCGCGGCCGGGCGTTTTAGCAGTGCCGTGAAATCGACGATCTCGGCATCGACCCGCGCGGCCAGCGGCTCCTCGGCCCGACGCAGCAGCGCTTTCGACATGCGCATGGCCTCGCGCGGCTTGGCGGCCAGCTTGGCCGCCACGGCTGCGGCGTGGGGCAGCAGCGCGTCGGCGGCCAGCACCTCGCCCACCAGCCCGATGGCCTGCGCGGTGGCGACATCAAAAGGCTCGCCCAGCAGCAGCAGTTCGGCGGCCTTCTGATAGCCCGCCAGCCGCGGCAGCAAAAGGCTTGAGCCGGCTTCCGGGCAGAGACCAAGATTGATAAACGACAGCGCGAAGCTCGCGGCCGGCGAGGCGTACACAAAATCACAGTGCAGCAGCATGGTGGTGCCGATGCCCACCGCCACCCCGTCGACCGCCGCCACCAGCGGCAGCGTGGTCTCGGTCAACGCGCGGATCAGCTGGTGCGCGGGGCGGGCTTCACGCACTTCGCCGGCGGCCAGAAAGTCCTGCAGATCGTTACCGGCGGAGAACGCCCCGGGCACGCCGCGAATCAGCACCGCGCGCACCGCCGGATCCTGTTCGGCGGCGGTCAGGGCGCCGGCGAAGGCGGCGTACATGGCGCCGGTCAGCGCATTCTTGCGGGCCGGGCGGTTCATGGTGATGGTC
>JALRCR010000121.1 GCA_023257255.1 Gammaproteobacteria bacterium | reverse complement strand
GGGAGCGGCACCGCCCCGACGCGAGCGCCAGATCAATAACCGTCTCAGTCGAGGCAAAGCCCCTCCCACGAAGGCCCCGTGGGAGCGGCACCGCCGCGACGCGAGCGCCAGATCAACAACCGTCTCAGTCGGGGCAAAGCCCCTCCCACGAATGCCCTGTGGGAGCGGCACCGCCGCGACGCGAGCGCCAGGTCAACGACAGCCCAAGTCGGGCCAAAGCCCCTCCCACGAATGCCCTGTGGGAGCGGCACCGCCGCGACGCGAGCGCCAGACCAACAACCGTCTCAGTCGGGGCAAAGCCCCTCCCACGAAGATCCTGTGGGAGCGGCACCGCCGCGACGAATTCGGCGATTGCGTCGGGAGTTGCTATGGCGCATGCGCCTACAAAGCCCGGCGATGTCGCTGCCGGATCGCCAGCACCACGCTTAAGCCCAGCGCCAGCGCGTTGACCGCCGCCGACCACAGGAAGGCCGCGTCGTAGTCGCCGGTAGTGTCGTGCAACCAGCCTGCGAGCCAAGGGCCTAGCGCCGCGGGTGAGGCGGCAATCGCAAACAGTGCGCCCACCACACTCGCCACATGGGCACGCCCGAACAGCGCGGAACAGAGCGGCGCCACGACCGTCACGCCGCCGCCGTAGGAAAATCCGAACACCGCCGCGGCGAGCCATAACAGGGCCAGCGAGCCGGCGTAGGCGAACATCACAAACGACAGCGCCTGCAGGGCAAAGATGCCGATGAGCACCGCGAACTGCCCGAGCCGATCGCTCAACACGCCCGACGACAAGCGGCCCAGCACGCCACCCAAGCCGATCGCGCTCAGCACCGAAGCCGCGGCCACCTTGCCGAAGCCCAAATCCTCCGCGTAGGCCGCGGCATGCACGAAGGGCACAAACACCACCAGCCAGGTCAGCAGGTAGATGCCGATGAGCAGCAGGAAAGGCTCGGTCCAGAGCACTTCTCGCACCGTCATGCCGGTGACCGGCGGCGCGGCGACGGCCGGCGCGGGGTCGCCGTCCGGGCGCAGGCCGAGGCTTTCCGGATCGCGGGCCATGAAGCGTGCGGCGAGCAGCATCAAGGCGGCACAACCCAGCGCCATGCCGCCCAGCGTTGGCCGCCAGCCGTAGGCGGCGACGGCAGACGCCGCCAGCGAAGGCACCAGAAAATTACCGAAGCTGGTGCCGCTGGAAGCCAAGGCGACGGCAAAGCCTCGTCGGCGGATGAACCAGCGCGCCACCGTGGCATTGCACGGCACCCAGGCCACGCTCATGCCGAACGAGGCCACCACGCCCAGCGACAGCAGCAACTGCCAGCGTTCGCTGACCAGCGCGCTGGCGCCCCAGCCGAGGCCAAGCAGCAGCGCGCCACAGAGGATCACCACGCGCGGTCCGTAGCGGTCGGTCGCGCGGCCGGTGACCGCGCTCAACACGCTGTAGCCGAAGACGTAGAGCGAATAGGGCAGTGAGGTGTCGGCCCGACTCCAGCCGAGTTCGGTCGCCATCGGGGTGACGAAGACGCCATAGCTGAACTGCAGGCCGTAGGCCAGAAACAGCACCGAGAAGGCGGCCGCGACCACAATCCAGCCGCGGAAGATGCGCGGCGCGGGCGCCGGGGCTGGCGAATTGGCAAACATGGGGTGTGGACTGCCGGCGGGGGGAAGGCCGCACGGTAAAGGAAGCCGGCGGGCGCGGGCAACGGGACGATCTACAAACCCGCCCCGATTGGTCACAATACGGCACCACGCGCGGGCGTGGCCGACCGGCTGCTTTACCCCGAGATCAGGAGCACCCCATGAACGGCGCCGAAGCGCTTATCGCCACGCTCGTTGCGAGCGACATCGAACTCTGTTTCGCCAATCCCGGCACCTCCGAAATGCAACTCGTCGCCGCCATCGACCGCGTGCCCGGCATGCGCCCGGTGCTGGCGCTGGACGAAGGCGTGGTCACCGGTGCGGCCGACGGCTATGCGCGGATGGCCGGCAAGCCCGCCTGCACGCTGCTGCATCTCGGCCCCGGCCTCGCCAACGGCGTGTCCAATCTGCACAACGCGCGGAAAGCCGGCTCGCCGGTGGTCAACGTGGTAGGCGATCACGCGACCTATCACCTCGCCTTTGACGCGCCGCTGACGGCGGATATTGAAGGCATCGCCCGTCCCGTCTCGCACTGGGTGAAGACCAGCGCGACGGCGGCCGAACTTGCGGCCGACGGCGCGCAGGCGGTGGCCGCCGCTGGTGGCGTGCCGGGTCGCGTCACCACGCTGATCGCGCCGGCCGATGCGGCCTGGACCGAACTACCGGCGGACTACGTGCTGCCCGCGCCGATCGCCGCCCCGGCCTTACCGCAGGTTGATGCCGACAGCCTCGCGGCCACCGTGGCGGCGATACGCGCCGCCCGCCGGCCCATGCTGCTGCTGGGCGGCACCGCGCTCGTCGGTGAGGCGCTCATGAATGCCGGCCGTATCGCCGCGCACTGCGGGCTCACGCTGCACGCCGAGACCTTCAACCGTCGCCTGCAGCGCGGCGCCGGTCGCCTGCCGCTGGTGCCGCTGCCCTACCGCGGGGAGATTGCGCTGGAGCTGATCGCCGACGTCGATTTGATGGTGCTGGTCGGCAGCAAACGCCCCGTCGCGTTTTTTGCCTATCCGGATAAACCCAGCGTGCTGGTACCGCCGGGCTGCACGGTGCACGCCTTCGCCGCGCCGGACGAAGACGTGCCCGCGGCGCTCGCCGCGCTGACCGCCGCGCTCGGTGCGAGTGCGGCGGCACCGGTGCTGCAGGCGGCGCAGCTGCCGCCGATGGCGAGCGGCAAGCTCGATACGCTGGCCATCGCGGCGGTCGTCGCCAGACATATTCCCGCGCAGGCGATTCTGGTGGACGAGTCGATTACCGGCTCGCTGCCCGCACAGCAGATGAGCATTGGCAGCGCGCCGCACGACTATGTGCAGCTCTGCGGCGGCTCGATTGGCAACGGCCTGCCGCTGGCGGTGGGTGTGGCGCTGGGGGCGCCGGGGCGCAAGGTCATTTGCCTCGAAGGCGACGGCAGCGCGATGTACACCATCCAGTCGCTGTGGACGATGGCGCGCGAACAGCTGGACGTCATCACCATCATCTACGCCAACCGCAGCTACGCGATTCTCAATTTTGAGTTTGACCGCGTGGGTGGCGGCCCGCAGGGGCCGAAGGCGCACGACATGCTTTCGATTGGCAAGCCGGTGATGGACTTTGTGGCGATGGCGCGCGGCATGGGCGTCAACGGCGCGCGGGCCGAGACGGCGGAAGAACTGGACGCGCTGCTGGCCGAGATGGTCCGCACGCCGGGACCGCATCTGATCGAGGCGGTCTTCGGCTAAGCAAAGGCCGGGGCTAGAGCGGCCCCGCCAGCGTGAAGCTCGCGCCCAGCGCGCGGGCCAGCGCAGCGGCGTCGTCCTTGCCGGCCAGTTCGCGAATGGAATGCATGGCAAAGGTGGGCACGCCCACGTCCACCGTGCGCACGCCGAGCTGCGCGGCGGTAATCGGCCCGATGGTGCTGCCGCAGCCGATGTCCCCCCGCGTCACAAACTGCTGCAGCGGCACCTCGGCCCGTCGGCAGGCTTCACGGAACCAGGCCGCGGTTTCGCTGTTGGTGGCGTAGGACTGGTTGTGATTGATCTTCAGCACCGGGCCTGCGTTCAGCAGCGGGCTGTGCTGCGGGTCGTGGCGGTCGGCAAAATTGGGATGCACGCCGTGCGCGTTGTCGGTGGAAATGAGCACCGAGTGCGCCATGGCGCGGGCATAGGCCTCGTGCGAACCCGCCACCCGCTCCAGCACTGAACGCAGGAAACTGCCGCGCGCACCTGCCGCCGAGCCGCTGCCCACCTCCTCGTGGTCGTTCAGCACGATAAGCCGGTTGCTCTGGCAGTGTGAGTCGATCAGCGCCGCGAGCGCCGTATAGCAGGACAAGAGGTTGTCGAGACGCGCGGACGCAACGAATTCGCCGCGCCAGCCGACCAGCGCCGGCGGCTGCAGGTCGAACAGCGAGAGTTCGTGATCCAGCAGGCTGGCGCCTTCCAGGCCGGGCTCGAAGCTCAGCAGGCGCGCCAGCAGTTCATCGCGCAGATTAAATTCGGTCCCCAGCGCGCGCGCCACGATGGCCGGCAGCTGGGTTTGTTTGTTGATGCTGCGCTTCTCGTTGGCCTCGCGATCGAGATGGATGGCGAGGCTCGGAATCACCGCCACCGGTTCGCGGATGTCGACCAGATAGCTGTCGATCCGGCCGTCGGCGAGCCGCAGCGTAAGCCGTCCCGCGAGGCCCAGATCGCGGTCGAACCAGGGGTTGAGCAACGCGCCGCCATACACCTCAACGCCCAGCTGGGTATAGCCCTTGGTGACGATTTCCGGCTGCGGCTTGATGCGCAGGCAAGGGCTGTCGGTATGCGCACCAACCATCCGCAGGCCGGTGGTCGCGACCGGCGAACTGCCGAGCACGAAGGCGATCAGCGAGGAGCCGTTGCGGGTCAGGTAGTAGCGCCCGCCGGGCACCAGCGTCCAGGGCTCGCGTTCATCCAGCGCGGCGAAGCCGGCGTCTTCCAGCAAGCGCGTGCCGGCACGAACCGCGTGGAAGGGCGTGGGTGAGGCATCCAGATAGCGCAGCAGCGCGTCGTTGAAGTCGGTCGGATTCATACAGTGTCCCGGCGTGATGTGGACCGGCCCGGGACTTGATCCGGGACGGTCGGGTGGCGCGTGCCTGAGGCGTAGGCTTGCAGCCAGTCTAGTGCGGGTCGCACAGACGGTCACGCCATAAAGCCCGTTCAACCCGAGTCCAGTTTGCGGCCATGAGCATGCCGATCAATTGCAGCGGCCTCAGCAGCGCGGAGGCCGCGCAGCGTCTGGCCGCCGACGGGCCCAACACCTTGCCCGGCGCACGCGGTCGCCCGGCCCTTCTCATTGCACTGGAAACGGCGCTGGAGCCGATGTTCCTGCTGCTCGCACTGGCCGCCGGCCTGTATCTGGCGCTGGGCGATTTACCGGACGCGCTGACGCTGGGCACGGTGTGGCTGTTCATGTTCGGCATCTCGGTCATTCAGGCGGAGCGAACCGAGCGCGTGCTGGCCAGTCTGCGCGAGATGACAAGCCCGCGCGCGCAGGTGCTGCGCGACGGCGTGGCGCGGCGAATTCCGGGCGCCGAGGTGGTGACGGGCGATCTGCTGCTGCTCGCCGAAGGCGATCGAATCGCCGCCGATGCGGTCGTGTTGAGCGGCGAGGACCTGCTGGCGGACGAGTCGCTGCTGACGGGTGAGTCGGCACCGGTACGCAAAAGCCGCTGGGACGGTCAGCAGACCATGACCCGGCCGGGCGGCGAGGACTTGCCATTTCTGTTCGCCGGCACGGTGCTGGTGAAAGGTCAGGGCATGGCCCGCGCGCAGGCAACCGGCGCGGCGACCGTCTTGGGGCAACTCGGCAGCAGTCTGCAGGGCTTACGCAGCGAAGCCTCGCCGGTGCAGGTCGAGGTCGGCCGTCTCGTGCGGCGGGTCACGCTAATTGCGAGCGCGCTGTGTGCGGCGGTGGTGCTGATCTACGGGCTGCGCGACGGGGTGTGGCTGGCGGGCCTGCTGGCCGGGGTGACGCTGGCGGTGGCGTTGTTGCCGGTGGAGTTTCCGGTCGTGCTGACGGTGTTTCTCGCGCTCGGCGCGTGGCGGATTTCGCAGCGGCACGTGCTGACGCGACGGATGGCGGCGGTGGAGGCGCTGGGCGCGGTGACGCTGCTCTGCGTCGACAAAACCGGCACGCTGACGGCCAACCGGATGCGGGTGGCCGCGCTGCAGGTCGAAGGCCATTGCCTGCAGCGCGAGGCGCTCGAACCTGCCTCGCCCTGGCCGGCGGCGGTGCGCGACCTGCTGCACTTCAGCACGCTGGCGTCGGCGCTAACGCCGCACGACCCGATGGAGCAGGCGCTCTATCGACTGGCCGCCACCCGCCCCGACGCGCCGCTCACCGCGCCCGCGCATTGGCAGATCGTGCGTGCCTATGCGCTCAGTCCAGAACTGCTGGCGATGACCCAGATCTGGCGCGTCACCGACAGCGAGCCCTATGTGGTCGCGGCCAAGGGTGCACCCGAGGCCATCCTTGACCTGTGCCATCTCAAGCCCGCGCAAGCTGCGCGGATCCGCACCGACGTCCACGCGCTGGCCGCCGCCGGCCTGCGGGTCATTGCGGTCGCGCGCGGGGTGTGGGCGGCGCCGCACTGGCCGGACCATCAGCACGCGTTCGACTATGCGTTCCTTGGCCTCATCGGCCTGGAAGATCCGCTGCGCGAGGAAGTGCCGGCGGCGGTGGCCGAGTGCCGGGCGGCCGGGATTCGGGTGGTGATGTTGACGGGCGACCATATGGCCACGGCGCGCGCAATCGCGGCGCAGGCCGGCATTGCCGATGGCGAGGCCATGACGGGCGCTGAACTGGCCGGGCTCGACGCGGCCGACCGTCGGGCGCGGCTGGCCGCAGTCAGCGTCTTCGCCCGGATCATGCCTTCGCAGAAGCTGGCGCTGGTGCAGGCCTGGCAGGCCAACGGCGAAGTCGTGGCGATGACCGGCGATGGCGTGAACGACGCGCCGGCACTGCGCGCGGCGCAGGTCGGCATTGCGATGGGCGCGCGCGGCACCGACGTGGCCCGCGAGGCGGCCGCCCTGGTGCTGACGGACGACAACTTCGCCTCCATCGTGGCGGCGGTGCGGCTGGGGCGGCGGATTTTCGACAATCTGCGCACGGCGATCGGCTACCTGCTGGCGGCACATGTGCCAATCGCCGGGGCCGCGCTGGTGCCGCTGTTGCTCGACTTGCCGCTGGTGCTGTTCCCGGTCCACGTGATGCTGTTGGAGATGATCATCGACCCCGCCTGCTCGATTGTTTTTGAGCTGGAACCCGCCGCGCCCGGCAGCATGCGCCGCCCGCCGCGTCCGCCCGGCGAAGGCCTGCTGCGCGCAACCTTGCTGTGGCGTGCTTTGGTGCAGGGCGGTTTGGCCCTGCTGGTCGTGCTGCTGGTGTACATCTCGGCCTTGGGCGCCGACCTGCCGGTCCCGGCCGCACGGGCGCTGGCGGTTGCGAGTCTGGTGTCGTCCAATCTGGCGATGATCGTGGGTGCCCGGCAGCCGGGCGCCAGCCTGTGGCGAAAGTGGCGGGCGCCAAATCTGGCGCTGCGGATCGTCGTGCTGGGCGCGCTGCTGCTCTTGCTGGCGGCGCTGGCCGTGCCGCCGGTGGCGCGGGTGTTTCAGTTTGCCTGGCCGGGCATTGGCCCGCTGTTCGCCGCGCTGCTGCCCGGCGCGCTGGTGGCCCTGCTGGCAAGCCCGCGCGGCGGCCAACACTAACGGTTTGCCCTGCGCGCGCCTCGGGCCGTATTCTCGGGGCCTATTGCCTGAGCTTGCGGGGTCTTACCGTGCAGTTAAAACGCTTAGTCGGGTTGGTGTTGGCTGTCCTGCTGGTGCACGGCGCACCGGCGCAGGCCGCTGGCGAACAGTCCAAGGTCGAGCTCTGGGAAACGGTGCTCAAACCGCAGTACTTTCAGGACCGGCCCATTTCCAGCGATCAGGCGATCGTCGAACTGCGTCTGCCGGTGCGGGCGGAAGACTCCGGCGTGGTGCCGATCAGCGTAAACGCAAAAATTCCGCAGACCGCCGAGCGCTACGTTAAAACCGTCTACGTCATCATCGACAAGAACCCCCGCCCGCTGGCCGGCACCTTTCACCTCACGCCCGAAGCGGGCCGCGCGGATCTGGCGATGCGCCTGCGGGTGAATGAATTTACCTACGTCCGTGTGATTGCCGAAATGAATAACGGCGAGCTGCATATGGACTCAGGCTATACCCGCGCCAGCGGCGGCTGTTCGGAACCCCCGCCGTTCCTCAAGCTCCAGGAATCCCGCAAGCGAATCGGTGAAATGAAGTTTCGCGCGAGCAAGGAAACCGGTGCGGCGGCGGATGAGGTGGCGCTGGGCCAGCTCATGATCAGCCATCCCAACATCACCGGCATGCAGCTTGACCAGCGCACCCGCGCGTTCATTCCCGCGGAATACGTGACCAAGGTCGAAATCCGCTACAACGGCGCCCACATCCTGACTGCGGAGACCGATATCTCCATCAGCGAAGACCCGAGCTTCCGGTTTTTCTTCAAGCCCAAGAAGGGCGGCGGCTCGCTGGAAGCGCGGATGACCGACTCCAAGGGGCGCGAAGTGACCCGGACGTTCCCGGTCGACCACTCCTGAGCCATGGCCCAAGCTGCCCGCAATCGTGCCGATCAGCGTTTGCGCAACCGCCACGCCACGCATCCGCTGATGCAAAAAGGCGGCCCGCACGAGAAGCCGCGCAAGGCCGAGCGCAAGCGCGACAAGCAGGCGCTGAAACAACAGCTCCCTGAGTAAACGCTGCCCCGGTCGCCCGGGTGCGGCTAGCGCGGTAGTGCGGTCAGAAACTCGCGCAGCACGGCGTTAAACGCCGCGGGCTGCTCGATGTTCGACAAATGACCTGCGGCTTCCAGAATCGCGAGGCGCGCGCCGGGGATGGTGTTCGCCATGTCCTGCGACACGGCCGGCGGGGTCAGTTTGTCTTCGTCACCGCAAATGACCAGCGTCGGCACCTTGATGGCCGCCAGCTTGGCGACCGGCTCGTAGCGGGTCATGGCGGCGATGGCTTTGAGGTAAGAATCCTTGTGTAGCGCCGTCATGCTGTCGACCAGTCGCTGCATGGACGCTGGCGTCGCGTTTTTGCTCAGCAGCGTGGGCGCGACCACCGGCGCGATGTCGCGCGGTTCCTTGCCGTCCAGCAGCGGCTGCTGGCGCGAGCGGATGAACTGCTCGCGCTGCTCGGCGGTGATGCTGGCGTCGTAGCCCGGGAAGGTGTCGCAAAGCACGAGGCTGGCGACCCGCTCGGGATGCACTTCGTAGAAATCGAGCGCAATGCGCCCGCCCATCGACAGCCCGACCAGATGCGCCTGCGCGACGCCGAGATGGTCAAGCAGGCGCAGGAGATCGGCGGCGAACATCGGAAAGGCGAGATCTTCCGGATAGTCCTCGCTGTCGCCATAACCACGCGCATCCCAGGCCAGGGCATGAAAGTCGGGCGCGAGTGCGTCGAGCTGCTCGCGCCAGTTGCTGCGGTTGCCGCCAATGCCGTGCATGAAGATGACGGTCGGTCCACTGCCCGCGTGCTCATAGGCGAGACGCGGGCTGCCCGGGACCACGCCCGGCCGGGGATCTGCGCGCATCAGGGAGCTCTCAGGCGTACCAGGGCAAGGCCATCGGCTCGCCGCTTTCGGTCTTGACGTGAACCGGGGAGGCGGCAAGCGTGGCAATGATGTGCAGTTCGTCGTTGCCGGTGTTGCAGATCTGGTGGACCACATCGCCCGGGATGACCAGCGTCTGGTCGGCCTTGAACGGCAGTTCGCGGTCTTCGAAGCGGCACACCCCGCTGCCGCGCATGATGAGAATGACCTCCTCGCAGGCGTGCGAGTGGACTGGCGTGGCGGCCTGCGGCGCGATGGTCTGGCGCCACACTTCGAAGCTCTTCAGCCCGTCCTGGCAACCGGCGAGCGTCTGGTGCGCGAGGCCGGGCAGGTTGTGCATGGTGACGCTGGCATTGTTGTTCACGTGCATGGCGGAATTCCCCTCCGTTGAAGTGGCTGGATAAGAGCCGTCCGCACGGTGGCTTGTCAAGCCGAGCGCGCTTGTCCGGTGACCGGACCCCGGGCTAGGGTGCCGAGACCCGGCGCACGCCGCGCCGCGGGCAGCACACCGGAGCGTTTTGATGATCGACTGTTACACCGCGTCTACCCCGAACGGCTGGAAAGTCACCGTGATGCTGGAGGAACTGGGCATTCCCTACCGGGTCATCCCGATTGATCTTGGCCAGGAGGAACAGAA
>JALRCR010000120.1 GCA_023257255.1 Gammaproteobacteria bacterium | reverse complement strand
GATCCGCCGGGTCGTCGACGAAGGTGCCCAGATGCACCCGATAGCGCCGGGTCAGTTCGCGCAGGATATGGAACGAACGAATCTTGTCGCCCTTGTCCGGCGGGTACGGCAGGCGATGGCAGAGAAAGAGCAGCGATTCCATGCCTCAGGCCAGATAGGGTGAGACCAGCGGTCCCAGCCGGTTGGCGAGCGGTAGCGGCAGGTGCCGCCATACGCGGGAGGCGAGCGCCAGCACGCCGCTGTCGGCGCGCGGCGCGGGCACCGTCTGCGCCCGGCCGAGCTGGTACTCGTAATGCACCGGCGCGGGCGTAAAGCCCCAGTTTTTCTTGAACGCATAGGCGCCGCTATCCACCCGGCTGCGGCCAAAATCGAAGCGCTGCAGGCCGGCCTCCGCGCTTTCGCACATCAGCGCCCAGTACATGAAGTCGAAGGCCTTGTGCGCGCGTGCCGCCGGCAGCGCGCCGGCGTAATACGGCAGCACGGCGTCCTTGTAGACAAACGACCACACACTGCTGAGCGCGTTGTCGCCCGCCCACACGGTGGTGATGCGCGAGCGCGCCCCAAACGTCTGCCACAGGGCCGCGAAATAGCGCGCCGGAAAAACCGGTGTACCGAGGTTGCGCACGCTGGTGGCGTAAAGCGGCAGGAAGTGCTGCGGATCGGCATCGGCGGTGCTGCGTAAATCGCTGCTCAGCGCCTTGCGAATCACCGCGCGCTGCTTGCGTGGAATGGCGTTCAGGTTGGCCTCATCGCTGCCCGCCAGCGTGCGACTGAACAAGGCCCACTGCGCGCCCTGCGCGGGCCAGTCGTTGGTCTGCGCCACGGTGTGGCGGAGCTCAAGATAATCCACCCCCAGCTGGCGGGTCAGCGTGCAGGCCGCGCCCAGCAGCGCGGCGGCGGCGTCGGCATCGTCGGCCAGCAGCCCGCTGTGCACACAAAACGGCAGCGACACCAGCGCGTCACCAAATAACCAGCTGCGCACGCGCGCCAGGGGCAGCACGCCGACTACCAGCCCGCCGCGACGTGCGAGCAAGAAATGCGTATTGAAGCCAACGCCCGCCGCCAGCACCTCATGCCAGCCGGCGAGATGAAAGAAGCTGCCGTCGCGATGGCCGTCCACGTAGCGATCCCAGGCGCCCACGCTTGTCGCCTGCAGGGTTTCCACCTGCACCGGCAACGGCCCGGTGAACCAGCGCTGCGCTTCGCTCACAGAAATACCTCGTCGACGCGCGCCCAGCGAAAATCCGCCAATAGTCGATGCAAGCGCGCCTCCACACGGGACAGATTGAGGTAGTGACGAAAGCGGGTCTTGACCGGCACCGCCAACATCCGCGGCTGGGCCGGATCGATCTCCCACGGATGGATAAAGAACATACCGGGCAGGCCGTCGTGCTCGTTGATCCGTCGCAAGCCCCAGCGGAACAGCGCGTAGGGATAAAGCCGGAAAAAGCCGCCCCCGGCGCAGGAGAAATTGCGGCCCGCGAGACGCACCGTGGAAATGGGAATTTCGAGCACACCGGAGGCATCGCGATAGGCCCGACGCGAGGCATCCGGCACGCCGTAACTGTCGTGGCGAATGGGCGCCAGGCTGGAGCTGTACGCGTGCCCGCTCGCGGCCAGCGCCTCGTAGAACCAGCCGCTGTCGGGCGGAATCGAAAAGGTGGGCGCGCGGTAGCCCCGCACCCGCTGACCGCCGGCCGCTTCCAGCACCCCACGCGCCCGCGCGAGGTCGGCGGCAAACTCGGCCGGGGTGAGACGGTCGACTCGCGCGTGGCCATAGCCGTGGCTGGCCAGTTCGTGTCCCGCCGCCACGATTGCTTTAATCAACGCCGGATAGCGTTCGCCGATCCAGCCCAGCGTGAAGAACGTGGCTTTTACGCCGTAGGTTTCGAGCAGCTCGAGGAGGCGCGTGAGATTGCGCTCGATGCGACAGGGTTGGGCGCCCCAGCCGCTGCGCGGCAGATAGGGATCGAAGGCCGCCACCTGAAACCAGTCTTCGACATCGACGCTGAACGCATTGCGCATGCCGGACGCCGCCGGCGCAGCGGCCTCAGCCATGTCGCATCAGGATCATGAGACCAATGGCCACCAGACCCAGTGCGCTGCTGGCCAGCACCACGCGCGGCCACCAGCGGCTCGGTACAGCGGGCGGCGGTGGGCTGGGCGACGCCGGCACAGCCAGCGATTCGGCCAGATTGTCGTAGGCCCGCTGCATGGCGGCGAGGCGTGCCTCCATGCGCCGCAAAGCCTCGTCCGCTTCGGGGGCAGCCTGTACTGCGGGGGCCGGCGCTGGCGCGACGGCCAGCGGCACCGGCGCCCCCACGCGCTCGCCCAACTGCTGTTCAGCGAGAATTTCTGCCGTCACCGCCTGCAGCCCGGCGAGATCAAGTTCGTGTCGCCCGTCGAGACTCGCATTCAGGAGCAAGCGGTCCATCAGGGTGTTGATACGCCGGGGCACACCTGCGGTGAAGGCGAAGACCCCGCCATACACCGCATCGTCGATTTTCGGATCGCCCTGCCAACCGACCTTGCCCAGACGATGCCGGATGTAGATCTCGGTCTCAGCCTGGGTCAGCGGCTTGAGATGAAACGCGGCCAGCACCCGCTGGCGCAGTTGCTCCAGCCCGGGTGCCCGCAGAATCTCGCGAAACTCGCGCTGCCCCAGCAAAAAGCTTTGCACCAGCGGCTGCCCCTGATGCTCGAAGTTCGACAGCATGCGCAGTTCTTCGAGCGCGCTGCGCGGCATGTTCTGGGCTTCGTCCACCACCAGCAGCACCCGCTTGCCGGCCTCGGCGCACTGGCGAAAAAACGCTTCGAGCCGGTTCAACAATTCGCCCTTCGAGCCGTCCGGTGAGAGGCCGAACTGCGCCGCCACCAGCCGCAGCAGATCTTCGTCACCCACATTGCTGGAGACGATTCGCGCGGCCAGAATTTTCTCGCCGGCAATTTCGCGAAACAGCGTGTTGACCAGCAAGGTCTTGCCCGTGCCGATGTCGCCGGTGACGACAATAAATCCCATGCCCTGCTGCAGGCCGTAGCGCAGATAGGCCAAGGCGCGGCGGTGACCGGCGGCTTCAAAAAAGAAGCCGGGGTCGGGGTTGATTTGAAACGGCTTGCCGCTGAAGCCATAGCACTGCTCGTACATAACGCCTCCCTTCAGAACGCCCAGGTCAAGGCGACCTGCACGGCGTTTTCGGTAAAAGTGCTGCCCGCAAAATCAGACTGGCTGTCCATCCACGAGTAGCTGACACGGGTGGTCGCGTGAGGCCCGAGTTGCACACTCAGGTAGGGCGACACGGCGTAGAAATCGGTGCTGCCGGCGGGCTGCTCGAGCTCGCGCTGCTGGTAGTCGGCCGACACCCCGACGCTGACCCGCCGCGACAGCTGATGCCCGTAGTTGAGCCCGCCGCCCACAGCGGATTCGTGCCGGCGGCTGCGGGTAGATTCCTGCTCCAGCCGGTAGACCGCGAGCGAGACCGAGTCCCGCCGGTGGGTGTAGCCGACGCTGGCATTCAGACGACGGTCGACAAACACGTCGTTGGTCAAACCCAGGGTGTCGATGCCCGCCGGCAGGTCCGGGCTGATCCCGCTGTCGATCGGGAGCGGATTGCCAAACTCGTCGCGCCGGGTAAACGCCTGACGATCGCGCAGCACTTCGGCGGTCGTGCGCAGGTCTTCGTTGTAGCTGACCGACACCACGCTGTGGCGCGCACGATGAGTGGCGATGAAAGACTTGGTCATACCGAACACGCGCTGGCCGATGCTGCCGGAAATCGAGGTGCGTTCGCCCGGTGAATACACCAGCCCCACCGAACCCGTCGGTCCGCGCTGGGCCCGCTGATCGCCGCCGTAGTCTTCGTCCTCGTAGCCCACGCTGCCGGTCACCCGGAACCGGCGGTTGAGGCGATAGCCAAACTCGGCCAGCAGGCTTTGCAGACTCGAATCCCGCCCCACGCCGGCGCGTTCCAGATCGCGCCGGCGATAGGCCAACGACCAGTCGCTGCGCGCAAAGCGCTGGCCGCTCGCGAGCCGGGCCAGCCAGTCGTTGCCGCGCCCCGTCCCCACGTCGCGCAGGTCGTCGGTGCTGGTGTTGCTGAAGCCGGCGCTGGCGGTGAGGTGCGCGAAGGTACCGAGTTGCTGCTCGTAGCGCGGCGTGAGATCCCAGACGCTGACGTCGGCGCGATTGCTCTGCGGATCGGTCAGGCCTGCACGGTCGCGAAACGCCGTGCGGCTGCGATTGCTAAGCGCCCCGCTGCCGCTGCGCAGCGCCGGATACAGCGCACCTCGGGCATCGAGAAAGAGATGCTCCGGCAGCACTTCCAGCGCCAAATCGCCGTCCAGCCGATGCGTGGTCCGATCGAGTTCGTGATTGTCGTAGAACCACAGGCGCTCGGCGGCATAATCGGCGTTGAGGCTCAGCCGCCGCCCCTTGCCGCGCACCGCGACTCCGGGCACCAGCGTGGTGTAGAAATCGCCCGCCGGCTTGCGCTCCGACAGCAGCACGTTGTCGGTGTAGTTCTCGGTCACCGACAGGCTGGGCACCACGCGCCAGTCGCCGGCCACCGCCGACTGCGTGACGCCGCTCACCGCAAGGCCTATCAGCAGACGACGGGCAGGGAAAGAAATCGGCATGCCCTGCCCTCAGGACGCGGTCAGCGCAGGCGACTGGCCAGCGCCATAGGCGTAGCTGTAGCCGTACACGCTGCCCGCCGGGCGATGACGTAGCTTGTTCAGCAGCACGCCGGTTATTTCAGTGTGCTCAAGCGCGGCGAGCGTGCGCGTCAGCATTTCGCGCGAGGTGCGTCCGGCTTCCACCACCAGCACCACCTGCCCGATCAAGGGCGCCAGCGCCGCCGCGCCGGACATCGCCAACACCGGCGGCGCGTCGAAGACGATGAGGCGGTCGGGATAGCGTGCGGCCAGTTCGCCGGCCAAGCGCACCATCGCCTGGCTGGCCAGCCGCTCGGTAATACCTTCGCGCACCGTGCCTGCGGGCATAAAGGTTAGCCCCGGCAGATTGGTGCGCGAAATGACCTCACCGGCATCCAGTTCGGGGTGGACCAGCAGGTCGTAGAGTCCGGGTCGATTCCACGCCCCGAACAGCCGGCTCAGGTCCGACTTCATGATGTCGCTGTCGATGGCGAGCACCCGGCGATCGATTTCCATCGCAATGCTGAGCGCGAGATTCATCGTGGCGTAGGTCTTGCCCTCACCCGGGATCGCGCTGGTCAGCATCACCAGATTCGGCGGCCGCGTGCCGGCCAGCATGCCGGGCACGGTGTTGCCGATGAGGCGGCGTTTGACCTGCTGAAACTCCTCTGACAAACGCGCCGCCGGGTCGCCCGGCACCAGATAGCCCAGCCGGCCCAGCTGCGCGAAATCGAGCGTCAGCGCCGGGGCGCGCGTCGGCGGCATCGGGCCACCGGCAGGGGCTTCGTCGAGGACCGCGCTGGCGACGGGGGACTCCACGCTCGCCGGGGGCAGCGCGGCGCCGGTCTGCTGGCGCATGGCGCGTTCGATGATGCTCATGTGAGGGCTCCCAGCACGTGCTGCAAGCGCCCGTGCAAATTGATGTCGAGCAGAAACAGCGTGACCTGCGCGGCGTACACCAGCACGATGCCGAACAGCCCCGCGCCAAAGGCCAGCAGCTCGTAGCGCCGTTGCTGACGGTGCTGCGGGCCCGCGGTCAGGCTGATCGCGCCCAGCACCGGCAGGCCGGTCATCTCACGCACATCGGGCACATCGATCACCCGCGGATTGAGCTGCGACAGCCCCACACACAGCCCGCCGCCCAAGCCCAGCCCCAGCACCAGCACGACGCTCGCCAGCAGCAGGCGATTGGGCCCGACCGGCAACAGCGGCAGCCGCGGCGGGTCGATGATTTTGACTTTCACGTCTTCCTGGCTTTGTTCCGCTTCCTGCGACATCAAGGCCTGTTCGCGGCGTAACAGCAGTTCGTCGTACTGCTTCTTGTTGACGTCGTAATCGCGATTAAGGCGCGCCAGTTCTGCTTCGACTTCGGGCACCGTGCCGACCTTCTTCTCCAGTTCACTCACCCGGCTCGCGTGCGCCGCGACGCGCGCTTCCAGCGCCGCCACCTGCGCGCCGGCCTGAATGGCTTCGACCTGCAGTTGAGCCCGATACGGATCGGCGGCCGACACCGGGCTGGCGACGGCGGTCGGCGGGCGTTTGGCGATCGCCGCGACCAGCGCGCTGCGCTTGGCGCCAAAGTCATCCAGCAGCTTGCGCATGCCAATGACGTCGGGATGGCGGTCGGTGAAATTGAGCAGCAGGTCGTCGATGCGCTTGTGCAAGTCCGCGATCCGCAGGTCGAGCGCGGCAAGCTCCGGATCTTCCGCGCTGCCCGGACTGGTTGACGTCGCCGGACTGCCGCCCAGCTGCTGGTGCAACTGGTCGCGACTGCGGGTGGCCTCCTGCAGCTGTAGCTGGGCTTCGTGCCACTGGCTGCGCGCGGTTTCCAGACGTTCAAAGTAGCCGCCCTGGGCGCCGGGCATCACACCGAGATTGCGCTGTTTGAAATCCTTCAGCCGTTCTTCCGCACTCGCCAGCCGCTGCTCGTAGCTGGCAATCTGGGTGTCGAGAAACTTGCGCGTAGACGCCGTTTCCTGCCGGGTATCGCCCAGCGCCGACTCCATGAAGCGGTTCAGCAGCTCATCCACCACGGCCTTTGCCGTGCGCGGCACCGGATGACGAAAACTGATTTCGTAGATGTTGTCGCGAGTCGTGCCGCTGACTTTGATCGACTGTGCGAGGCCGGTGATCAAGCGGTCAAAATCTTCCGGGCTGTGGGTGCCCAGATCGAGGTCGGTGCGGCGTGCCACTTCCTCGAGATTCGGCCGCGTCAGCAGCGTGCGCCCCAGCAGCGCAGCGGTGTCCTCGAGCGTCGACGAATCGAACGCAATGCCGCGCAAAAGCGGACGCAGCATGGAGCGCGAATCGAGATAAAGCTTGGCGCTGACTTCGTACTGGTCCGGGATGAGCAACACCACCGTCCAGCCAAGGGCGCAAGACAGCACCGCCGCGCTCAAGCCTGCCCATCGGTAAAGCCACGCCATGCGCAAAAAAGTGCGCGTCGTCTGAAGCTGGTCCTGCATAAAAACTCCCGTCAGCCGGTGGGTCGTCGTTGCCTCCTCGCGAACTGTGCGCCGGGCGCTAGAACCAGGCTTCGGGAATGATCAGCACGTCGCCCGGCTTCAGCGGGACATTGGCGGAGATGTCGCCGTCGCGGACCAAATCGTCGAGGCGCAACCGGAACTCGTCTTCCTTGCCGGCCGCGTAGCGCACCAGCACCGCACGGTTGCCGCTGGCAAACTCGGTCAGGCCACCGACCTGAATCATCAGGTCGAGCACCGTCATGTTTTGCCGCCAGGGCGTGGCCGCCGGCTTGACCGCCTCGCCGACCACCCGCACCTGATCGTCGTACTCGCCGGCAAAGCCGCCGACGGTGACGGTGACCAGCGGATCGCGCACGTAGTCGGCCAGCGCGGTTTCCAGCTCACCGGCCAGCACGGCGGGGGTCTTGCCGCTGGCAAGGTGTTCCTTGACCAGCGGCGTTGAGAACTTGCCGTCCGGGCGCACGGTGACGGTTTGCGAAAGCTCAGGATTGCGCCAGACGAAAATGTTGAGGGTATCCAGCGGACCGATCCGATAGGTCCAGTCGCTGGCCGCAATTTTTTCGCGAGGGGCGGCCGGCCGGGTGGGCGACCAGAGCTGGCCCGAGCAGGCGCTCAGACTGACTGCCAATAGCGCGATGGCGGGCAGTTTGCCCGCCGCCCCCGTCCTGTGATTGCTGTCCCGCATAGTGCTGCTCCGTGTTGTTCTGAAGGTCGATGGCGTGGATTGGACAGTGCGGGATCGACGTCGGCCCGGCCTTGATCTGCCTCAGGCAGGCGCACATCACTTAAGACGCGCGCGCAAGCGTTCGGCGTCCTGGCGTGAGACGAAGGGCTGGTCGTCGGCCAGCGCGAGCGCAAGCGCCTCGCGGGCTGCCGCGGTCTGCCCGGTAGCGGCCAGCGCAGCGGCGTGGTGGTAGCGGATATCCGGGTCGGTGGGGGCGCGCAGCGCCGCCTGGCGCAGCAGCGCGATAGCGCGGGTGCTGTCTTTTTCCGCGAGCAGAATCCAGCCCAGGGTGTCCAGCGTGAGCGGCGACTCAGGCGCCGCCCGCCAGGCCGCCTCCGCAAACTGACGCGCCCGCAGGTCGCCCTGCCGCCAGCAGGCCCAGGCCAGATTGTTCAGCACCTCGGCCGTCGCCGGGCCGGCCGCCAGCGCGCGCTCGTAGCGGGTAATGGCGGTCGGATAATCGCCGCGCCCGAGCGCCAGATCGCCCAGCCGGCTGTGCACAAACACGTCACCTGCGTGGGCCTCCGCAAACGCCAGCAGACTCGCCTCGGCGGCGGCGGCCTGACCGGCCCGCGCGCTCGCGGCAAACCACTGCCAGGCAATTTGTCCCACCGGCTGCAGGGTCAGCGCGTGGGCATAGGCAGCGGCCGCTTCGCGATGGCGGCCGGCCCGGGTTTCGAGCGCCCCCGCCAGCAGCCAGCCGACCGGTGCGCTTGGCTGGCGAGCCTGCAGGTCGACCACAAAGGTCCGCGCCGCCGGCAACCGGTCCCGCGCGAGCAGGCTCGTCACCCAGGCTACCTGCAGCGGCGCGTAGCCCGGCGCCGCGGCCAGACCGTCGCGCAGACTGCGGTCAGCGGCGGCATCGTCGGCAATGCTGCGATAGAAGGCCGCGGCCTCCAGCCATCGCATCGGGCTCGCCGCGTCCAGCGCCAGGTAATGCCGGATCAGCTCGTCGATCCGTCGAGGCTGACCGGCCCAGTGCAGCGCGCGCGCGGCCGGCAGCAACAGCAAGCGTTCGTCGGGCAACTGCTGGAGCGCCGCCTCGGCAGCCTGCTCGGCAGCGGGTTTGTCCTGCCCGGCCAGCGCCAGCGCGATAAGACCCAGATGCGCCGGCAGCGATTTTGCGCTGATCGCCAGCGCCGCCGTATAGGCCTCGCGCGCCGCCTGGCGCTCGCCCTGCAGGCGTTCAAAGTCCGCCAGCGCGAGCAGCGGCGCCAGCGCGTCAGGGGCGGCGGCGGCGACGGCCCGATAGCTCGCCCGCGCGGCCGCCACATCGCCCTGCGCAAGCTGCAGATGCGCCAGATTTACCGCGGCCGGCAGGAAGGCCGGCGCCCGCGTCAACGCCGCAGTAAAGGCTTTCACGGCGGCGGCCGCGTCGCCCTGCTGGACGGCCAGCAGCCCCCGCAAATTGTGGGTGAGCGCGCTGTCGGGCGCGCGTTTTGCGAGGGCCTCGATGGCGCGCGCCGCGCTGGCCAGATCGCCACCGCGCAATAAGCGCACGACCAGAAGTTCATCGGCCGGGGTTGCCCCCTCAGCCAGTTGCACCGCGCTCGCCAGTTCCGTCAGGCCCTGCCCTTCATCCCCGGCGCCGAGGGTCGCCAGCGCACGGCGGATCTGCAGTCCCGCATCCGGCGGTCCCAGACTTGCCGCCCGCGCCAGCAGGGCTTCGGCGGCGGCGGGCTCGTTCAGCGCGAAATGGGCTTCGGCGGCCAGACTGAGCAGCCGGGGATCGGTGTCTCCGCCGGCTGCAGCGGCCTGCAGGGCGCTCGCCGGCTGATTGAGCTTCAGCAATGTTTCCACGTAGGCGCGACGCGCGATCCCGTGTGCGGGCTGCGCGGCCAGGCAGGCTTTCAGCATTTCTGCGGCCTGACTCTCGGCGCCCAGCGCGTGATGGCTGAGGCCCGCCAGCAGCATCGCCGAGAACAGCGTCGGCGCCACCTGCAGCGCCGCCTGCGCGTCGTCCAGCGCCACGCGGGGCTTGCCCTCCACGAGCGCAATCACCCCGTGCTGGACCAGCGCCGCGGGCTGGCCGGGATATTCCTTACGCAGGCGGGCCGCGTCGGCCGCCGCCGCCGTCACCTCGTCCTGTCCCAGTAATAGTCGCGAGCGCAGCAGGAGGCCGGTGAAGTCGCGGGGATTTTGCTTCAGCACCTCACCCCAGACCGCAATCGCCGCCGGCACCTGAGCGGCCGCGCGCAGCAGGACGGCCCGGTACACCAAGGCGTCGTAGTGCCTGGGTGCGCGTTTCAGCAAATCGTCGACGTCGGCTAGCGC